>NZ_JBVJWO010000013.1:154709-229692 GCF_055602345.1 Streptomyces sp. NPDC037401
AGTGTGAAGACCGGGGTCGCCTTTTGTGCCCTCCCCCGTGGCTGGAACGTTGTGGGGGGGCACCCCCGGGGGAGCGGCGCGGGAGAAGCGGCCCGCCGCCGGGCGGGCCCCGGCGGCACCGCAGGGCCGCACGGCGACCGTCACGCTGATCACCGGCGACCGCGTGGTCGTCGCCGCGGACGGCTCGGTCGTCCGGCTGGTCCGCGGCGAGGGCCGCGAGAAGACGCCGATCGCGGTCCGGCGCGAGGCCGGACACACGTACGTCGTCCCGCTGGACGCGCAGCGGCTCGTGGACCGGGGCGTTCTGGACCGGGCCCTCTTCGACGTCACCCGTCTGATCGCGGACGGCTACGACGACGCGCGCCGCAGCTCGCTGCCGCTGATCGTCGGCTACCGCGGGGCCCAGGGCATGGCCGCGGGCCCGGACCGGTTCGCGGGGCTCGCCCGCGAGCGGCGCACTCTGCCGGCCGTCTCCGGAGAGGCGTTCAGCACGCCGAAGGGCAACGCCCGGCAGCTCTGGTCGGCCGTCACCGCGGGCACGGGCACGGGCTCCGGTACGGGGCGTCCCGCGACCGGATTCGCCGCCGCGGCGCCGGAGATCAGCCGGGTCTGGCTCGACGCGGTGATGCGGCCCGCGCTGGACGTCAGCGTCCCGCAGATCGGCACGAAGGCCGCCTGGCAGGCCGGGTACACCGGCAAGGGCGTCAAGGTCGCGGTCCTCGACACCGGCGTCGACCAGACCCATCCGGACCTCAAGGGCGTGGAGATCGTGGAGAAGAACTTCACGGCCTCGCCCGACACCAAGGACCGGCACGGCCACGGCACCCACGTGGCCTCCATCCTGGGCGGCTCAGGGGCCCGGTCCGCCGGCCGGCTCAAGGGAGTCGCCCCCGGCGTAAAGATCATCGACGCCAAGGTGCTCGGCGACCAGGGGCCCGGAACCTCGTCGGGGATCATCGCGGGCATGCAGTGGGCCGTCGACCAGGGCGCCACGGTCGTCAACATGAGCATTTGCGGGCCGGACGCCCAGGGGGAGGACCCGATGGAGGCCGCCATCGCAAGCCTCTCCTCCAAGGCCCTGTTCGTCGTCGCCGCGGGGAACGAAGGCAAGGGGGGCGAGGGCACGATCACCTCGCCCGGCTCCGCCGAGGCCGCCCTGACGGTCGCCTCGTCGGACAAGCAGGGCCTGCGCGCCTCCAACAGCAGCGTCGGCCCCACGGCTGCCGGCCTCGCCAAGCCGGACGTCAGCGCCACCGGCGTGGGCATCCTCGCCGCCGCCTCCACGGCCCTGGCCGCGCCCCCGGCGAGCGGCTACACCACCAAGAGCGGCACCTCGATGGCCACCCCGCACGTCGCGGGCGCGGCCGCCCTCCTGAAGCAGCAGCACCCCACCTGGACCGGTGCCCGCCTCAAGGCGGCCCTGACCGGGTCGGCCTCGGCGGCGTCCGACGTGCGCCCGTACCGGATGGGATCCGGCCGCGTGGACCTCGCGCGCGCCGTCAAGACCTCCGTGGTCCCCGAGTCCGGCACCCTGGACTTCGGCACCGCCCTGTACCCCCACGGCGACGACGCCCCGGTCACCCGGACCGTGGCCTACCGCAACCTCGGCACGGCAGCCGTCACGCTGAACCTGACCACCGCGGCCGCCGATCCGGCGGGCAAGGCGGCGCCGGCGGGGATGGTCACCCTCAAGGACACCAAGCTCACCGTGCCCGCGGGCGGCACCGCCAGCACCAAGGTCACCGTCAACACCCGCCTCGGCTCCCTCGATGGCGGCTACGGCGGCGCCGTGGTCGCGGCGGGGGGCGGCCGGTCGGTGCGGACGGCCTTCGTGGTCTACCGCGAAGGGCCGGGCTACAACCTGACGGTCAAGCACATCGGCCTGGACGGAAAGGAGTCGAAGGCATATTCCACTTCCGTCCTCATGCACACCGACTTGTCGCGGCGTACGCTGGTGAACCCGAACGGCGCCAGCGTGACCACGCGGCTGCCGCGCGGCCGGTACACGCTGGAGTCCACGGTCGAGCACGGCGGGAAGTACGCCAGCTTCGTCCAGCCCACCGTGAACCTGAACGCCGACACCACGATCGTGGTGGACGCGCGCCAGGCCAAGCCGTTCAAGGTCACCGCCCCCGACCCGGCCGCCAAGCTGACCGAGGCGGCCATCAGCTACCAGGACTTCCTGGGCAACCTGTCGACGTCCTGGTCCGTCGGTGACGCCTCCTACCTGCTCACGGCCCACCTCGGCCCCGAGGCCCCGTCGTTCCACACGCAGTTCAGCGGTCTGTGGCAGGTCCCGGGCAAGGAGGGCCGCAGCGCGGAGTACCGGATGTTCTTCCCGCAGACCGGACGCTTCTTCACCGGCCTGACCCGTGCCGTCGCGCAGAAGGAGCTCGCCGAGGTGAACCTCGGCCTGGCCGCCTCGGCACGGGGCGTCAAGGCCGCGGTATCCGGCCGCCCCGAGGCCGCCGAGGACGGCTGGACCGCCGGGTACCAGCTGGAGACGGTGTACGCCCTCCCGGCCACGGCACGGCAGTACGTCACCACCGCCGGGCAGCGCTGGACCTGGCGCGTGAGCCAGCTCGGACCCGAGGGCGAGGAGCGGCTGGGCCACACCCTGGGGCCGCAGACGTACGCGGCGGGCAGCCGCCACGCCACCACCGTCGGCGGGGCCGTCGTCGGCCCCGACCTCAGCGGGCAGGGCGGCACCGGAGCGCGCCGTTCGTACGACTCCATCGAGGTGTCGGTGCCGATGTTCGCCGACGGCGCCGGGCACCGCAGCCGTCCCGTCGTCACCGGCGGCTTCTCGCGTCTGACCAGCGGCAGCACCGTGATCGCCCAGGGCAAGCCGGGCGTGCTCACCGCCGAGGTCCCGGCCGGGAAGGCCCCGTACACGCTGTACATGGAGGCCACCCGGTCCGCGAAGGACACGGTCACCAGCAGCAAGGTGGCCGTTGCCTGGACGTTCGGCTCCGCCCGCCCGGCGGACGGGCGCCTGCAGGCGCTGCCGCTCTCGACCGTACGGCTGGCCCCCGCGGTCCCGCTGAACGGCACCGTGAAGACGGGTACGGCCCTCACCGTGCCGCTCGTCGTCAGCGGGGCGGCCGCCGCCGCCGGCAAGCTGGCCGCGCTCGCCGCGCAGGTCACCTTCGACAACGGCGCGACCTGGGTGAAGCTCCCGGTGACCACCGATGCGAAGGGCGTCCGCTCGGTCCGCGTCAGCCACCCGGCGGGCGCCACGTCGGCGTCGTTCAAGGTGGCCCTGCGGGACACCGACGGCAACACCGTGACCGAGGCGATCACGCACGCCTACCGTCTGGCACCCTGACCGGCACCGGACCGCGGTCCACGCGCGACGCCCCGGACGGCACTGCCGTCCGGGGCGTCGCCCGTCGAGCCCGGCGTCAGACGGAGGAGGTGCCGTCCCCCGCACCCGCCCGGCGCAGGGCCCGGTGGACCGCCTCCGGCGTGAGCACGCCGAGCCGCTCCCCCGAATCCGGGTCCGTCACCGCGATCCGCCCCGAGTCCTCCTGGAGCAGCAGCGCCAGCGCCTGCCGCAGCGAGACGCCGAGCTCCACCGACGGCAGGGATCCCGCGCCGTCCGCCGCCGGCTCCAGGTCCTCCTTCGCCACCGCCGTCACCGCGAGCCGCTTCAGACCGCGGTCCGAGCCGACGAAGGACGCCACGTACGGAGTGGCGGGCGTGCTCAGCACCTGGGCCGGGGGTGCGAACTGCTCGATGGTTCCCTGCCCGTAGACGGCGATCCGGTCACCGAGGCGGACCGCCTCCTCCAGGTCGTGCGTCACCAGCAGGATCGTTTTGCGGACGGACTTCTGCAGCGCCAGGAACTCGTTCTGCAGGTGCTCGCGCACCACCGGGTCGACCGCGCCGAACGGCTCGTCCATCAGCAGCACCGGCGGATCGGCCGCCAGCGCGCGGGCCACGCCCACCCGCTGCCGCTGCCCGCCCGAGAGCTGCTCCGGATAACGCTTCCCGTACACCTCGGGGTCCAGTCCCACCAGATCGAGCAGCTCGGCGGCGCGAGCCCGCGCCTCGGCCCGGCCGGTGCCGAGCAGTTGGGGGACGGTCGCGGTGTTCTCCAGCACGGTCTTGTGCGGGAACAGGCCGACCTGCTGGATGACGTATCCGATCCGGCGTCGCAGCTCGACCGGGTCCGCGGCGGCGATGTCCTCGCCGGCCAGCAGGATGCGGCCGCCGGTGGGTTCGATGAGCCGGTTGACCATCTTCATCGTGGTCGTCTTGCCGCAGCCCGAAGGGCCGACGAGCGTGACCAGTTCGCCCTCCGCCACCTCGAAGGACAGGTCTTCGACGGCGGTGGTCCCGTCCGGGTAGCGCTTGGTCACATGCTCGAATCGGATCACACCCCCATCTTTGCGCAGGGCCCGCCGGGATGTGTGAAGGGCATGTTGCCCCCGTGCGAAGGATCGACGTCAAAGGCCGTGCCGGGGGTTATGGTCGATCACGACTCGCTGGTGTGGACCACGCGTGCGTGACGGGGGTGACGGCATGGCCGGGCAGAACTGCCTGGTGGCGAACGACTGGATCTGCTGGGAGTACGTCACCTCGCGCAGCCAGGAGCTCACCGACGCCACCGTCGAACACATGTGGATCACCGCGGTCTCGGTGTTCATCGGCATCGCCGTGTCCGTGCCCCTCGCACTGCTCGCCCGCCGCGGGCGCCGCTGGGCCGCGCCCGTGCTGGGCCTGACCACCCTGCTCTACACGATCCCCTCGCTGGCCATGTTCTCCCTGCTGCTGCCGGTGTTCGGCCTGTCGGCGGCGCTCGTGGTGACCGGCCTGGTCCTCTACTCGCTGACCATCCTCGTCCGCAACGTGCTCGCGGGCCTGGAAGCCGTACCGGAGGACGTACGGGAAGCCGCGCGCGGCATGGGGTACGGACCCGGGCGGCTGCTGTGGCAGGTGGAACTCCCGCTCGCGCTGCCCGCGCTGCTCGCCGGCGTCCGGATCGTCACCGTCTCCACGGTCGCACTGACCACGGTCGGCTCGATCGTCGGCAAGGGCGGGCTCGGGAACCTGATCGCGCCCGCGGTGAACAGCTCGTTCAAGGCCCAGGTGCTGACGGCCTCCGTGCTGTGCGTGCTGCTGGCCGTCGTCGCCGACCTGCTGCTGCTCGGCTTCCAGCGGCTGGTCACACCGTGGACGCGGGTCTCCGCGGCGAAGGGGGACTGAGCGGTGGGCGTGCTGGGACAGGCCGGGGACTGGCTGGCCGACGGGGCGAACTGGTCGGGGGAGAACGGGGTGTGGCACCGGCTCGCCGAGCACGCGTACGTCAGCGGGCTGGCCCTGCTGATCGCGTGCGCCGTGGCCCTGCCGGTCGGCCTCTGGCTCGGCCACCTCGGCAAGGGCGGAGCCCTCGCGGTCAACATCTCCAACGTGGGCCGGGCCGTGCCGGTCTTCGCGGTCCTGGCGCTGTTCATGGTCTCGCCGCTGCGCAGCGCCGGGTACGTTCCCACGGTGACGGCGCTCGTGCTGTTCGCCGTACCGCCGCTGCTGACGAACGCCTACGTGGGCATGCGCGAGGTCGACCGGTCGGTCGTCGAGGCGGCGCGCGGCATGGGCATGTCGGGCGGGCAGCTGCTGCGCCAGGTGGAACTGCCCCTGGCCCGGCCGCTGGTGATGACGGGCCTGCGCTCGGCCGCAGTCCAGGTGATCGCGACGGCCACGATCGCCGCGATGGTCGGTCAGGGCGGCCTGGGCCGGATCATCACGGCAGGCTTCAACACGTACAACACCCCGCAGGTGGTCGCGGGCGCGCTGCTGGTGGCCCTGCTGGCGCTGCTGGTGGAGGGCGCGCTGGTGGCCGCGGACCGGCTGCTCGCCCCGGCGCGCCGCTGACCCCTGCCCCCCGGACATTTGTTGCCCCTTCCCCGAACGGAGTTCCGATGAGCAAGACTTCGCGTGTCCTCGGCGCGGCCCTGGGTGTGCTGGCGCTGACCGGCTCGCTCGCCGCGTGCGGCGGCGACAGCCTGGAGAAGACGAAGGACGGCGGCACCAGCACGCAGGCGGACGCCGGCGAGAAGGGCTCGCTGGTCATCGGGTCGGCCGGCTTCACCGAGTCGAACGTCCTGGCCGAGCTGTACGCGCAGGTGCTGGAGGACGCCGGCTACGACACGTCCATAACGACCGTCGCCAACCGGGAACTGTACGAACCGGCGCTGGAGAAGGGCGAGATCGACGTCGTACCGGAGTACGCGGCGACGCTCGCGGAATTCCTCAACGCCAAGGTGAACGGGCCGAAGGCGCCCGAGCAGAAGCCGGTCGCGTCGAGCGACGCCGCGGCGACGGTCGCGGCGCTGGAGAAACTCGCGGGGCCGCTCGGACTGAAGGCGTTGCCCGCGGGCGAGGCGGTCGACCAGAACGCCTTCGCGGTCAGCAAGGACTTCGCGCAGAAGAGCAACCTGAAGACCCTTTCGGACCTGAGCAAGTCCAAGCTGAAGGTGAAGATCGCGGCGGGTGACGAATGCGCCGTGCGTCCGTTCTGCGCCGTGGGTCTCAAGTCGACATACGGAATCGACGTTTCCGGTATTGACCCCAAGGGAGTCGGTACCCCGCAGTCCAAGCAGGCCGTCAAGGACGGGGTCGACCAGCTCGTCCTGACCACCACCACGGACGCGACGCTGGACAGCTTCGGTCTCGTCCTGCTCGAGGACGACAAGAAGCTCCAGAATGCCGACAACGTCCTCCCCGTCGTGAATGCGAAGGACGCCGGAAGCCCGGAGATCGCGGCGGCTCTCGACAGGATCACCAAGGTGCTGACGACCGCCGATCTCGTGGAGCTGAACCGGAAGGTGGATGCGGAACGCGCCAAGCCGGCCGATGTCGCGAAGGCGTATCTGGAGTCGAAGGGCCTGCTGAAGAAGTAGCCGCCCGATTGTGACGAACTTGTGGGGTAACCGCCTGGAAACAGATTGCCGGGCGGTTGCCCCACGCGTGGTCTACGCACTGTAAATTTCAGGCCATGCCACGTGGACGCCACCGCCAATCACCTCCCCTGCACAGGCTGCTGACCCCGTCGGCGATAGCCGCCGTCTCGGTCGTCAGTGCCGCGGCCGCCTGGCTGCTCGCGGAACCCCTGGCGCTGCGGCTGCTGGTCGCGCTCACCGCGGCCGCCGGGCTCACCGGGGCCGTCGTCATGCGCGGCTGGGACCGGGCGGCGGGCCGGCGCGTGGCCGAGCTGGCGCGGGAGCGGGTCCGCGACGAGTGGCGTACCGAAGACCGCATCGCGGAACTGGAAACCGACCTGGAGGAGTCCCGCAAGCTGCGCGCCAAGCTGGACCGCAAGCTGCGGGCCAAGCGCGTCGAACTGGCAGGCCTGCGCGGCGAGCACGCCGAGCTGCTGCGCCGGTACGCGACGGCGGAGACCGAGCGCGCGAGCGCTCTCGAACGCCGCCGCCTGCTGGCCATGGAGTCCACCGCGCCGGCAGGGGCCAGGGAACTGCCCGCCGTCTCGGAGGAGCGCACCGGCAGCGGCGCGCCCACCCCCGTCGGCTATGCACGGGCCAATGCGGCCCTGGCGGCACTCGCCCGCACGGCGCAGGAAGAGGCCCAGGAGAAGGGCCAGGAGAGGGCCCAGGAGAAGGCGCAGGGGAAGGCGAAGCCGCAGGAGCACACCCGCCCGGCGGCCGCCCGCGCGGCACTCCCGGCCCCCGCCCCCGCCCCGCCCGCGGCGCCGCTTCCCGCGCGGCGGACCGCCCCCGCGGCCACGTCCGTCGAGCCGTACGTCCCCGCCCGCCGCACGGCGTCGCGCGTCGAGGGCGGGTTCGACTTCTTCGGAACGAAGACCGCGGCGCAGGCGAAGGCGGCCATCGAGGCCGTGCAGAACGAAGATCTTGCGGACGTCGTGGGCGCGGAGGTCCTCGCCGCTCACAAGGCCGAGTCCCCGGACCCCGAATTCAAGCCACGCGCCGAAGGCCACCAGGCGATCGGCCAGGTCATCGACCTGACGGAACACGACGAGACGGAACCGATCGACGTGGCCCTGCTGCGCACGGCCATCTCCTAGGAGCGACCTGCAGCCCGACCGCCACGGTGGCCCCGGAGTGTCCTCCGGTGCCGTGGCAGGTCGCGGATGTCTCCTATGCTCGGGTGCGACCATTCGAATCCAGAGGAGCAGAGCAATGAGCCAGAACGTCTTCTTCGAGGTGACCGCGAACGGCGAGCCGCTCGGCCGTATCGAGTTCAAGCTGTACGACGACGTCGTTCCGAAGACGGCCCAGAACTTCCGCGAGCTGGCCACCGGCCAGAACGGCTTCGGTTACAAGGGCTCGCCGTTCCACCGCGTCATCCCGGACTTCATGCTCCAGGGCGGTGACTTCACCAACCAGAACGGCACGGGCGGCAAGAGCATCTACGGCGAGAAGTTCGCCGACGAGAACTTCCAGCTCAAGCACACCAAGCCGGGCCTGCTGTCCATGGCCAACGCGGGCAAGAACACCAACGGCTCGCAGTTCTTCATCACCACCATCGTGACCGACTGGCTGGACGGCAAGCACGTCGTCTTCGGCGAGGTCGTCTCGGGCATGGAGGTCGTGAAGGCGATCGAGGCGCTCGGCAGCCGTTCCGGCTCCACCGCCAAGAAGATCGTCATCTCGGACTGCGGCACCGTCTGAGCGGTCTGACCCACCGGTCCGACCCACCTGTCTGACACACAGGTCCGACCCACCTGTCAGACCGACGCTGCCCCGCGGGGCAGCGAGCCGGCCACCAGCCGGGAGAGATGGCGGCCCGCGGTCCGCAGCGGCGCTTCGCTCTGCGTGACCTGGGCCGTCATCTCGGCACCCTCCAGCGTGTTGATCACCGTCATGGCGAGGTCGCGGGCCTCGGATTCCGCGATGCCCGCGGCGAGCAGCCTCTGTGCCACGAGGTCCTGCCAGGCGCGGAAGGCCTCCGCGCAGGCCGCCTGGACGTCCGGGAGCCGGCCCAGGGTCTCCAGCGCCGTGACCGTCACCGGGCAGCCGTCCGCCCACTGAGAGGTGTGCAGGGCCTCCGCGAGGAGCACCGCCACCGCCTCCACCGCCTCCGCCGCGTCCTCGCGCGAGTCGAGTCCCTCCTTCAGCAGGAGCGCGAACTCCTCGTTGCCGAAGTGGATCGCGGCCACTGCCAGTTCCTGCTTCCCGCCGGGGAAGAAGTGGTAGAGCGAGCCGAGCGTCGCCTCCGCCTCGCGCACGATCTGCTTGATCGGCGCGTTCTCGTACCCCTGGTGCTGGAGCAGCCGGGAGGCGGTCCTGACGAGGCGTTCCCGGGTGCCGTGCACCGGCTGCGGCGGCGTGGCGGAGGTCGTTGGCATGCGGCCGATCGTACCCCTTCTGCTAAATAGAGCGTTCGCTCTAGCTCTCGTGCTACGGTCGCACCGAGCGCTGGATAGAGCGTTCGTTCTAGTCCACTGTGTCAGGGGAGAGGTACGGGCATGAGCAAGGGCGCGAAGGCAGTGACGGTGATCGGGCTGGGGCCGATGGGGCAGGCCATGGCCGGCGCGTACCTGGACGCCGGGTACGAGGTCACCGTCTGGAACCGCACCGCGAGCAGGGCGGACGCCCTCGTCGGGCGGGGTGCGCGGCGGGCCGGGAGCGTGGCGCAGGCCCTGGCCGCCGACGGTCCGGTGGTGCTGAGCCTGATCGACACGGCCGCGATGTACGCGACGTTCGCCGAGCCGGAGGCGCAGGCCGCCCTGCGCGGCCGGGTGGTGGTCAACCTGTCCGCCGACGTGCCGGACAAGGTGCGCGACGCCGCCCGCTGGGCCGGGGAGCGCGGGGCGGCCTATCTGGTCGGCATGATGAACGTCCCGCCCTCCGGCATCGGCAAGCCGGAGTCGTCCGGCTTCTACAGCGGGCCCCGTGAGCTCTTCGACGAGCAGCGGGAGCTGCTCTCCGTGCTGACGGGTACGGACTTCCGGGGCGAGGACCCGGGCATCGCGGCGCTCTACTACCAGATCAACATGGTGGTGTTCTGGACCTCGATGACCGGCTACTGGCAGGCGGCGGCGCTGGCCAAGGCCAACGGCCTCTCCGCCGCGGACTTCCTGCCGTACGCCACGTACACGGCCGACAGCATGCGCGGCTTCCAGGAGTTCTACGCGCCGCGGGTCGACGCCGGCGAACACGTCGGGGACGTAGACCGGCTGACGATGTGCCTGGAGAGCGTCGAGCACATCCGGCACACGCTCGCTGCCGCGGGCGTCGACACGGGCGTGATGGCGGCGCACGCGGAGCTGTTCCGGCGTGCGGTGGCCCAGGGGCGGGGCGCGGACAGCACCTCCAGCCTGGTGGACGTCCTGCGCGGCGCCCCGGACGCCCCGCGGCCCGTCCCCGCGGACTGACCCCGGCTCAGGGGAGCTGCGCCGGGCCCGCCTTCAGAACAGCGGGAGCTGGCCCGGCAGGCCGGGCAGCGTGAACCCGTCCAGCACCGGCGCCGACGCACCCAGCACCACCCGCGCCCGCGAGCCGGGGCAGGAGACCATCTCCCCCCGGTGGGACGGCGGATCGTGCCGGGCGATCCGCCCGGCGGTGACGGCGCAGTCGCGCCCGCAGCTCGGGCAGGCGCGGCGGGGAGAAGAGGACATGGCCCCAGTGTCTCAGTGCGCCCTGTCGCCGGCGCTACTTGTCGATGTCGCCCACGACGAAGAAGAGCGAACCGAGGATGGCGACCATGTCGGCGACCAGCGTGCCCGGCAGCAGGACGGCCAGGGCCTGGATGTTGTTGTACGAGGCCGAGCGGAGCTTGAGGCGGTAGGGCGTCTTCTCGCCCTTCGAGACGAGGTAGTAGCCGTTGATGCCGAGCGGGTTCTCGGTCCAGGCGTACGTGTGGCCCTCCGGGGCCTTCAGCACCTTGGGGAGCCGCTGGTTGACCGGGCCGGGCGGCAGCTCGGCGAGCCGGTCGAGGCAGGCCACCGCCAGGTCCAGGGCGTTGTGGGTCTGCTCCAGCAGGCACTCGAAGCGGGCGAGGCAGTCGCCCTCCTGCCGGGTGACGACCTTGAGGGTGTCCTGGAGCTCCCCGTACGCGAGGTACGGCTCGTCGCGGCGCAGGTCGAAGTCGACGCCGGACGCGCGGGCGATCGGGCCGCTGACGCCGTACGCGTGCACGGCCTCGGCGGAGAGCACGCCGACGCCGCGGGTGCGGCCCCGGAAGATCTCGTTGCCGAGGACGAGGTTGTCGTACACGTCCATGCGCGTGTTCACGTCGGCCACCGCCGCGCGCGCCCGGTCGAGCCAGCCCAGCGGGAGGTCCTCCTTGAGGCCGCCGACCCGGTTGAACATGTAGTGCATGCGGCCGCCGGAGATCTCCTCCATGACCGCCTGGAGCTCCTCGCGCTCGCGGAACGCGTGGAAGATCGGGGTGATTCCGCCCAGTTCGAGGGGGTACGACCCCAGGAACATCAGGTGGTTGAGGACGCGGTTCAGCTCGGCCAGCAGCGTGCGCATCCAGACGGCCCGCTCGGGGACCTCCATGCCCAGCATCCGCTCGACGGCCATGACCACGCCGAGTTCGTTGGAGAAGGCGGACAGCCAGTCGTGGCGGTTCGCGAGCATGATGATCTGGCGGTAGTCGCGCGCCTCGAAGAGCTTCTCGGCGCCGCGGTGCATGTAGCCGACGACGGGCTCGGCGCTCACGATGCGCTCGCCGTCCAGTACGAGCCGCAGGCGCAGGACGCCGTGCGTGGAAGGGTGCTGGGGCCCGATGTTGAGCACCATGTCGGTGCTCTCCGCCGCGCCGCCGATGCCGACCGTCGTCTCCGTCATGGGCACAGTGTCTCAGCCCTAGGGTTGAGACATGGATACGGGGACGATTGAGGAGCGGGCCGAGCCGCACTGGACCGCGCTGCCCGGCGGGCTGCTCACGCTGCGCAGGCTGCTGCTGGTGCTCTGGCTGGGCACGGCGGCGGTGGCGGCGGGCGTACTGGCGGGGGTACTGGCCGGCCCGGCGTGGGCGGCCTTCGCGGCGCTGCCGCTCGCGCTGCTCGGCTGGGGATGGGTCATGCTGGGCCGCAACTGGCGGTCCTGGCGGTACGCCGAGCGGGCCGACGACCTGCTGATCAGCCGCGGGGTGCTGTGGCGCGAGGAGACGGTGGTCCCGTACGGGCGGATGCAGCTGGTCGAGGTCAGCTCCGGCCCGCTGGAGCGGCGCTTCGGCCTCGCCTCCGTCCAGCTGCACACGGCCGCCGCCGTGACGGACGCCAAGATCCCGGGGCTGGTGCCCGCCGAGGCCGAGCGGCTGCGGGACCGGCTGACCGCGCTGGGCGAGGCGAGGTCGGCGGGGCTGTGACGGAAGCGACGGAAGTGCCGCACGGACCGCAGGAACAAGAACATGAGCCGCAGGCGCCGCGCCGCCGGGAGTCGCACACGCCGCAGGGGCCGGGCGAGCGGCGGCTGCATCCGGTCACGCCCCTGCGCCGGGCGTGGGCGCCGATAGCCCTGCTCACCGGACTGATCTTCAACCAGCCGGACCGCGCCCGGGAGTGGACCGACGACCTGTCCACCGGCATCGGGGTGCTGATCTTCGCGGGCGTACTGGTGCTGGCCGGCCTCTACGGGTTCCTGAGCTGGTGGTACACCCACTACTCCGTGACGGACACGGAGCTGCGGATCCGGACCGGACTGCTGTTCCGGCGCACCGCGCACATCCGGCTCGAACGGCTCCAGGCCGTGGACGTGACCCGGCCGCTGCTGGCCCGCGTCGTCGGGGTCGCCAAGCTCAAGCTCGACGTGATCGGCACGGAGGACAAGGACGAGCTGGCCTACCTGAGCGACAAGGAGGCCGGCGCGCTGCGCGCCGAGCTGCTGGCGCGCGCGGCCGGATTCGCGCCCGAGGAAGCGGCCGGCGTCGGCGAGGCACCGGTCCGGGAGCTGCTGCGGGTCCAGCCCCGGCAGCTGGCGGTCTCGCTGCTGCTGAGCCTGGGCGTGTGGGCGGCGCTGGCCGCCGGCGTCGTCGCGCCGGTGGTCGTCTGGTGGATCAGCGACAGCCTGTGGGCGGCCGCGGTCACCCTGCTGCCGATCCTGGGCGGGGTCTGGGCCGGCAGCGTCGGACGCTTCCTGGCCGAGTACGACTGGACGGTCGCCGAGTCCCCCGACGGGCTGCGGCTGGACCACGGGCTGCTGGACCGGGCGCACGAGACGGTGCCGCCGGGCCGGGTCCAGACGGTCCGGATCGTCGAACCACTGCTGTGGCGGCGGCGCGGCTGGGTCCGGGTGGAGCTGAAGGTGGCCGGATCGTCGAACGACGTCCTGGTGCCGGTCGCCTCCCGGGAGGCGGCCGCGGTGATCATCGCCCGGGTGCTGCCCGGGGTCGACCCGGCGGCCCTCTCCTTCGCCCCCTCGCCGGGGCGCGGCTCCCGCTGGGTGGTGCCGGTGTGGTGGAAGGGGTACGGCCTGGCCCTGTCCGACGAGGTCTTCGCGGCACGGTACGGACGGCTGTGCCGCCGTACGGACATCGTGCCGCACGCGAAGGTGCAGAGCGTCCGCCTGACTCAGGGCCCCTGGGAGCGGGCCCGCGGCCTCGCCGACGTCCACGTGGACACCGGCGCCGACGCCACCGTCACGGCCCGGCTGCGGGCCGCGGACGAGGCTGCCGCCCTGCTGTGGTCCCAGGCGGACCGCTCCCGCACGGGCCGCGCCACCTCCCGCCCCGACCGCTGGATGACCTGAGGGCGTGAGTCCGCCGCTTCGGCGGCGGACTCACCCGCCCGCTGCGCCGGGGCGCACTCAGGCCGGGCTGCCGCCGCCCGCGCGGACCAGGCCGGTTTCGTACGCCAGGACCACGACCTGCACGCGGTCGCGGAGGTTCAGCTTGGTCAGGATCCGGCCCACGTGCGTCTTCACCGTCGCCTCGGACAGCACCAGCCGGGCCGCGATCTCGCCGTTCGACAGGCCCTGGGCCACCAGCAGCATGACCTCGCGCTCCCGGTCCGTCAGCCGCTCCAGCTCCTTGTGCTGCGGCTCCGCGGTCGTCGTCGGCAGCATCGGGGCGAACCGGTCCAGCAGCCGCCGCGTCGTCGACGGCGCCACCACCGCGTCCCCGCTGTGCACCGAGCGGATCGCCGCCAGCAGCTCGGACGGCGGCACGTCCTTGAGCATGAAGCCGCTCGCGCCCGCCTTCAGCCCGGAGAACGCGTATTCGTCCAGGTCGAAGGTGGTCAGGATGATCACCTTCGGATGCGTCTCCGGCTCGCAGATGCGGCGGGTGGCCTCGACGCCGTCGAGCTTCGGCATGCGGACGTCCATCAGGACCACGTCCACGGCCGTCGCCCGCAGGACCTCCAGCGCCTCCAGCCCGTCACCCGCCTCGGCGACGACCTCCATGTCCGGCTGTGCCGCCAGCACCATGCGGAAGCCGGTACGCAGGAGCATCTGGTCGTCGACCAGCATCACGCGTATGGACATCTCTCAAGATCCCTTTCCTTTAAGAGGCAGAAGCGCGCTGATGCGGAATCCGCCGCCCGGACGCGGGCCCGCGTCCAGGGTGCCGCCGACCATGCCGACCCGTTCCCGCATGCCGATCAGCCCGTGACCGGCGCCGTCCGCGCCGCCGTCCCGGTACATCTCCTGGGCGGCGCCGCGCCCGTCGTCCTCCACGAGCAGGCCCAGCCCGTCGTCGAAGTACACCAGCCGCACGCTCGCCGACGCCTCCGGACCCCCGTGCTTGCGGGTGTTCGTCAGCGCCTCCTGCACGATCCGGTACGCCGTGAGCTCGACGCCGCTGGGCAGCGGCCGCGGCGCGCCCTCGACCCGGAAGTCCACGTCCAGCCCCGCCGTCCGCACCTGCTCGACCAGGACCTCGATCTGCTCGACGTCCGGCTGGGGCACGTAGTCCTCGGACTCCTGCGGCTCGCCCGTGCGCAGGATGCCCAGCAGCCGGCGCATCTCGGCCAGGGCCTGCCGGCCCGTCCCCGAGATGGTCTGCAGGGCCTCCTTGGCCTGCTCGGGTGCCGCGTCCATCACGTACGCGGCGCCGTCGGCCTGCACCACCATCACGGAGACGTTGTGCGCGACCACGTCGTGCAGCTCGCGGGCGATCCGGGCCCGCTCGGCGGCCACCGCCGCCTTGCCCTGCGCCTCCCGCTCCTTCTCCAGGCGTTCGTTGCGCTCCACCAGCTGGGCGTAGTACGCCCGGCGGGTGCGCACCGAGTCGCCGAGCACCCACGCCAGGGCGAACGGCACGGAGACGAAGAGCACGAACTTGAGCGTGTCCTCGGTGACGCCCTTGTCGAACTGCCAGCGCAGCGCCGCCAGCGGCGTGGCGAGCAGGCCCCAGCCCAGCGCCGTACGCGACACCCAGCGCGGCACGTCGCTCGCCGCGACCGTGTAGAGGATGGCCAGCATCGCCAGATTGGCCGGGCCCGGTTCGGACCCCACGGCCAGCTGGTACAGGCCGGTCCCGATCGTCAGCCACAGCATCTTCGTCGGCATCTTGCGGCGCAGGGCCGTCACCGTGCTCAGGGCGAGCACGGCCGGCAGCGCCAGCAGCCGGGTGCCGGTGGACACGTGCGGCTCGGTGAGGTCCGCCATCGTCAGCCCGAGGAGCACGACAGCCCAGAAGCTGTCGACGCCCGTCGGGTGTCTGCGGAGGAAGTCGTAGAGCCGTTGCACGTAACCCAGAGTAGGGAAAGGGGACAGGTGCCCGAGTCAACCGGAGGAGCGATCCCTGCCCTGGACGTGTACTCCCCAAGGTGGAGAGTCGACCTAGCCTTTGTGTGATGAGCACTCAGCACGAAGCAGCAGAGCCGGCGGGCGGGCCGCTGCGCGGGCCCCAGCGCGGGCCCCTGACCTGGCACAAGGCCATGGAGGAGGCCCTCTACGGCCCGGACGGCTTCTACGTCCGCCCCGGCGGCCCGGGTCCCGCGGGGCACTTCCGCACCTCCGTGCACGCCTCCGCGCTGTTCGCGGGCGCGGTCGCGCGGCTGCTGGAGCGGGTGGACGAGGCGCTGGGGCGGCCCGCCGCGCTCGACTTCGTCGACATGGCGGCCGGCCGCGGCGAGCTGGTGTCGGGCGTGCTGGCTGCCCTGCCCGCGCCGACGGCCGCCCGCGTCCGCCCGTACGCCGTGGAGCGCGCCCCCCGGCCCGCGGGCCTCGACCCCCGGATCGGCTGGCTGCCCGAGCCGCCCGCGGGCACCACGGGCCTGCTCTTCGCCAACGAATGGCTCGACAACGTCCCCCTCGACGTCGCGGAGGACGGCCGGTACGTCCTGGTCGACCGGGACGGCACGGAGAGCGCGGGCGGGCCGCTGGCCGCCGCGGACCGCGACTGGGTGGAGCGCTGGTGGCCGGACGGCGGCCGGGCCGAGATCGGCCGGTCCCGGGACGAGGCCTGGGCCGCGGCCGTCGCCACCGTGGACCGCGGTCTCGCCGTCGCCGTCGACTACGGCCACACCCGCGCCGACCGGCCCCCGTACGGGACCCTGGCCGGATTCCGGGAGGGGCGCGAGGTGCGCCCGGTCCCGGACGGCAGCTGCGACGTGACCGCGCACGTGGCGCTGGACGCCTGCGCCGGGCCCGGGGCGGTGCTGCTGACCCAGCGGGAGGCGCTGGCCGGGCTCGGCGTCTCGGGGGCCCGGCCGCCGCTGGCCCTGGCGTCGAGCGATCCCGCCGGGTACGTCCGCGCGCTCGCCGGCGCGGGCGAGGCGGCGGAGCTCACCGCGCGCGGCGGCCTGGGCGACTTCGGCTGGCTGGTGCGGGCGAAAGGCATCCCGCCCGTGCTGTGAGCCGCCCGCACGTGCGCGAGGGGCCGGGCGCAGTGCGCGCCCGGCCCCTCGCCGTCCCGATTTCCTGCTGCCGGACCGTGCTGGTTACTCGGTCACGCCGTGGTCGTCGTGGCCGTCGTGCAGGCCGCCGCCGCTGCCCTCGGAGCCGTCGGTCGGCTGCGAGACGACCGGCTTCGACAGCGGAGCCAGGTCGAAGGCGTAGTGGCCCACGGCGTCGGCGATGACGTCGAGGTTGATGTCGAGGGCCTTCTTGTCGATGTTGTTGATGTCGTCACCCGCGGCGTGGTAGTTCACGTCGTACGCCACGCCGGCCTGGCCGCCGTACTTCGCGGCCTGGGCCTCGGTCTTGATGCCCTCGGCGCCGGTGAAGGTGCCGCCCGACGGGATGCCGACCTCGATGAACGGTCCGTAGTCGGAGCGGCCGGTGAAGTCGGTGCCCTCGTGCGGGATGTTCTTCGAGTCGAGGAAGTCCGTGATGCCGCGCTCCAGCTGGGCGGAGCCCTCCGGGCCCGGGCCCGCGCCGACGCCGTCCGAGTCGTCGCCGTCGTAGACGAAGTAGGCGGCGTTCGGCGAAGCGATCATGTCGAAGTTCAGGTACAGCTTGATCTGCTTCTTCTGCTCCTCGGTCAGCGAGGCGACGTACGCCTCGGAGCCGAGCAGGCCGAACTCCTCGGCCGACCACCAGGCGAACTTCACCTTGTTCTTGACCTTGGCCTTCGACTTCGCCAGCTCGATGGCGGCCTGGAGGATGCCCGCCGAGCCGGAGCCGTTGTCGTTGATGCCGGGGCCGGCCGCGACGGAGTCGAGGTGCGAGCCGAGGAATACGGTGTTGTCCGGGTCGCCGCCCTTGGTCTCGGCGATGACGTTGAAGGTCTTGCGGGTCTCGCGCAGCTCGCGGATGTCGAGCGTGACCGAGACCGGGCCCTGCGCGGCCTCGGCGGCGAGCGCCTCGCCGTCGGCCTGGGTGATGCCACCGGTCGGGATCCTGCCGGAAGTGGGGTCGCCGATGGTGCCGTTGAGGGCGCCCGCGGTGTTGTTGAAGATGACCGCGCCGACCGCGCCGGCCGCGTGCGCGTTGGCCTGCTTGGCGGCGAAGGTGCAGCCGCCCCGCTTGACCAGGGCGATCTTGCCGGTGAAGGTGCCCGAGGCGAAGTCGCCGGGCTCGCAGCCGTGGGTGCCGTCCGCGTCCACGGGAGCCACGGCGAGGTTCGCGGTGACGCCGCCCTCGGGGCTGTTGGCCGTGTACGTCATGAGGTTGACCTCGACGTCGCGCTCCACGGGCGCGTTGACGTGCAGGCTCTCGGCGAGCGTCTCCGTGTAGACGAACTCGAACTCGTGGCGGGAGACCTTGAATCCGGCCGCCCGCGTCACGGCCTCGATGTACTTCGCCGACTGCTCGTGCCCCTTGGAGCCCGCGACGCGCGTGTTGTTGTTGTAGTCGGCTATCGCCTGGAAGACTTTGAGGTGCTTGAACGCGTTCTTGGCCGTTGCGTCCTTGACCAGCTTCCGGGCCAGTGCGTTGCCCCGAGCGGCGTCACTCGCCGGGCTGGTGGCGCCGGCGGGTCCCGCGAGAAGAAGCGGCGAGACGAGGGCCGCGGCGGCCAGTGTGGCGGTGGCTGCGGCTATACGGCGTGAGGGCATTGAGGTCCTTTCACGGCAGGCAGGAGCGCGCGCTCTGTGGCGAAGTGGTGGAGTGGTGCACGCACGTTAGACACCAGGAAGCCACTCTGGCCAGAGTTTTCACTGATTCCGGTTTATGAATTCCATATATCGGTACGTCGACATGGCATCGCATTTCGGACGTACGCCAACTGGCCCCGGACATAACACCCCTACCGGCCGCGGAACCTCCCCGGAGCAGCACGGAACCGGCGGCCGTACCAGCCGCCCGCCGCACGCCGTGGGGGGTGCCGTGGGAGTACCGGTCCACCGCGGTCATACCTCCAGACTGACCCCGTCTCTCACGTCACGCGCGCCACGAGCCCCCGTACCGCCTCCCGCACCTCCTCTGCGGTCCACTCCAGGGCCTCCGCCGCCACCGTCATCTCCGCGACCGACAGCCCCGGCGGACCGTCCGAGAACCACCGGCGGAACAGCGCGACGCCCTCCTCCTCGGCCTGCCGCACCCCCGCGTCCGTCAGCGCCTCCGCGTCGTACGGCAGCCACACCTGGAACTGGTGCGTGTGCGGCACCTCGGGATGCACCCGGAACCACGGCACGCCCGCCGCCGCGAACCCCTCCCGCAGCCCCTCCGCGACCACCCGCGCGTGCGCCACGTACGACGGCAGCAGCGGAAGCTCCCGCTCCAGCCCGATCAGCGCCGACAGGGCCGCCGGGAACTGCCGGAACACCTGGCCGCCGTACCGGTGGCGCCACACCCGCGCCTCCGCGACCAGCTCCGCCGCCCCCGCCAGCGCCGCCCCCGAATGGCCGCCCAGCGACTTGTAGAACGACACGTACACGCTGTCCGCGAGCCCGGCGATCTCCGCCAGCGGCCGCCCGAAGTGCGCCGTGGCCTCCCACAGCCGCGCCCCGTCGAAATGCACCACCGCATCCCGCTCCCGCGCCGCCTCCACCAGCGCGGTCAGCTCCTCCCAGCCGGGCAGCAGGAAGCCGGCGTCCCGCAGCGGCAGCTCCAGCATCAGCGTGCCGAAGGGCTCCGGCAGCTCGCGGATCTCGTCCGCCGTGGGCTGGCGGCGCTCCGCCGTCGTGTGCACCACGCGCAGCCCGCTCACCGCCGACAGCGCCCCGCCCTCGTGCACCTCGGGGTGCGCCAGCGGGTGCATGGCCACCACCGGGCTCCCGGTGCGGCCCGCCCAGCAGCGCAGGGCCACCTGCTGGGCCATCGTCCCGGACGGGAAGAACGCCGCGGCCTCCGTGCCCAGCAGCTCCGCGACCCGCCGCTCCAGCTCCGCCACGACGCCGTTGCCGTACATGTCGGCGGGGCCGTCGAGGTCGCACACGGACCCGGCGTGCTCGGTCAGCCACGCCAGGTGCTCGCGCAGGGTGGGCTCGGCGGTGCCCCGGGTGAGCCTGCGGGCCGCCCCCCGCCAGGCCGCCAGCCGCCGCTCCTCGCGGTCCCCGGGATCCTCCGGGTCCACCGCCGTACCGTCCGCCGCAGGGGCCTCCGTCAGGTCCGCCGCAAGGGCCGCCGTCTCATCGCTCATACGGCCGATCATGACCCGCGACCGGCCCGCCTGGCCACGTCAAATGCAACGGCTAGCATGGCGACGTAACGTCCGGTACCCCCCGCGGACTGGAACGGAAGGCCCTCCCCGCGTGAACGCATCACCGCCCCCGGCACCGCATCCCGCGGCCCCGCCCCGCCCCGCCCGGCTCACCGTCGGCGTCGTCGGAGCAGGCCGCGTCGGCCCCGCGCTCGCCGCCGCGCTCCAGCTCGCCGGACACCACCCGGTCGCCGTCTCCGGCGTCTCCGACGCGTCCCGCCGCCGGGCCGTCGAGATGCTGCCCGACGTCCCGCTCGTACCGCCTGCGCAGGTCCTCGAGCGCGCCGACCTGGTACTGCTGACCGTGCCCGACGACACCCTGCCCGGCCTGGTCGAAGGGCTCGCCGAGACCGGCGCCGTCCGCCCCGGACAGCTCATCGTCCACACCTCCGGCCGGTACGGCACCGCCGTGCTCGACCCCGCCCGCCGGGCCGGCGCCCTGCCGCTCGCCCTGCACCCCGCCATGACCTTCACCGGGACCGCCGTCGACGTCCAGCGCCTCGCGGGCTGCTCGTTCGGCGTCACCGCCCCCGACGAACTGCGACTGGCCGCCGAAGCCCTCGTCATCGAAATGGGCGGCGAGCCCGAGTGGATCGCCGAAGAGGCCCGCCCGCTCTACCACGCCGCCCTCGCACTCGGCGCGAACCACCTGGTCACCCTGGTGGCGCAGTCGATGGAGCTGCTCCGCACCGCGGGCGTCTCCCGCCCCGACCGGATGCTCGGCCCCCTCCTCGGCGCCGCCCTCGACAACGCCCTGCGCTCCGGCGACGCCGCCCTCACCGGCCCCGTCGCCCGCGGCGACGCCGGCACCGTCGCCGCCCACGTCGCCGAACTGCGCAAGCACGCCCCGCAGACCGTCGCCGGATACCTCGCGATGGCCCGCTCCACCGCCGACCGGGCCCTCGCCCACGGCCTCCTCAAGCCCGAACTCGCCGAGGACCTGCTCGGCGTGCTCTCCGAAGGCTCCCAAGGCCCCCAGGACCCCCAGGGAGGCCGGCGATGACCCCCGCGCTGCTCCACACCGCCGCCGAACTGCACGCCCTGCCGCGCACCGGCCGCCGCGCCGTCGTCATGACGATGGGCGCCCTCCACGAAGGCCACGCCACCCTCGTACGCACCGCCCGCGAGACCGTCGGACCGGCCGGCCAGGTCGTCGTCACCGTCTTCGTCAACCCGCTGCAGTTCGGGGCGAACGAAGACCTCGACCGCTACCCCCGCACCCTCGCCGCCGACGTCGAACTCGCCGGACTGTCCGGCGCCGACGCCGTCTTCGCCCCGTCCGTCGACGAGGTGTACCCCGGCGGCGAACCGCAGGTCCGGCTCTCCGCCGGCCCCATGGGCACCCGCCTCGAAGGCGCCACCCGCCCCGGCCACTTCGACGGCATGCTCACCGTCGTCGCCAAACTGCTCCACCTCACCGCGCCCGACCTCGCCCTCTTCGGCCAGAAGGACGCCCAGCAGCTCGCCCTGATCCGCCGCATGGCCCGGGACCTCAACTTCCCCGTCGAGATCATCGGCGTCCCGACCGTCCGCGAGGCCGACGGACTGGCCCTGTCCAGCCGCAACCGCTTCCTCTCCGCCGCCGAGCGGGCCACCGCGCTGGCCCTGTCCCGCGCCCTGTTCGCCGGCCGCGACCGGCTCGCCGCCCAGGCCGCCCTGTGCGCCCGCGCCGAAGCCGCCCCCGCCACCGACGAACGCGCCTCCGCCCTCGCCCGGCTCGGCGAGGCCCGCGCCTCCGCCGACGCCCACGCCGTCTCGGCCGCCGCACACGGACTCCCCGACGCCGTACGGTCCGCAGCCCGCTCCGTACTCCACGAGGCCGCCCGCGCCCAGCCGCCGCTCCTCCTCGACTACGTGGCCCTCGTCGACCCCGCCGACTTCACCGAGGTCTCCGACGGCTTCGCGGGCGAGGCCGTCCTCGCCGTCGCCGCCAAGGTCGGCACGACCCGCCTCATCGACAACATCCCCGTGGAGTTCGGCCCTATGGAGTTCGGAGCGCACAAGTGACCACTGGCATACGACTGCACGCCCCCGCCCCCGGCTGGGCGATCGAGGCCGACGTCGTGGTCGTCGGCTCCGGGGTCGCCGGCCTCACCGCCGCACTGCGCTGCGCCGCCGCGGGCCGCCGTACCGTCGTCGTCACCAAGGCCCGGCTCGACGACGGCTCCACCCGCTGGGCCCAGGGCGGCATCGCCGCCGCCCTCGGCGAGGGCGACACCCCCGAACAGCACCTCGACGACACCCTCGTCGCCGGCGCGGACCTCTGCGACGAGACCGCCGTACGCCTGCTCGTCACCGAAGGCCCCGACGCCGTACGGCGGTTGATCGAGACCGGCGCCGTGTTCGACACCTCCGAAGCCACCGGCGAGATCGAGCTGACCCGGGAAGGCGGCCACCACCGCCGCCGGATCGCCCACGCAGGAGGCGACGCCACCGGCGCCGAGATCTCCCGCGCCCTGGTCGCCGCCGTCCACAACGCCGGCATCGAGACCGTCGAGAACGCCCTCGTCCTCGACCTCCTCCAGGACGCCGAAGGCCGCACCGCCGGAGTCACCCTCCACGTCATGGGCGAAGGCCAGCACGACGGCGTCGGCGCCGTCCACGCCCCCGCCGTCATCCTCGCCACCGGCGGCATGGGCCAGGTCTTCTCCGCCACCACCAACCCCGCCGTCTCCACCGGCGACGGCGTCGCGCTCGCCCTGCGCGCCGGCGCCGAGGTCTCCGACCTCGAATTCGTGCAGTTCCACCCCACCGTGCTCTTCCTCGGCCCCGACGCCGAAGGCCAGCAGCCGCTGGTCTCCGAAGCGGTACGCGGCGAAGGCGCCCACCTCGTCGACGCCGACGGCGTCCGCTTCATGCTCGGACAGCACGAACTGGCCGAACTCGCCCCGCGCGACATCGTCGCCAAGGGCATCATGCGCCGCATGCAGGAACAGGGCGCCCGGCACATGTACTTGGACGCCCGCCACTTCGGGGCGCGGATGTGGGAACAGCGCTTCCCCACCATCCTCGCCGCCTGCCGCGCCCACGGCATCGACCCCGTGACCCAGCCCATCCCGGTCGCACCCGCCGCCCACTACGCCAGCGGCGGCGTCCGCACCGACCTGCGCGGCCGCACCACCGTCCCCGGCCTGTACGCGTGCGGCGAGGTCGCCTGCACCGGAGTGCACGGCGCCAACCGGCTCGCCTCCAACTCCCTGCTGGAGGGGCTGGTCTTCGCCGAGCGCATCGCCGACGACATCGCGGCCTCCGCCCCCGTCCCGGCCGGCCCCGGCATACCCGTACCCGCCACCGGACCGCTGCTCGGCGGCGAGACCCGCTTCGAGATCCAGCGGATCATGACCGAGGGCGCGGGCGTCCTGCGGTCGGCCGGATCCCTGGCCGCCGCCGCCGACTCCCTCGAAGCCCTCTACGGCGAGGCCCTCGGCCGGCTCGAGACCCACGGCAAGACCGCCGAGCCCGGCACCGACAGCTGGGAGGCCACCAACCTGCTGTGCGTGGCCCGCGTCCTGGTCGCCGCCGCCCGCCGCCGCACCGAGACCCGCGGCTGCCACTGGCGCGAGGACCACCCGGACCGCGACGACGCGAACTGGCGGCGCCACCTCGTCGTCCGCCTCTCCGCCACCGAGAAGCGCGCCCTGGTCGTGACCACGACCGACTCCGCGGACTTCCCGCCCGTACGCCACCCCCTGAGCCAGGAGCAGTGACCGTGACCACCCCCGAACTCCCCCTCATCCCCAGCGACTCCGCCGACGGCTGCGGCGACGACTGCGCCTGCGAGCCCGCGGAGTGCGGCCTCGACCCCGCCCTCGCCCAGCTGCTGGCCGACGCCGGCCTGGACCCCATCGAGGTCGAGGACATCGCGCACATGGCGATCTCCGAGGACCTCGACGGCGGCGTGGACGTGACCACGGTCGCCACCGTTCCCGAAGACGCCGTCGCCACCGCGGACTTCACCGCCCGCCAGGCGGGCGTCGTCGCCGGCCTGCGGATCGCCGAGGCCGTCCTCTCCGTCGTCTGCGAGGACGCCTTCGAGGTCGAGCGGCTCGCCGAGGACGGCGACCGCGTGGAGAAGGACCAGGTCCTCCTCTCGGTCACCGCCCGCACCCGCGACCTGCTGACCGGCGAGCGCAGCGCGCTGAACATCCTGTGCCGCCTCTCCGGCATCGCCACCGCCACCCGCGCCTGGGCGGACGCCCTGGAGGGCACCGGCGCCAAGGTCCGCGACACCCGCAAGACCACCCCCGGCCTGCGCTCGCTGGAGAAGTACGCGGTCCGCTGCGGCGGCGGCGTCAACCACCGCATGTCCCTGTCGGACGCGGCCCTGGTCAAGGACAACCACGTGGTCGCCGCGGGCGGCGTCGCCCAGGCCTTCAAGGCCGTGCGCGAGCTGTTCCCGGAACTGCCCGTCGAGGTCGAGGTCGACACCCTCCACCAGGCCCGCGAGGTCATGGACGCCGGCGCCGACCTGATCCTCCTCGACAACTTCACCCCGCTGGAGACCGAGGAGGCGGTGACCCTCAACCGCGGGCACAACAAGGGCCGCGCCGTCCTGGAGTCCTCCGGCCGCCTCACCCTGGAGAACGCGCGCGCGTACGCCGAGACGGGCGTGGACTACCTGGCCGTCGGCGGCCTCACGCACTCCTCCCCGATCCTGGACATCGGCCTGGACCTGCGCGAGGCGGCACGCTGATGCTGCTGACCATCGACGCGGGCAACTCCCACACGGTGCTCGGCCTGTTCGACGGGGACGAGATCGTCGAGCACTGGCGCATCTCCACCGACCCGCGGCGCACGGCCGACGAACTGGCCGTGCTGATGCAGGGCCTGATGGGCATGCACCCGCTGCTGGGCGACGAGCTGGGCGACGGCGTCCACGGCATCGCCATCTGCTCGACGGTCCCGTCGGTGCTCCACGAACTGCGCGAGGTCACCCGCCGCTACTACGGCGACGTGCCGTCCGTGCTCGTCGAGCCCGGCATCAAGACGGGCGTGCCGATCCTCATGGACAACCCGAAGGAAGTCGGCGCCGACCGCATCATCAACGCCGTCGCGGCCGTCGAGCTCTACGGCGGCCCCGCGATCGTCGTCGACTTCGGCACGGCCACCACCTTCGACGCGGTCTCCTCGCGCGGCGAGTACACGGGCGGAGTGATCTCCCCGGGCATCGAGATCTCGATGGAGGCCCTCGGCGCCCGCGGTGCCATGCTCCGCAAGATCGAGCTGGCCCGCCCGCGCAACGTCATCGGCAAGAGCACGGTCGAGGCCATGCAGTCCGGAGTCGTGTACGGGTTCGCAGGGCAGGTCGACGGGGTCGTGACCCGGATGCGGCGCGAGCTGGCCGGGCCGGACGGCGACCCCTCCGACGTCCGCGTGATCGCGACGGGCGGCCTGGCACCGGTAGTCCTCGGCGAGGCCGCGACCATCGACGACCACGAACCCTGGCTCACCCTCATCGGCCTGCGCCTGGTCTACGAACGCAACGTCCCGTCGTTCTCGTAGGACGTACGCGCGCCGCCGGGCCCCGGTCCGGCGGCGCGCCGGTCGAGGGTCACATCAGGGGATTTTGTCCGATTAGCGCGTATCTTCTGGCCATGCCCACGCCCTACGGATCCCGCGGCGGCATGGCGTTCAGCGCTGCTGAGCTGCACGTGCTTCGGCGTTCCCTCGCCCACGCTCTCCACTCCGACACCGACCGGGCGGCCCTCACGGCCAGAGAGGTCCAGGACTGCCTGCGCCTGGCACAGTCCGTCGACGAAGCGGTCCGGGAGGCCGGGCGCCTCAGAGAATTCCTGCTCGCGGACCTCGGACGCTACCGCGACGCCCTCCCCGGCAGCCTCCACGGATACCTGGAACTGCTCCAGGACGCGCTCGCGGCCGGCTACCAGCCCGCACCCGACGACCTCGCCGCCCTGCGCGCCCTGCGCGGCAACCCCGTCGCCGCGGCCCTCCTGGAGCGCTGCCAGAGCCTCGCCGAGCGCTCCCTGCGCACCCGGCCGGGACCGACCGCCCCGGCGCCCCGGACCCGCCTGCTGGCCCTGCGCGGGGGACGCGAGGGCGAGGCGGACCGGCCCGCGCCCGCCAAGCCCGCACCGCAGGAGCCGGCGGCGCCGCGCCCCGACCGGCCGGACCGCCCGATCCCGACCCCCGGCGAGGTCTTCCCGCCGCGCCGCAAGCCCACGCCCCCGCCGTCCACGCGTGCGGCCGGGTAGCTAGGCTGAAGGGCATGGACTACGTTTCCGCGCTCGTGCCCCCCGTGATGATGGCCGTTCTGTTCATCGCACTTGTCGTGACGATCGTGAAGAGCCAGGGCGGCTCGAACAAGGCCAAGGAGGACGCGGCGGTCGACGCCGTGCTCGCCCGTGCCGAGTCGGCCCGGCAGGCCTCCAATAACAGCACTTCCTGAAGCAGTGCCCCCGGGCGTGCGGCTCCTTTCGGGCCGTGCGCCCGTTTTTTGCGGGGAGACGCGCGAATAGCCGGGCGATTTAGGACATCTCACACTATTGTGCTGGTGTGCCTCGCCCCTTGGGAGAACTCGAAGACGCCGTCATGACCCGGGTGTGGCAGTGGAACCGCCCGGTGACTGTCCGGGAAGTGCTGGAAGACCTCCAGCAGGAACGGTCCATCGCGTACACCACGGTCATGACCGTTATGGACAATCTTCATCAGAAGGGCTGGGTCCGCAGGGAAGCGGAAGGCCGCGCCTATCGATATACGGCGGTCTCCACCCGCGCCGCCTACTCGGCCGCACTGATGAACGAAGCCTGGGCCACGAGCGACAACCCGGCCGCTGCCCTGGTCGCCTTCTTCGGGATGATGTCGGCGGAACAGCGCGAAGCCCTCCGGGATGCCGTGCGAATCGTTCAGCCGCAGGAGCCCGCACCGGAACGTTCGCCGGAACCTGCACCGGAACCCGTACCGGAACCCGCATCGGAAGCTTCTCCGGAACCCGCCCCGGGGCCCGCCCCGCAGGCTCCCGCAGGGGACGCCCCGAAGCCCGGCCGGGCCGGGCCCCCGAAGGGGGATGCCGATGAGGGCCCGAGGCCTGCGGGGCGATAGCGTCCGTTCATGGCCGCACAGCATCCGAACCCCCAAGACGATTCGCTTCCGCGCCGGTTTCCCGGTGCAAATGCAAAAGCAGTGACGATCCGCCGGGCGCGCACCAGTGATGTGGCCGCGGTGCGCCGGCTCCTCGATCAGTACGTTCACGAGCGGATCCTGCTCGACAAAGCACCCGTGACCCTTTACGAGGACATCCAGGAGTTCTGGGTCGCGGAAGCCGGGGATGACGGCCGCGTGGTCGGCTGCGGGGCTCTCCACGTGATGTGGGAAGACCTCGCCGAAGTCCGCACTCTCGCCGTCGACCGCGAGTTGAAGGGCGCCGGAGTGGGGCACCGGCTCCTCGGCAAGTTGGTGGAGACCGCCCGCGAGCTCGGGGTGAGCCGGGTATTCTGCCTCACCTTCGAAGTCGACTTCTTCGCGAAGCACGGCTTCGTCGAGATCGGTGAGACCCCGGTCGGCCACGATGTCTACAGCGAGCTCCTGCGTTCCTATGACGAGGGCGTCGCAGAGTTCCTGGGTCTCGAACGAGTGAAGCCGAACACCCTGGGCAACAGCCGGATGCTTCTGCACCTCTGATCGTTCGGCCCGTTATTTCGGCGCCGGACCCGCCTGTGGCCTATGTCCGAATCGCGTACGTTTCCCGTCCCGTTGAGGCCCTGAACCTCTCTCGGGGGTTTGTGTTTTTCCAGCAAAAGCGGTTTCCTTTCCGCGTACTGCATTTTCGATGAAAGGAAATCCGGTGGCACAGAAGGTTCAGGTCCTTCTTGTCGACGACCTCGACGGTGGCGAGGCGGACGAGACCGTGACGTTCGCTCTGGATGGCAAGACCTACGAGATCGACCTCACCACCGCCAACGCGGACAAGCTCCGCGGCCTGCTCGAGCCGTACACCAAGAGCGGGCGCCGCACCGGTGGCCGTGCCGCGACCGGTCGTGCCGCGAAGGGGCGCGTCGCCGTCGGCGGAAGCTCGGACACTGCCGAGATCCGCGCCTGGGCGAAGGCCAACGGTTTCAACGTGAACGACCGCGGCCGCGTGCCCGCCGAGATTCGCGAGGCCTACGAGAACAGGCCCAAGGGCTGATCCAGCCGCGTACGCAGCAGCCGGGCCCGGTGGCACTCCGTCGCCGCCGCGCCGACCAGCCGTACGAGATCGGGTGCTCCCGAGGGAGACCCGGCGCCGGGCGGCCGCCCCAGGGCGGTCAGGGCCGGCAGCAGTGCCTCACACCCCGGCTCGGGGGGCCGCAGCCACACGGCGGCCCCCTGAGAACCGTCCCCGGCCCGCTCCGGGGCGCCGGGAGGTGCCGGAGCGGTGATCCGCCCGCCCGCACCCAGGGCGGTCAGGTCGAGGGCCACCCCGCCCCACTCCAGCCAGTCGAGCAGCCCCTCCAGCTCGTCCGCGGCGCCCGCGGCCAGCAGGATCCGCATCCGGCGCCCCATGAGCGCGACGGGTCCGGTCGCCACCCCGCGACGCAGCACCGCGAGGCCGGCCGAGGCAGGCAGCTCCAGCACGTCGAACCGCACGCCGGTCACCAGCTGCACCGGCGTACCCGCAGTGACGGGCCAGCCGAGCCGGTGCGCGTACCAGCGCGCCACCGGATCGAGCGGACCGGAACCACCGGCCCCGGACTCCCCGGACTCCCCGGACTCCCCGGCCGGATCGGACGGGTCCTGCGGAGCCCTCAGGAGCGGGACGGTCAGCGCCATGACCGGAGAAACTCTCGAAACCGGCTGGAGTTACGCACCGTCCCCGCATCAATGCGGAGCGTAAACCTCCGCCGAGCGGAGGGACGCATTCGGGGCGCAAGCGTGTTCGCCCGTAGCGGAGGAGACCGGTGCGGGGGGCATGGACTGTCAGTGCTTACGGGTAAGACATTCCTAGTGGATCGGGGCGACACGCTGATTTGACCGGCTCCCGTTCGCCATCGGCGTAGTGATGGGACGGGTATCTGTCTGGCCTGCGGGAACATCGTCTCGCACCATCGGGTTGGAGCAGTTGTCGGCTGTGCAACGCGGATTTACCCCACCGAGTGGGGTGAGCCGGGGACGGATGTCGGCAGTTGGAATGAGCTGTCCCGCCCCGCGGGACTAGCATGCGGAAGGACAGGGCGGGGACCGACCCCGAACTGCCCGACCGCTCTGAGGAGCGAATAACGATGTTCGAGAGGTTCACCGACCGCGCGCGGCGGGTTGTCGTCCTGGCTCAGGAAGAAGCCCGGATGCTCAACCACAACTACATCGGCACCGAGCACATCCTCCTGGGCTTGATCCACGAGGGTGAGGGTGTCGCCGCTAAGGCCCTGGAGAGCCTCGGGATTTCGCTCGAGGCTGTTCGCCAGCAGGTCGAGGAGATCATCGGCCAGGGCCAGCAGGCCCCGTCCGGGCACATCCCCTTCACCCCGCGGGCGAAGAAGGTCCTGGAGCTCTCGCTCCGCGAGGCTCTTCAGCTCGGCCACAACTACATCGGCACCGAGCACATCCTGCTCGGCCTGATCCGCGAGGGCGAGGGCGTGGCCGCCCAGGTCCTCGTGAAGCTGGGCGCCGATCTCAACCGAGTCCGGCAGCAGGTCATCCAGCTGCTCTCCGGCTACCAGGGCAAGGAAACGGCCACGGCAGGCGGCCCGGCCGAGGGCACCCCCTCGACCTCGCTCGTCCTCGACCAGTTCGGCCGCAACCTCACCCAGGCGGCCCGCGAATCCAAGCTCGACCCGGTCATCGGGCGCGAGAAGGAGATCGAGCGGGTCATGCAGGTGCTGTCCCGCCGTACGAAGAACAACCCGGTCCTCATCGGCGAGCCCGGCGTCGGCAAGACGGCGGTCGTCGAGGGCCTGGCCCAGGCCATCGTCAAGGGCGAGGTGCCCGAGACCCTCAAGGACAAGCACCTCTACACCCTCGACCTCGGTGCGCTCGTCGCCGGCTCCCGCTACCGCGGTGACTTCGAGGAGCGCCTGAAGAAGGTCCTCAAGGAGATCCGCACCCGCGGCGACATCATCCTGTTCATCGACGAGCTCCACACGCTCGTCGGTGCGGGTGCCGCGGAAGGCGCCATCGACGCGGCCTCGATCCTGAAGCCGATGCTGGCCCGCGGCGAGCTCCAGACCATCGGTGCGACCACGCTCGACGAGTACCGCAAGCACCTGGAGAAGGACGCGGCCCTCGAGCGCCGCTTCCAGCCCATCCAGGTCGCCGAGCCCTCGCTGCCGCACACCATCGAGATCCTCAAGGGTCTGCGCGACCGCTACGAGGCCCACCACCGTGTCTCCATCACGGACGAGGCCCTCGTCCAGGCGGCCACGCTGGCCGACCGGTACATCTCGGACCGCTTCCTCCCGGACAAGGCGATCGACCTGATCGACGAGGCCGGCTCCCGGATGCGCATCCGCCGGATGACCGCGCCGCCGGACCTCCGCGAGTTCGACGAGAAGATCGCCGGCGTCCGCCGCGACAAGGAGTCGGCCATCGACTCCCAGGACTTCGAGAAGGCAGCTTCGCTCCGCGACAAGGAGAAGCAGCTGCTGGCGGCGAAGACCAAGCGGGAGAAGGAGTGGAAGGCCGGCGACATGGACGTCGTCGCCGAGGTCGACGGCGATCTGATCGCCGAGGTCCTCGCGACCGCGACCGGCATTCCCGTCTTCAAGCTCACCGAGGAGGAGTCCTCCCGGCTGCTGCGCATGGAGGACGAGCTCCACAAGCGCGTCATCGGCCAGAAGGACGCCATCAAGGCGCTTTCCCAGGCGATCCGGCGTACGCGTGCGGGTCTGAAGGACCCGAAGCGCCCCGGCGGCTCGTTCATCTTCGCCGGCCCGTCCGGTGTCGGTAAGACCGAGCTGTCCAAGACCCTCGCCGAATTCCTCTTCGGCGACGAGGACGCGCTGATCTCCCTCGACATGTCGGAGTTCAGCGAGAAGCACACGGTTTCCCGTCTCTTCGGTTCGCCCCCCGGTTACGTGGGCTACGAAGAGGGCGGCCAGCTGACCGAGAAGGTCCGCCGGAAGCCGTTCTCCGTCGTCCTCTTCGACGAGGTCGAGAAGGCGCACCCGGATATCTTCAATTCCCTGCTGCAGATCCTGGAAGACGGCCGCCTGACCGACTCCCAGGGCCGCGTGGTGGACTTCAAGAACACCGTCATCATCATGACGACGAACCTGGGTACGCGGGACATCTCGAAGGGCTTCAACCTGGGCTTCGCCGCCCAGGGCGACGTCAAGACGGGATACGACCGGATGAAGGCGAAGGTCAACGAGGAGCTCAAGCAGCACTTCCGGCCCGAGTTCCTCAACCGTGTCGACGACACGGTCGTCTTCCACCAGCTCAGCCAGGAAGACATCATCCAGATCGTCGACCTGATGATCGCCAAGGTGGACGAGCGCCTCAAGGACCGCGACATGGGCATCGAGCTCAGCGGCGAGGCGAAGCTGCTGCTCGCGAAGCGCGGCTACGACCCGATCCTGGGTGCGCGTCCGCTGCGCCGCACGATCCAGCGCGAGATCGAGGACATCCTCTCCGAGAAGATCCTCTTCGGTGAGCTGCGCCCCGGTCACATCGTGGTCGTCGGCACGGAGGGTGAGGGCGAATCCGCCAAGTTCACCTTCCGCGGCGAGGAGAAGTCCGCTCTGCCGGACGTCCCCCCGATCGAGGCGACGGGCTCCGGCCCGGACCTGAGCAAGGGCGCGTGACCACGCGCCAGGCGCTGGGCAAAGGGGCGGCCCCGGGACCGAAAGGTTCCGGGGCCGCCCCTTTCCCGTCCCCGGAGGGTCAGAACCGGCGGACGGTGACGGAGTCCGGCAGGTCGCCGAGCTCCTGCTGCCCGGCCACCCACAGGTGCGCAAGGCGCGGGAACAGCGCCGGGACCCGGGCGAGGGCTGCCTCGTCGTCCGTCGGGTACGTCAGGAACAGCTTGCTGACGCCCAGGGCCAGACCGGGTGGCGCGCAGAGCAGGGAGTCAGTCGTGACGTCGAGCTGCTCCAGCGCCGGCAGCCCGGCCAGCCGCTCCCAGTCGCAGGCGTCTCGTGGGCTCGACCGGCGGCCCAGGTGTACGACCGCGAGGTGCGAGTGCCGGGAGACACCCGCCAGGCCGTCCGTCAGGCCCACCCCGCTGAGGGTGAGGGTGCGCAGTGAGGCGGTGTCCGCGAGTGCGTTCAGCGACCACTCCACTCCCGCCAGGCTGAGTGCGAGCCGCCGCAGTCTCGGCAATGCGGCCAGTACGGCCAGATCGGGGCGGTCGACGTTGAAGTAGACGGTTTCGAGCGGCAGACCTGCCAGCGGTGTCAGGTCACGCAGCGCATCGCAATCGGTGATCTCCAGTTCGGCCAGTGTGCTCTGGCCCCGCAGGAACGACAGGTCCGTCAGAAGGCTGTTGCTCCGCAGGCACACTTCCCGCAGGGGCGTGATGCCGGTGTACTCGGCCAACAGGCGCGGGGAGATCGGCCCATGGGCGTCCAGGGCGTCCAGTCCTCCGGGGCCGAGCGCGATCAGGGCAGCCAACTGCTCGTCCGAGCCGACGGTGAAGGTCACGTCCTCGGGGTCGATCCGCGCGATGACCTCCCGCGCGTACTCCTGGACGTCGAAGCGGCCCCACGCCTCTACGAGCCGGTTCCGGACCCCCACGGCGGGGTGGGTGCAGAAGCGGGCCAGGAAGGGCGGCGTGCGCTCGGAGACGACGTGAGAGGCGGCGACGACCACGTTCTCGGCATCGAAAGCGCTCAGCCAGTCCGGGCCCGGCAGCAGGTCCAGCAGCAGCGGGCCCACCTTGGCGAGTTCCTCGGCGCGCTCGGGGCTCGCCGGCGGCAGCAGCGCGCGGGCGCGCCGTTCCACCTCCGCCCGGACCGCCGGGTCCAGCTCGGCCGCGTGCTCCAGGCAGGAGAACGCCAGCAGGGCCGCCCGGTCGCCCGGGTCCGCCAGCAGGGCCCGGAAGAGGTCCGCCCGCTCGCGCGGCCGTGCCTGGGCCACCGCCATGCGGATCACGTCCTCCCACTGGTCGTCGCCGACGTGCCCGGCCAGCTCCCCGAACCCGCCCTCGTCGACCGCCGCGCGCGCCCCCAGGAAGTCCTGGAAGGTGCGGTGGACGAACTCCACCGTGCCCGGCACGGGCTCCCGCAGCAGGCCGCTGCGGGCCAGGAAGTGGGCGTACACCCCGCGGGCGTCCCCGAGGGCGTCCGCGGCCTCGCGTACCGCGGGCAGGGCCTCGGCGATCAGGGCCTCGGCCCGTGACCGGTCCATCTCGGTACGGCCGTTGCGGATCAGCCAGTAGGCCAGCCGCTGGAGCAGCTGCAGCTGCGGCTCCTCGCGCAGCTCCGCCGCGTGGACGCGGCGTTCCCGGTCCCGCCGGGCCAGCAGCATCGACAGCGCGGCGGTGTACAGGTCCATGCGGCCCAGCGGCAGGAAGCCGCGCCGGTCCCGGTGCAGGGCGCAGATCAGCCCGCACATGAGCGGGTTGGTGGCGAGTCGGCCGAGGTCCGGCTTGGTCCGTACGGCTTCCTTGAGCTGGGTCTCGTAACCGGTCAGCTCGCCGTCGTCCCCGTCCCCGTCTCCGGTGGCGGCCGCCGCGTGCCACCGCTCGATGAAGTCCTGGACGTTCGCGAGCGTCATCGGGGAGAGCGTCAGCTCCGCGAAGGACTCGTCCTGCAGCCAGTCCTCCCGTACGGCCGACGGGCGCGAGGTCACCAGCCAGCGGTTGCCCGGGTAGGTGGCGGTGAGGTCGGTCAGCCAGTCGCGCGTGGCGGCCCGTTCCGCTTCGGGGATCTCGTCGATCCCGTCGATCAGGATCAGCCCGCGGCCGGCCGCCAGCACCCGGGCCTCCCAGCCCTCGGGCTGGTCGCCGGCGAGGGAGCAGCCCACGGCGCTCAGGAAGGCGCGCGGGGCCGGCAGCCGCTCGCCGTGCCGGGTCAGGGTGCGCAGCGGCAGGACGTAGGGGATCCGGTCGCGTACGTACCCCATCCGGTCGCCGGTCGCGGGGCGGCCGGCGCAGACGGCCAGCCACTGGATGAGCGTGGTCTTCCCGGAGCCGGCGTCGCCGCGCAGCAGCACCCGTTCGTGCTCGGCGAGGGCCAGGTCGGCGGGGCGGGGTGCCGGGCGGGCGGGGGAGAAGCGGGCCTGGTCGCCCTCCGGCCAGTGGTCCGCGAGCCCGCGCAGCTGCCGCGGGGGCCGGGGGGTGGCCTCCAGGCTCATGTAGGCGGCGTCCAGGGGCCAGCGTGCCGAGCCGGGCGCGAGGTCGATGCCGAAGATGGTCAGGCTGCTGTGGCGGCGGACGACGTAGGCGAGGTACCGGCGCTCGAAGTCCGCGTCGCGGGCGTCCTGGCGGGGGACGCGGGCGATCAGCTGGTCGACCTTGTCGATCAGCTCGGCCTGGCGGCGGGTCTGGTGGACCAGGCTGGAGGCCACGAACGCCGAGCGCTGCGTGAAGAAGTGCAGGACGTGCAGACAGGTGGTGTCGAGCAGGCGCTCGAAGAAGTACCCGGCGTCCCGGGACAGGCCCGGGTCGGGGGCGGCCGCGCGCAGCCGGGCGGCGAGGGCCCGGTGGCCGAGCTCGACCGCCTCCGCGTCCGTCAGGGTCAGGTCGCCGAGCGCGTGCAGGGTCTGGGTGAGGGCCTCGGCGACCCCGGCCTCCTCGCCCGCGGGCAACGGGCGCTCGCCGGGGGCGCGCAGCGCGCGCCCGACCAGCTCGCGGGAGAGCCGACGCAGGTCCTCCTCGGTGAGGGTGCGCTTCTCGCGGAGGGAGAGGTACGAGGAGATGCGCACGGGGCGGTCCACCAGCCCCGCGCCCGCGCCCTCGGTACGGAACAGCCCTTTGATCAGGGGGGCCATGACGCTCGATGCGAGCCGGATGCCGATCTGCGCGGGGTCCACGACGGGAGCGTAGCGACGGTCACATTTCGCTGCTTCCGAAACGGACAGCCCGGTCCGGGAGCGGTGACAAGCCGCACAGGGCAAATCGGACGTACTACCTATTTTAGTAGATCCGCGCGGGGGTGGAGGGGGTCCTGTCACCCCGCAAGGAGGCCGTCAACAGGGCTGAATTCCCCGGAGGCATCTACGGCCTTCCGTAGTAAATGGGACGTTTGGGAAGTCCGGGGAGTGCGGGTTACCAAGGATGAGCCAGCCCGGCATCCGCGCCGAACAGTGCGCCATCGTGCCGGGCTGATGCCTGCCCCTGTTGCCTCGTGATTGGTTTCCGCATGTCGAAGAGCGTCCGTACCGGTGCCCGTCGTCCCGCCTCCGCCCTCCGTACCCGCACCGCCGTCGTGGCCGCCGGGCTCGGGGCCGTGATGGCGCTCGGCGCCGGTCACGCCTTCGCCGCGGAATCCGCCGCAGCCGCCAAGCCCGCCGCAGCCGCTCAGCCGGCCAAGGCCGCGAAGGCGCCCGCGTGGGCCGACCCGGTCGACCGCTACGTGCTCTCCGCGACCTTCGGCAAGGGCGGCAGCATGTGGGCCCACAAGCACTCCGGCCAGGACTTCGCGGTGCCGGTCGGCACCCCGGTCAAGGCCGTGCACAGCGGTGTCGTGGTCAAGGCGGGCCCGAACGGCGCCGGCGACGGCCCGGCCTACGGCAACGCCATCGTGATCAAGCACGGCAACAACACGTACTCGCAGTACGCGCACCTGTCGAAGGTCCAGGTCCGGATCGGACAGAAGGTCACCACCGACCAGCGGATCGGCCTCTCGGGCAACACCGGCAACTCCAGCGGCCCGCACCTCCACTTCGAGATCCGGACCACTCCGAACTACGGCTCTGCCGTCAACCCGATGAGCTTCCTGCGCGCCGAAGGCGTGAAGTTCTGACGCTACGCACGCCCGTGATGGGCCTGCGTCACCATGTCGATGGCGACCTCGAGGACAGCGGCACGCTTCTCCTCCGGGTCGCCTTCGACGTTCTGCATGAAGAACACGCCCGCGTGCATCGTGAACAGCGCGCTCACGCAGCGGACCCGGTCGGTCATCGCGAAGTCCGGCTCCTGGATCAGCTTGATGAGGCCGACCACCCGCTCCTTGAAGCTCTCGCCGATGCTCAGCTCGCGGACCGTGGCCTGGTTCTCCTGCATGAACCGGAAGAGGTCCGACGCCCCCATCAGTGCGGCGTGGTAGCGGCGCACGATCTCCTGCTTGGTCTCCAGGGTGCGCGGCTGGCCCCCGGCCCAGGCGATCAGCTCGTCGATGGGACGGGTCTTGTCCTCGAAGATGCTGATCAGGATCTCTTCCTTGGTCTTGAAGTGGTAGTAGAGCGCCGCCTTCGTGACCTCCAGCCGTTCCGCTATCTCGCGCAGCGAAGTCTTCTCGTACCCCTGCTCGGCGAAGAGCTCCAGGGCGACGTCCTGAATGCGCTGGCGGGTGTTCCCGCGGCGCGGCTGCGGCGTGCTGCTGGGCATGGCTCTCCCGAGTCGGAAACTTACTTGACGCCCGGCTAGTAGGGCGTCTACCTTCCCCAGTGTAGTGAACTAGCCGGGCGGCAAGTAAGTGCCAGGGGAGTGGGAACGTTGAGCGTCACCGGGACGGAACAGCACGCGAAAGCCGAAGCGGGCGAGGGGGCCGCCCAGCCCCGCAGCGTCCGCGTCGTGCTGATGGCACTCATGATCGCCATGCTCCTCGCCATGCTGGACAACATGATCATCGGCACGGCGATGCCGACGATCGTCGGCGAACTGGGCGGCCTCGCGCACCTGTCCTGGGTGGTCACCGCCTACACCCTGGCCACGGCCGCCTCGACCCCCATCTGGGGCAAGGTCGGCGACATGTACGGCCGCAAGGGCGCCTTCCTCGCCTCCATCGTGATCTTCCTGATCGGCTCGGCCCTCAGCGGCATGGCCCAGGACATGGGTCAGCTCATCGGCTTCCGCGCGGTCCAGGGCCTGGGCGCCGGCGGTCTGATGGTCGGCGTCATGGCGATCATCGGCGACCTGATCCCGCCGCGGGAACGCGGCAAGTACCAGGGCATGATGGCCGGCGTCATGGCCCTCGCCATGATCGGCGGCCCGCTCGTCGGCGGCACCATCACCGACCACATGGGCTGGCGCTGGTCCTTCTACATCAACCTGCCGCTGGGCGCCGTCGCCCTCGCGATGGTCTCGGCGGTGCTGCACCTGCCGAAGAAGGAAGCCGGCAAGGGCAGGATCGACTACCTGGGCGCGGCACTGCTGACCGTCGCCATCACCTCCACCGTGCTCGTCACCACTTGGGGCGGTACGGAGTACGCCTGGGGCTCCGCGCAGGTCCTCGGACTCGTCGCCGTCGGCGTCGTCTCCCTCGTCGCGTTCCTGTTCGCGGAACGCCGGGCCGCCGACCCGGTGCTCCCGCTGCACATCTTCCGCAGCCGCAACTTCACCCTGATGTCCGTGATCGGTTTCCTGACCGGCTTCGCGATGTTCGGCGGCGTGCTCTACCTGCCGCTGTTCCAGCAGTCCGTCCAGGGCGCCTCGGCCACCAACTCGGGCCTGCTGCTGCTCCCGCTGCTGCTGTCGATGATGGCCGTCTCGCTGATCGCGGGCCGCGTCACGACCAACAGCGGCAAGTACAAGGTCTTCCCGATCGCCGGCGGCGCGCTCATGGTGATCGGCCTCTACCTGCTCGCCGGCATGGACACCGGCACCACCCGCCTGGTCTCCGGCCTCTACATGGCCGTACTGGGCGCGGGGCTCGGCTTCCTGATGCAGATCACGATGCTCGTCGCGCAGAACAGCGTCGAGATGAAGGACATGGGCGTCGCGTCCTCCTCGGCGACCCTCTTCCGCACCCTCGGCGGCTCCTTCGGCGTGGCCCTGATGGGCTCGCTCTTCACGACGCGGGTCCAGGACGCCATGACCGAGCGGCTCGGCACCGCGGGCGCAGGCGCCACGGGCGGCTCGGCGCAGCTGGACGCGGCGAGCCTGGCGAAACTGCCGGAGGCGGTCCGCGAGGCGTACCAGTACGCCGTCGCCTCGGGCACGCACGCGGCGTTCCTCCTGGGCGCGGCGATCGCGGTCCTCGGCTTCGCCGCAGCCTGGTTCGTCAAGGAGGTCCCCCTCCGAGGCGCGACACCGACGCCGGACGCGCCGTAGCGCTGCGCTTGGCCTGGAGGGTGGGGTGCGGTACCGGTCCGGCCGGGGCCGGTGGGGGCTGCGCCCGCGCTCCGCGCGGGCTGGGGATACCCACCCGCACCACCCGTGCGGCCGGGAGGGCAACGCTGAGGTCTCCCAGTGGGCGGTCGCCCGCCGTCGGCGGCTTTCGCGCCGTCCAGCCCTCTTTCATGCGGCCTGACGGCCGCCCCACCGAGCTCTGCTGCCGACAAGCGTCCGCCGCCGGCCAGCCCAGGCTCCCCGGCCACAGACAGCCCGGCCGCCGCCAGTCGGCCGCGGCTGTGTAGCGATCTGTCGCGTGCCTTTCCGCCCGGAGGGCGGCACCCCGCGCCCCCGTCCCCGCTGCGCGGGCCCAGGGGGACCAGCTCTGGGCCCCGTCCCCCCTGCCGTCCCTCCCCCTCCGGGGGATGCTCGCAAGTCTGTGGACTTCCGGGACGGGACGGGCGGTCAAGGGTGGAGCGAAGCGGAATCGCGAAGCGACGCGACCGAAGGGAGCGCCCTTGAGGGCACGGCCCGGCACGGACGGACACTCAGACATGCGGGCAGGCCACGGAGAACCCCGCCACCCCGACCCACCGCAAACCCGCCCCCATCACCGCCCAGCCGTCACGCCGACCGCAGCACACCTCGGCTCCGCCGAGTGCCGATGCGCCGGACCCGCCTGCGGGGACCGTCAGGAGCCGGCGCGGCACCGACCCCGCCCCACCGTCGAGCCGACTGCCGTACAAGCCAGACCGCCCGGGGAGGCGGGCGGGCAAACACCGGCAGACAGCAGCCCGCTCGGGGGAGAAGGGCGGACCCAGCGGGGCCCCGACCCCGCCCTACTCCGCCAGCTGGATGATCGGGAAGCTGCCCGTCGTCGTCGGGGCGTGTTCCGGGAGCCAGAGGACGGCCACCGCGCCCGCCGACGCGCCCGCGCGTTCGGTGCCGCCCGGCGCGGCCACGTTGCGGAACGTGAGCCGCGCGCCCAGTACCCGGGCCTGGCCCGCCGCGATGGTCAGGCCCAGCCCGTGCCCCACACCCGCCCGGTCCGAGGACCCCGTTCGGAAGCGGCTCGGCCCCTCCTTGAGCAGGGCCTCCGGGAACCCCGGGCCGTGGTCGCGGACCCGGACCACCCGGCCCTCGACGTCGACCTCCACCGGCGGCTTGCCGTAACGCGTCGCGTTCGCGAGCAGGTTGCCGAGGATGCGCTCCAGGCGGCGCGGGTCCGTCGAGACGATCTCGTCCGCGACGATCCGTACGACCGCGTCCGGCATCAGCGCGGCCACCCGCCGCGAGACGAACTCGCCGAGCGCGATGTCCTGGAGCTCCGCCCGCTCGGACGCGCTGTCGAGCCGGGCGACCTCCAGGACGTCCTCGACCAGCGCCCGCATCGCCTGGGCCCGGTCCCGGACCAGTTCGGTCGGCCGGCCCGGCGGCAGCAGTTCCGCGGCCGTGAGCAGCCCGGTGACCGGCGTCCGCAGCTCGTGCGCGATGTCCGCGGTGACCCGCCGCTCCGCCTCCAGCCGCTGCTGGAGCGCAGCGGCCATGGCGTCGACCGCGCGCGCCAGGTCGTCGGTCTCGTCGCGTACGACCCCGCCGACGGCCTCCCGTACCCGCACGTCGGTGTTGCCCTGCGCCACCTTGCCCGCGGCCACGGCCGCCTTGCGCAGCCGGCGGGAGATCTGCCCGCCGATGAGCACGCCGATGGCGGACCCGGCGATGACCACGGCCAGCGAGCCCGCGATCAGGGCCTGGTCGAGGTCCCGCATCATGTTGGCGTTCACGACGAAGCTGGTGTGCACGGACAGGATCTGGCCGTTGCCCACCGGCACCGCCGCCCAGACCTCGGGCGCGGCGTTCTTGTGCTCCTGCACGTACGAGCCGCGGCGGCCCGAGCGGGCCTTGTCCCGGAGTTCGCGCGGCAGGTCGGGGTCGTTGACCTTGGCCCACAGCGGGGGCTTCTTGGTGACCTCGGCACTGCGCGAGATGAACTGCACGCGCTCCATCTGCACTTCACGGGCGCTTTCCAGCATGGAGACCCGGGCGGCGTTGTGCACCACCAGGCTCAGTGCCGTCGCGATCAGCGCGCCGACCGCGGCGATGGCGAAACTGATCTTCCAGCGGATTCCCGTGCGGAGGGTGATCCGCCTCATGCCTTGAGCTTGTATCCGAAGCCGCGGACCGTCTCGATGCGGTCCTGCCCGATCTTGGTGCGCAGGCGCTGGACGTGGACGTCCACCACGCGGGTGTCGCCGCCCCAGTCGTAGTCCCAGACGCGTTCCAGCAGCCGGTCGCGGGAGAGGACCGTGCCGGGCGCCGAGGAGAACTCCAGCAGCAGGCGCATCTCGGTCGGCGTGAGCGCGACGGGCGCCCCGCCCTTCCGCACCTCCATGCCCTCGGTGTCGACCTCGAGGTCCCCGAAGGTCAGCACCCCCCGCTCGCCGGCCAGCTCGTCGTCGGCCGCCTGTCCGGCCGAACCGGCGTGGCCGAAGCGTCGCAGCACCGCGCGGATCCGGGCCACGAGGACCGACCCGTCGAACGGCTTGGTGACGTAGTCGTCCGCACCGGCCTCCAGGCCGAGGACGACGTCGATGGAGTCCGCGCGCGCCGACAGCATGATCACGGGAACGGTGGACTCGTCACGGATGCGGCGGCACAGGCTCACGCCGTCCATACCGGGGACCATCACGTCCAGGAGCGCGATGTCGGGGCGGTCGGCGCGGAAGGACTCGAGCCCTGAGAGTCCGTCGGGCATCGCGGTGACCAGGAACCCGTCGCGCTCCAGCGCGAGGGTCGTGGCCTCGCGGATGACGTCGTCGTCCTCCACAAACAGCACATGGGTCTCGGCCATCCGACTGCCTCAGTTCTTCGGTGTGACGGCCGGGGCGGGCTGGCCCCCGCCGTCGGCCGTGTTGCTGTAGTCCGTGTGCACGCGGTCGTGCTCGATGAACCTGTCCCCTGCCCAGCGGTACGTGATCACGTCCTCCCCCGACGGGTAGGCGAGCGCGTCGCTCTTCCCGTACACGGGCTTGGTCACCACGAGATCGCCCCGGTCGATCTCGGCATAGACCGGAGGCTGTTCGTCCGCGAACACATTCTCGTACGAACTTCCGGTCTTGCGATACACGTACGAGCCCACCCCGACGGCGTCCGCGCACGACAGCACGTTGACGACCACGTCCTCGGCGGAGTTCGCGGTGACCTTCCCGTACGTCACGTCGACCGGGTACTCCGTGCCCACGCACGGCTTCAGGTCGCGCTTGACCTCGGTGCTCACCTTCGGGTCCGCCTTGACCAGCGCCACCGCGTCCACCTTCTTGAAGGCAGGGGGGCGCGAAATGCCCGGCGTCGGCACCGACTTCGCCGCCTGCTCCGAACGGGCGGGTCCCTCGTCCTTGAGGCCCGCACCCCCCGAAGAACAGGCGACCGTGAACAGCACAGTGCCGGCGAGGACGACCGTCCCCGCCGACATGACTGTCAGAGAGCCTCCGCCGAGGCGTCTGCCGCTCAGGCCGCGCACCGCTCCCGCCCCTCGTGATGAACGTTGTGGTCTCCGCGCTCCAGGGCACGCATGTCGAGGTTCCGGCTCTCCAGCTCCTGGCGGAGCCGGGCCAGTGCCCTGTGCAGCGTGCTCTTCACGGTACCTGCCGACATTCCGAGCGCCGCGGCCGTCTCCTCGGTGCTCATCTGCTCCCAGTGTCGCAGCACGACCACGCTGCGCTGCTTGGGAGCGAGAACTCCGAGGATGTCCATCAGCAGGGCGCGGTCGGCGCGCTGGTCGGCACCGTCCTCGACGCTCGCGTCGGGGAGCTGCTCGGTCGGGACCTCTTCGAGCTTGCGGGCGCGCCACCACTCGGTGCGCGTGTTGATCATGACGCGGCGGAGGTAGGCGTCGGCCAGGGACTTGTCGGCGATGCCGTCCCAGCGGCCGTACGTGCGGGCCAGCGCGGTCTGCAGGAGGTCCTGTGCGTCCACCGGGTCCGGAACCAGGCGCCGGGCGCTGCGCAGCAGCGCATCCTGACGGGTGCGGACGTACTCTTCGAACTCGAGCACCTCGCCGTGCGCCATCTCAGACCGCCTCCGTTCCGTTACCGCATCCGTTCCGCTGCTCACGGATTCGAAGGTACGGAGGCGTTGTCACGAGGCTGTGCGAGCCAGACGTCGGAGTGCGCACGGACGGCCATAGGTTGTGTAACAGCCCGGTCGGAGCCGGGTAGCAGGCCGGTCACGGTACGGGACCGTCAGCCGAGCGGCAGCCGGTACATCCCCCCGGCGAGCGGCTCCACGAGCCCGTCCGCGACCAGCCCGTCCAGCGCCCGGGCCCGCTGCACCCGCTCGTCCCAGACGGTGTCGAGGACGGACTGCGGCACCGGCCCGAGGGCCTCCCGCAGTACGGCGAGGAGTTTGCCGCGCACCTGGCGGTCCGTGCCGGCGTACGTCTGCCCGCGCCGCGGCGGTCCGTCGTGCGCGGGCTTGCCCGCGAGCAGCCAGGCGCAGCGGCCCGCGACCGGGCAGCGGGCGCAGTCCGGGTTCTTGGCGGTGCACACCAGCGCGCCGAGTTCCATGGAGGCGGCCGCCCAGCGGGCCGCGGTCTCCTCGTCCTCGGGCAGCAGCGCCCGGGCCAGCCGCCGTTCGGCCGCGGTGGTGGCGTTCGGCGGGTACTCCGTCCCGGAGGCCACGCGGGCGAAGACGCGGCGGACGTTCGTGTCCAGCACCGCATGCCGCTGCCCGTACGCGAACGACGCGACCGCGGCGGCCGTGTACTCGCCGATGCCGGGCAGGGAGATCAGCTGGGAGTGGTCGCGCGGGACGTCGCCGCCGTGGCGTTCCGTTATGGCGACGGCCGCGCCGTGCAGCCGCAGCGCGCGCCGCGGGTAGCCGAGCCGGCCCCAGGCCCGTACCGCCTCACCGGGGGGTTCGGCGGCCAGGTCGGCGGGGCGCGGCCAGCGGGCCAGCCACTGCTCGTACACGGGGAGGACGCGGGCGACGGGAGTCTGCTGGAGCATGAACTCGCTGACCATGACACCCCAGGGCCCGGCCTCCGGGCGGCGCCAGGGCAGGTCCCGGGCGTGCTCGTCGAACCAGGCGACGACGGGTTCGTGCAGGACGGCGGGGTCGGCGGGCACGCCCGGTACTGCTGGTGTTCCCGGTGTTGCAGGTGTCCCCGGTGCTGCTGGTGCGGAGGAGCCGGCGGAGGCGTGGGAGCTGACGGTGGCGGGGGTGGCAGGCATCGCAGTCATGACAGACGCATCCTGGCACGTTTCACCCCTGGCGCGCGGGCCCCGGACCGGTGAACCACACGGCCCCGGACACCCCGCTCGCGCGGACCGAGCGGACGATCGTACCGGCGGGGCCGGTCAGGGCCACGACGGCGAGGGCGGTGACCGCGCCGCCGAGCAGCAGGCCGACCGCGACGTCGTGCGGGTAGTGCACGCCGAGGAAGACGCGGGAGAAGGCCAGGAGCAGCGCCATGGGGACGGTCAGCAGGGTGAGCCGGGGCACCGCCATGGCCAGGGCGATCGCGGAGGCGCCCGCGATGGCGGAGTGGTTGCTCGGGAAGGACCAGTCGCCGTAAGGCGGGCAGGTGGCCAGTGAGGTGAGCGCCCCCGCCACCGCGCGGCACGGACGCTCCTCCTGCACGGCGGACTTCAGCAGTTCGGAGACGACGTATCCGAAGGCCGTCGCGAGCGGGGCGAGGACCGCGAGGGCCAGCGTCTGGTCGTCCAGGCGGCGGGCCCGCCACCACACGGCGATGAAGAGGAGGCCGAAGAGCACGATGCCGGCCTCGGTCCATATCTCGACGGCCGCTTGCACCCAGCCCGGGGTGGAGTGGGCGAAATCCGTCACGTCGCGGTACAGGTCCGAGGTGTTCACCAGGTAGACCCTACGTAAATATGTTTAAGCCTTGCATCCAACCCCAGGTGTATTCCCGCCGCTCAGGGGCCCGGTCGCGGGATGATGATCGGCAAACCGGCAAAACATGGCCACCGCGCGGCGGGTGGGGCGCGGATCGGCACCTGATCTCTCGTAAAGTTCCCTCCGTGGGATCTCTGCGTAATCCGGTCGGACCGCTCCCCTCCTCCATCTACTGGCGCCGGAGGGCCGTCCTCGCGTCCGTCATGGCGCTGCTCGCGCTGCTCGCCGTATGGGCCGTCAGTTCCAGTGGCGGAACGGGCAGTACGGACGCCAAGGGGACCAACCCCGGTCGGGAATCGGGCGGCTCGATCGGCCCCGGTCCCAACCCCTCCGGTTCGGCGATCAGTCGGTACCCGGGTGGGCGCGACGAGTCGGGCGGTACGGGCTCCGGAGGCAGCGGCGGCGACCACGGCGGCACGGACGCCGGGACCGGCGGCGCGGCGGGCACGGGCGCGGACGGCGGCGCCGATGCCGGCACGGGCACCGGCAAGAACGGCGACCCGGGCGGCACGCCCGCCGGCGCCTCCGGCGGATCGAGCGGCTCGGACGGCGGCGCCCAGGTCCCCGCGAACTCCCCGGTGCCCAACTGCGCGCCCGGTGCGGTGGAGTGGCGGATCGAGAGCGCGAAGAACGACTACGAGCTCACCGACCTGCCGCGCTTCGACATCATCGCGAGCAACAACTCCGTCTCCACCTGCAAGATGGACCTCGGTCCGAAGACGGCGGTGCTGACGATCACCAGGGCGGGCGCGGACGCGCCGATGTGGTCCTCCGCAGACTGCCCCGCGGGCGCCGGCAACGTCTTCCTGCGCGTGCCGTCGAAGTCCTCGGTCACGCACGCCGTGGAGTGGAACCGCAAGGCCAGCGCCGCCCGGTGCGCCACCCCGCCGCCGGGCGCGGCCCAGCCGGGCACGTACATCGTCGAGGTGAAGGCGCCGGGCATGAAGGACCTGACGGTGTCCTTCCGGCTGGAGAAGGACTGACGCGGCCGGGCGGGACCCTCGCCGGCCCTCGGCCGTCGCCGGCCCCACCGCTCGGCTATCGCGGGACGCGGGACGTGCTGCACGGGACAGCCCTTAGACGTACCGCTCCAGGATCGAGGACTCGGCCAGCCGGGAGAGGCCCTCGCGCACGCTGCGCGCGCGGGCCTCGCCGACGCCGTCCACCGTCTGCAGGTCGTCCACGCTCGCCGCGAGCAGCTTCTGCAGTCCGCCGAAGTGCTCGACCAGCCGCTCGATGATGGCGCCCGGCAGCCGCGGCACCTTCGCCAGCAGCCGGTACCCGCGCGGCGAGACGGCGGAGTCGAGGGTCTCGGGCGAGCCCGTGTACCCCAGGGCCCGCGCCACGATGGGCAGTTCCAGCAGCTCGGCGTGGGTCAGGGAGTCCAGCTCGGCCAGCGCCTCGTCGACGGTGCGGGAACGCTTTGCCGTCGGCTCGGGCACGTAGTCCCGGATCACGAGCTCGCGCTCCTGCTCGATGCCGACCGTCAGCTCGTCGAGCTGCAGGGACAGCAGCCGGCCGTCCGTGCCCAGCTCGACGACGTACTCGGCGATCTCGGTCGCGATCCGGCGGACCATCTCCAGCCGCTGCGCGACCGCCGTCACGTCGCGGACCGTCACCAGGTCCTCGATCTCCAGCGCCGACAGGGTGCCCGCCACCTCGTCCAGGCGCAGCTTGTACCGCTCCAGGGTGGCCAGGGCCTGGTTGGCGCGGGACAGGATCGCCCCGGACTCCTCCAGGACCCGGCGCTCGCCGTCCACGTACAGGGCGATCAGACGCATCGACTGGGACACGGAGACGACCGGGAAGCCGCACTGCTTGGAGACGCGGTCGGCGGTACGGTGCCGGGTGCCGGTCTCCTCGGTGGGGATCGACGCGTCCGGGACCAGCTGCACACCGGCCCGGAGGATCTTGGTGATGTCCTTGTCGAGGATGAGCGCGCCGTCGAGCTTGCACAGCTCCCGCAGCCGGGTCGCGGTGAACTCCACGTCGAGGACGAAACCGCCGGTGCACATCGACTCGACCGCCTTGTCCATCCCCAGGACGATCAGGCCGCCGGTGTTCCCCCGGACGATCCGCTCCAGGCCGTCACGCAGGGCCTGACCAGGGGCGACCGCGCTCAGGGAGGCACGCATCAGCGCCTCGTGTCTGGAGCTCGCGCCGGACTTCCCGGATGCTGCTGCCCCGTCCTTGGCTGCCACTGCACTCCTCCGGTCGCGGGTGTCGCCGCCCGGCACCGGGGGCACCAGGACGTGCGTACGGGCGGGCGGACCAGCACAAAGTCTACCGGCGCCCACTGTGCCCCCGTGGTGGCTACCGGTGGTCGGCCCGCGCGGAACCCTCCGCGGACCCTCCGCCGCCCCCTTCCGCGGAGGCACTCCTTCCGCGGGCCGGCCTGCGCGGAAGCACCCGCAGGGCGTCTCCCATGTCGGCCACTTCGACGACCTTCATGCCCGCAGGGACCTTGCCCGGATCGCCCGGAACCAGTGCGTGCGTGAAGCCCAGCCGGTGCGCCTCCGCCAGTCTGCGCTGCACCCCCGTCACCCGGCGGACCTCGCCCGCGAGGCCCACCTCGCCGATCGCGACGAGGTTCTTCGGCAGCGGGGTGTCGCTCGCCGCCGAGGCCAGTGCCAGGGCGATGGCCAGGTCGGCGGCGGGCTCCGAGAGCTTCACGCCGCCGACCGTCGCGCTGTAGATGTCCCGCTTGCCCAGCGCACTGATCCGGCCGCGCTGCTCCAGCACGGCCAGCATCATCGAGACCCGGGAGGTCTCCAGTCCCGAGGTGGTGCGCCGGGGCGAGGGGATCTGCGAGTCGACGGTCAGCGCCTGCACCTCCGCGACCAGCGGGCGGCGGCCCTCCAGCGTCACCGTCAGGCACGTGCCGGGCACCGCCTCGGCCCGCCGGGTCAGGAACAGGCCGCTCGGATCCGCCAGCCCCGTGATGCCCTCGTCGTGCAGCTCGAAGCAGCCGACCTCGTCCGTCGCGCCGTACCGGTTCTTGACGCCGCGGACCAGGCGCAGCCGGGCGTGCCGGTCGCCCTCGAAGGACAGGACGACGTCGACCAGGTGCTCCAGCAGACGCGGACCGGCGATCGCCCCGTCCTTGGTGACGTGGCCGACCAGGAGCGTCGACATGCCGCGCTCCTTGGACGCGCGGATCAGGGCGCCCGCGACCTCGCGGACCTGGGCCATGCCTCCGGGGGCGCCGTCGATCTCGGGGGAGGCCACCGTCTGCACGGAGTCGAGGATCAGCAGGGACGGCTTCACCGCGTCGAGGTGCCCGAGGACGGCCGACAGGTCGGTCTCGGCGGCGAGGTAGAGGTGGTCGCTCAGGGCCTTGATGCGATCGGCGCGCAGCCGGACCTGGCTCGCGGACTCCTCGCCCGTGATGTAGAGCGTGCGGTGCGCGTCACTGGCGGCCTTCGCCGCCACGTCGAGCAGCAGCGTGGACTTGCCGACGCCCGGCTCGCCCGCGAGCAGTACGACCGCCCCGGGCACCAGCCCGCCGCCCAGCACCCGGTCCAGCTCGTCGACGCCGGTGCTGCGGGCCGTGGCCTGCCGCCCGTCGACCTGGCCGATGGGCACGGCGGCGGTGGAGACCCGGCCGGCCGCGGTCGTGCGCACGGCGGCCACGCCCTGCTCCTCGACCGTCCCCCAGGCCTGGCACTCGGGGCAGCGGCCGAGCCACTTGGCCGTGGTCCAGCCGCACTCGGTGCAGCGGTAGGACGGCCGGTCCTTGGCGGATGAACGGGATGTACGGGCAGCCATGCCGCAACCGTAGCGGGCGGGGCTGACAGCGCGGCCGGCCCGGCGTCCGGAGGGGGCGCCGCGGCTGCTTGGAGGGGGGCCGCGGTCGCTCGGAGGGGGGGGCCGCGGTGAAGGTGTCAACGAGCCGTGCCCTCTTTTGTGCGATCTGTTCACCCGTAAGAATTAAAAGTGCTGAAGGCTTCCGGGGTGTCCCTTGCGCGGCACCTACGGTCACCGAGTGACAAGCAGCAGCCAGAGGCACCCCGCGCCGAGCACCGGCGCACACCGGGCGCACGGGCCTGCGCCCCGCGGCGCGGATCAGCCGCCCCCTTCCCGCCACGAGCCGTATCTGGATGGTCTGTTCACGTACTGCCTGTCGGTGCTGTGCGACCACGACGTGGCCACCGACGCCCTGGCGGACGTCCTGGCCGTGGCCGAACGGCAGGCCGGACGCTGCCCGGAAGACGCGGGCGGCCACCGTGCCTGGCTGTACGCGCTGGCCCGCTGGGCCTGCCTGCGGCAGCTCGCGGAGCAGCGGCGGACCCGGCCGGGGGCGCATGGCGCCCGGCGTGCGCCGGAGCGCACCCGGGAGCACGCCCGCACCCCGGTCTCGGCCCATGCGCCTGCACAGGCGCCCCCACGGCCCTCGGCGGGTGATCCGGGCGGTTCGGGAGATTCGGGTGCGGTTGATGCCCGCTCGGCTGGTTCGGCTGGTTCGGCTGGTTCGAGCGCGGGGAGCGGGGCGGGAGCCGCAGCCGGGCCCGGGGTCCGGCAGGCGGAACTGGCCCGGCTCGCCTGGCCCGAGGCCGCCGGCACCACCCCCGAGCAGCGCGAGGCCCTCGAGCTCGCCGTCCGCCACCGCCTCGCCGTTCCCGAGGTCGCCGCCGTCCTCGGGCTGACCTCCGCCGCCGCCCGCGACCTCCTCGCGGGCGCCGCCTGCGAAGTGGAACGCACCCGCGCAGCCCTCGCCGTCGTCGAAACCGGCAGCTGCCCCCAGGTCTCCCGGCTCACCGGCGACAGCCAGCTCCTCCTGTCCACCGCCCTGCGCGCCGAACTGGTCCGGCACGTCGACGACTGCCCGCGCTGCCGCCGCGTGGCCGAGCGCGTCGGCGCGGGCGGCCCCTGGCCGGGTTCCGGCGGACTCAGTACGGCCTCGCTGCCGCTCGTCCCCGCGCCCCGGTCGGCCGTGCACCTCGCCCGGCTGCGGGTCCCGCGCTCGCGCGGAGCGGGCCCCCGGTTCGACCGCACCGGCTTCCCCGTGGACCCCCGGGACCGGGCCGCCCGCCGCGACCGGCTGCGGGCCCGGGCGGTCACGACGACCGTGGTCGCGACCGTCGTCGCCGCGCCGGTCCTGGCGCTGTGGGCCGCGTACCGGGCAGCCCCCGTGACCGGCGAGAGCGGTCCGGGCACCACCCGGATCTCCGCGAGCGAGAGCGAGGGGCACCCCCGCGCGGCGGGCGGACCGTACGAGGCCTACGAGAACGCGGGCAATGCCCGCACCCGCCCCGACCCCCGCTTCACCGGCGTCGGCCGGAGTCCCGACGTGTCCGTCGAAGTGATCAGCACCGGCGCGCCCGCCGAGCCCGCGCCCCCGGGCAGCCGCGGCCCCGGGCGGCTCACCGTCGACGCGCTCTCCGACGGCGGCACCACGCTGGTCGTGCTCAGCGCCTCCGGCGGGTCGCCCGTTTCCTGGCACCTGTGGTCGGACGCGCCCTGGCTGTGGGCGAGCCGTTCCTCGGGGGTGCTCCGGCCTGGCGAAACGTTCACCGTACGCATCACCGTCGATCACACGGCCGAACCGGCCGGGCCCTGGAGCGCGAGGGTCGGGGTGGACCCGGGCGGTGCGGTGATCTCGGTGGAGGGCCGCGGCGCGACCCCGCCCCGCCCGCCGAACCCGCCCACGGACCGGCCGACCTACCGGCCGACGCCGACTCCGACCCCCACGCCGACCCCGACGCCCACTCCCACGCCGACGCCCACGCCGACCCCGACGGGCGGGCCGACGCCGACTCCGACGCCCACACCCACGGCCACAGAAGGAACGGTTTCCCCCTCGGACGGGACCCCGCCCGGGGGGACGCCGTAGGGAGGGGCTGGGTGGCGGGGTGGGGCGGTGCGGGCTGCCGGTGCCGGTGCCGGTGGGGGGGGGGGGGGGGGGGGGGGGGGGGGGGGGGCACGGGGGGGGGGGGGGGGGGGGGGGGGGGGGGGGGGGGGGGGGGGGCGCCCCCCGGCGCCGGTGGTGCGGGTTCAGTCGCGCGGATCCGCCGGGTGCGGGGCCATCGGCAGCAGCGAGGCCAGGCGCTGCTCGCACAGCTCGACGAGTTTGTCGTAGGCCGCCTTGCCCATCAGCTCGGTGAGCTCGGGACGGTACGAGACGTAGACCGGGTCGCCCGCTCCGTGCGCCGACGTGGCCGACGTGCACCACCAGTGCAGGTCGTGACCGCCCGGACCCCAGCCCCGCCGGTCGTACTCGCCGATCGACACCTGCAGCACGCGGGTGTCGTCCGGCCGGTCGATCCAGTCGTACGTACGCCGGATCGGGAGCTGCCAGCACACGTCGGGCTTCGTCTCCAGCGGCTCACGGCCTTCGCGGAGGGCCAGGATGTGCAGCGAGCAGCCGGCGCCGCCGGCGAAGCCGGGGCGGTTCTGGAAGATGCACGAGCCCTCCCAGCGCCGGGTCTGCCGCTCGCCGTCGTCGTCCTTCTGCACCCAGCCGGTGTCGGTGCCGACGTCGTGGAACTGCCACAGCTCGGGCGTGAGGCGGGCCACGTTCTCGGCGACCCGCTTCTCGTCGTCCTCGTCGGAGAAGTGCGCGCCGAGCGTGCAGCAGCCGTCGGCGGCCCGGCCGGCCTGGATGCCCTGGCAGCCGCTGCCGAAGATGCAGGTCCAGCGGGAGGTCAGCCAGGTCAGGTCACACCGGAAGACCTGCTCGTCGTCGCCCGGATCAGGGAACTCCACCCACGCGCGGGGGAAGTCGATCTCCACCTCGTCGCTCACGGTGGACTGTTTGCCCGCCTTGGACGCCTTGGACGCCTTGGACACCTCGGCGTCGCCCTTCTGCTTCGAGGGCTTGGCCGACTTCGGCTGCTTGGCCTTCTTCGTATTTGGCACAACACAAGCCTAAGCGGGCCTTACGGCATCCATACCCCCCGAGTGGCGGGCGTCCGTACCGAGTCGCAGTAGCGTTTCCGTCTATGAGACTCGGTGTCCTTGATGTGGGTTCGAACACGATTCACTTGCTGGCGGTGGATGCGCACCCCGGCGCGCGCCCCCTGCCCGCGCACTCGCACAAGGCGGATTTGCGTCTCGCCGAGCTGCTCGACGGGAACGGCGCCATCGGTCCCGACGGCATCGACAAGCTCGTCGGGGTGATCGCGGGAGCCGTGCAGGCGGCCGAGGACAAGGGCTGCGAAGAGGTCCTGCCCTTCGCGACCTCCGCGGTACGGGAGGCCACGAACGCCGACGAGGTGCTGGCCCGCGTACGCGAGGAGACGGGCGTCGACCTCCAGGTCCTCAGCGGTCCGGAGGAGGCCCGGCTGACCTTCCTGGCCGTACGCCGCTGGTTCGGCTGGTCCGCGGGGCGGCTGCTGGTGCTCGACATCGGCGGGGGCTCGCTGGAGATCGCGTTCGGCATCGACGAGGAGCCGGACGCGGCGGTCTCCCTGCCGCTGGGCGCGGGCCGGCTCACCGCGGGCTGGCTGCCGGGCGACCCGGCGGACCCCGCCGACGTGAAGGCCCTGCGGCGGCACGCGCGGGCGCAGATCGCCCGTACGGTCGGCGAATTCGCGCGCTTCGGGTCGCCGGACCACGTCGTGGCCACCTCGAAGACGTTCAAGCAGCTCGCCCGCATCGCGGGCGCGGCCCGCTCGGCGGAGGGGCTGTACGTACAGCGGGAGCTGAGCCGCAAGGCCCTGGAGGAGTGGGTGCCGCGGCTGGCGGCGATGACGGTGGCCCAGCGGTCGGCCCTGCCGGGGGTCTCGGAAGGGCGCGCGGGGCAGCTGCTGGCGGGTGCGCTGGTGGCGGAGGCGGCGATGGACCTCTTCCAGGTCGACGAACTGGAAATCTGCCCGTGGGCCCTCCGCGAGGGCCTCATCCTCCGGAGGCTGGACCACTTGCCGGAGTAGGGGGAGACGGGGGAGGCAGGGGGAGACGGGGGAGGCAGGGGGAGCCGGGGAGGCAGGGGAGGCAGGGGAGGCAGGGCTTGTCGGGCCGGCCTCTCCCGCGCGCGGGCTGCTGTCTGCCGGTGGTGGGGCACTGGCCCCTCGGCGGGTCCGGCCCGACCGGCAGCCGGCACGATGGCCAGTCGGGGGTCGGTGCCGCGCCGGCTCCTGACGGTCCCCGGAGGCGGGTCCGGGGCATCGGCACTCGGCGGAGCCGAGGTGTGCTGCGGTCAGCGTGACGGCTGGGCGGTGGCGGGGGCGGGTTTGCGGTGGGTCGGGGTGGCGGGGTTCTCCGTGGTCTGCCCGCATGTCTGAGTGTCCGTCCGTGCCGGGCCGTGCCCTCAAGGGCGCTCCTCCTCGTTCCTCGTCGTCGCGTCGCTTCGCGATTCCGCTTCGCTCCACCCTTGACCGCCCGTCCCGTCCCGGAAGTCCACAGACTTGCGAGCATCCCCCGGAGGGGGAGGGACGGCAGGGGGGACGGGGCCCGGTGCCGGTCCCCCTGGGCCCGTGGAGCGGGGTCGGGGGCGCGGCCCGCCCTTCGGGCGGAAGGGCACGCGGCAGATCGCTACACGGCCGCGGCCGATCGGCGGCCTCCGGACCGGCCGTGGTTGGGCATAGGCCGCCATCGATCGCTACGCGCTCTTCTCGTTTCGGCGGCGGCCGGGCTGTTTGTGGCCGGGCATAGGCCGGCAGCGGCCGCTGGACAGCCGTGGTCGTCCGGCGGCGGGCGCTTGTCAGCAGTAGAGCTCGGTGGGGCGGTCGTCAGGCCGCAGGGTGGTCGGGTGCACGGCGGGGAAGTCGGCGGCGGTGGGTGGCCTCCCACTGCGGGACCTCAGCCGTGCCCACTCGGCCGCACGGGTGGTGCGGGTGGGTATCCCGGCCCGCGCGGAGCGCGGGCGCAGCCCCGGCGGCCCGCGGCCGGGCCGATGACGCCCGCCCGAGCCGAGCGCAGCGGACCGGTGGGAGGGCGAGCGCAGGGGGGCGGCGGGGGCCCGTACCCTGTCTGCGTGGCAGAACGAGTCGTGCGCATCCCCGATGCGAAGGTCGCCCTCTCCACGGCCTCGGTCTACCCGGAGTCGACGGCGACGGCCTTCGAGATCGCCGCGCGCCTCGGCTACGACGGCGTCGAGGTCATGGTCTGGACGGACCCCGTCAGCCAGGACATCGAGGCCCTGCGGAGGCTCTCCGACTACCACCAGGTCCCGATCCTCGCGATCCACGCCCCCTGCCTCCTGATCACGCAGCGGGTCTGGTCCACCGACCCGTGGACCAAGCTCCAGCGGGCGCAGGCGGCCGCCGAGAAGCTCGGTGCGTCCACCGTGGTCGTGCACCCGCCGTTCCGGTGGCAGCGGCAGTACTCCCGCGACTTCGTGCAGGGCATCTGGCGGATGGCCGACGAGACCGACGTGCGGTTCGCCGTGGAGAACATGTACCCGTGGCGGTACCGCGACCGCGAGATGCTCGCGTACGCGCCCGACTGGGACGTCACCAAGGACGACTACCGCCACTTCACCGTCGACCTCTCGCACACCGCGACCTCGCGCGTCGACGCGACCGCGATGATCGACCGGATGGGCGACCGCCTCGCGCACGTCCACCTCGCCGACGGCAACGGCTCCGCCAAGGACGAGCACCTGGTGCCCGGCCGCGGCACGCAGCCCTGCGCGGAGCTGCTGGAGCGCCTTGCGCTGGGCGGGTTCGACGGGCACATCGTGATCGAGGTCAACACCCGCCGCGCGATGTCCGCCGCCGAGCGCGAAGCCGATCTCGCCGAGGCCCTGGCCTTCACCCGGCTCCACCTCGCGTCGGCGCTGCGCACCCCCCGGGTGCCCCGCCCGTGACCGCCCAGCCCCGCCGCGGCCGCGGCCGTCCCTCGCGCGCCGAGGCCGAGAGCGCCCCCGGCGGCCTGCAGGAGCGCATCCGTCTCGCCGCCCGCGACGAGTTCGCCGAGCGCGGCTACGACAAGACGTCCGTACGCGGCATCGCGAAGGCAGCCGGAGTGGACCCGGCCCTCGTGCACCACTACTTCGGCACCAAGGAAGAGGTCTTCGAGGCCGCCGTCGAGATGAGCATGGAGCCCGCCCTGCTCGTCCCCGCGCTCCTGGGCGAAGGGCCCGACGGCATCGGCGAGCGGCTGGCCCGCTATTTCCTGGGCGTCTGGGAGAACCCGGCCACCCGCGCCCCGCTCCTCGCCGTGATCCGCTCGGCGCTCACGCACGAGGCGGCCGCGAAGGTGCTGCGCCGCCTGGTGCTGCGCCGGCTGCTGGAGCGGGTGGCGCAGGACCTCGACGTACCCGACCCCACCTTCCGGGCCGAGCTCGCCGCCTCGCACATGGTCGGGATCGCGATCCTGCGGTACGTCGTCCAGGTCGAGCCGCTCGCCTCCGCCGACCCGGAGGAGATCGTCGCCATGGTCGCCCCGACGCTCCAGCGGTACCTGACCGAAGGGTGATCCCTCCGTCCCGGCATCCGGACGGGCTGTCCAGATCTTGGAGGGTGAGCGTAGGCTCGTAAGCGTCAGATCCGTGTCTCATGGGGAGTGAACCCGATGCCCGAGCTCCGGTCCCGCACCGTCACCCACGGCCGCAACATGGCGGGCGCGCGCGCCCTTATGCGCGCCTCGGGCGTAGCGAGCGAGGACATCGGCAAGCCGATCATCGCGGTCGCCAACTCCTTCACCGAGTTCGTGCCCGGGCACACGCACCTCGCCCCCGTCGGCCGGATCGTCTCCGACGCGATCCGCGAGGCGGGCGCGATCCCGCGCGAGTTCAACACCATCGCGGTCGACGACGGCATCGCGATGGGCCACGCGGGCATGCTCTACTCGCTGCCCTCGCGCGACCTGATCGCGGACAGCGTCGAGTACATGGTGGAAGCCCACTGCGCCGACGCGCTGATCTGCATCTCCAACTGCGACAAGATCACCCCGGGCATGCTGATGGCCGCGATGCGCCTCAACATCCCGGTGGTCTTCGTCTCCGGCGGCCCGATGGAGGCCGGCCAGGCCACCCTCGTCGACGGCACCGTCCGCAAGCTCGACCTGGTCAACGCCATCGTCGACGCCGTCAACGAGAACGTCTCGGACGAGGACATCCTCCGTATCGAGGAGAACGCCTGTCCGACCTGCGGTTCGTGTTCCGGCATGTTCACCGCCAACTCGATGAACTGCCTGGCCGAGGCCATCGGCCTGGCGCTGCCCGGCAACGGCTCCGTCCTCGCCACCCACACCGCCCGCCGCGCGCTGTACGAAGACGCCGGCCGTACGGTCGTGGAGATCACCAAGCGGTACTACGAGGGCGGCGACGAGTCCGTCCTGCCGCGCAACATCGCCTCCCGCGCGGCCTTCGAGAACGCCATGGCCCTCGACATCGCGATGGGCGGCTCGACGAACACGATCCTGCACCTGCTGGCCGCCGCCCAGGAAGCCGGACTCGACTACGACCTCAAGGACATCGACGAGGTCTCGCGCCGCGTGCCGTGCCTCGCCAAGGTCGCCCCGAACGTCGCCCCCGGCGGTACGTACTACATGGAGGACGTCCACCGGGCCGGCGGCATCCCCGCCATCCTGGGCGAGCTGCACCGCGGCGGGCTCCTCAACAAGGACGTCACCTCCGTCCACTCCGACAACCTCGACGACTGGCTCGCCGAGTGGGACGCCCGCTCCGGCACCGCCTCGGCCGAGGCCATGGAGCTGTGGCACGCGGCCCCCGGCTGCAAGCGCTCCGCGACCGCCTTCTCCCAGTCCGAGCGCTGGGACACCCTCGACCTCGACGCCGCGGGCGGCTGCATCCGCTCGGTCGAGCACGCGTACTCGAAGGACGGCGGCCTCGCGGTCCTGCGCGGCAACCTCGCCGAGGACGGCTGCGTCGTGAAGACCGCCGGCGTCGACGAGTCCATCTGGACCTTCGAGGGCCCGGCCGTCGTCTGCGAGTCCCAGGACGAGGCCGTCGAGAAGATCCTCTCCAAGCAGATCACCGCGGGCGACGTGGTCGTCATCCGCTACGAGGGCCCCAAGGGCGGCCCCGGCATGCAGGAGATGCTGTACCCGACGTCGTTCCTCAAGGGCCGCGGCCTCGGCAAGACCTGCGCGCTGGTGACGGACGGCCGCTTCTCCGGCGGTACGTCCGGCCTGTCCATCGGCCACGCCTCCCCGGAGGCGGCCTCGGGCGGCACGATCGCGCTCGTCGAGAACGGCGACCGGATCCGCATCGACATCCCGAAGCGCTCCATCGAGCTGCTCGTCGACGACGAGACGCTGGCGGCGCGGCGGGAGGCGCTGGGCGGCGTGTACGCGCCGAAGGACCGGGTACGTACGGTCTCGGCGGCGCTGCGCGCGTACGCGGCGATGGCGACGAGCGCGGACCGGGGCGCCGTGCGGGACGTCTCCCTGCTCGGCTGAAGCACGAGCGTTGGGTTGCCCTTGATCGTTTGCGCCGGACGCACGTAGCCGGGCGCCCGTAGTCGGGGGAGGGGCCGGTCCCAATGGGGCCGGCTCCTTCGTGCTACCAGGCCGCCGGGTCCCGGCCGGCCACCGCGAAGACCGATCCGTCGGGGGCGCCGGCGAAGACCCGGCCGGCCGCGGGCAGCGGCGCCGGCACCATCGCGGTGAAGGTGTAGCGGCCGCCGTCCATCCGCGGTCCGGTCTGCCCGAGCAGCCTGCCGGCCGTCGCGTCCACCGCGAGCAGCCTCCCGTCGGCGGCGGTCAGGTACACCCGCCCGTCCGCGAAGACCGGCCGGGAGCCGCGGGCCACCGACGTCTCCAGCCGCCACCGCTCCGCGGGCGCGCCGTCCGTCCGTACGGCGACCAGCGCGCCCCCGGCGGCGAAGAGGTACACCGTCCCGTCCGGGCCGGTCGTCGCCTGCGCCTGGTCGAGCTTGAGCGGCAGGACCACCTGGCGGACCCGGCGGGATCCCAGGTCCAGGCGCACCACGGCGTCGGTGAGCTCGTCCAGGTCGGTCCGCTGGAGGAAGAGGGCGCCGTCGCCGGTGCCGATCGGGGTGAGCGTCCCGGGGATCCGCAGGTGCCAGCGGACCGAGCCGGTCGCCGTGTCCACGGCCCGGACCTGCGTGGACGTGCCGTTCGCCGAGGCCGTCGCGATCAGCACCTCGCCGCCCCCGGGGCCCGGGACCCAGGACGAGCCGACGCCGCCGGCCCGGGCCGACCACCGCTGCCTGCCGGACGCGGAGTCGAGGGCCGTGACCCGGCCGTCCGGTGCCATCAGCAGGACGGTGTCGCGCGCCGGACCGGCGTGCAGCAGCCCGGAGTACGACGAGAACGGCACGGACCAGCGTGCTGCGCCGGTCGCGGGATCCAGCGCCTCCAGCTTGCTGCTGCCCGACGTGACGGTGTGGACCAGTCCGCCGGCGAGCACCGGGGGCCGGTTCTCCTCCTCGCGGTCGTGGCGGTCGGGTGCCCTGACGGTCCAACGGGCCGTGCCGTCGGCCGCGTTGAGCCGGACCGCGGTGGTGCCGGGGCCCGTGCAGTAGACGGAGTTCCCGGCATGGGAGCAGACGGGGGTGCGGACCTCCCGGCCGTCGTCGACCACCGGGACCGCCCAGGGGCGGAAGGGCTCGGGCGCGGTCGCGGCGCGCGCGGCCGGCCCGGCGGGCGTCGTCCCCTCGGGCCACAGGACGTACGTGCCGACCGCCCCGGCGGTCAGCAGCAGCGTCAGCCCGGCGGCGGTGAGCACCGGCCGGCGGCGGGGCCTCGGCCGCCCCGGTCGCGCACGGCGCGGTCGTACGGGCCCGGCAGCGGCAGCGGCGTCTGCGATCCGGACGCGGCGGTGGGTCTCCTCGTCGCGGTCCGGCTGCCGGGGCGCGGGGATGAAGGCGCGCGTGTCCTCCGCGGTGGGGTACGCGGCCGAGCGCAGCTCGGCGATCAGTGCGTCCGTGGTCGGCCGGCGGGCGGGGTCCTTCTCCAGGCACCGCGCGATCAGCGGGGTCAGCTCCGCGGGCACCCCGGACAGGTCCGGTTCGTGGTGCACGACCTGGTAGGCGACCAGGTACGGGCTGTCCGAGTCGAAGGGGCCGCGGCCAGTCGCGGCGTGCACCAGGACCGCGCCCATCGCGAAGACGTCCGCCTCCGGCCCGACCTCCCGCGGCCGCTGGAACTGCTCCGGGGCCATGAAGGGCGGCGTCCCGATCAACTTGCCCGTCTCGGTGCGCAGATCGCTGTCGTACGGGCGCGAGATGCCGAAGTCGATGACCTTCGGGCCGTCCGCAGCCATCAGGACGTTGCTCGGCTTGAGGTCCCGGTGGACGAGACCCGCCCGGTGGATGTCGCGCAGCGCCTCGGCGAGTCCGGCGCCCAGGCGGCTCAGTTCGGAGGTCTCCAGCGGCCTCCGCTTGACGCGTTCGGAGAGCGTCGGCCCGTCCACGAACAGGGTTGCCATCCACGGCCGTTCGGCGTCGGGATCGGCGTCGACGACGGCCGCGGTGAAGGCACCGGAGACGCGCCGCGCCGCGGTGACCTCCTGGCGGAAACGGGCCCTGAACTCGGGATCCGCGGCGAAGTCCGCGTGTACGACCTTCACGGCGAGCCGCAGTCCGGAGGCGGAGGTGGCCAGGTGCACGACCCCCATTCCGCCGGAACCCAGAACGGACTCCAGTTGGTATTGGCCGGCGTATTCCGGCTGGGTCGGCTGTGCTGAATCTGCTGGGCGCGGCATGCCCACCCCCCGTGTGCTTGTACGCCGGCGCGCCCATGGAGCCTAGTCGAGCCTTGCTAACCTGCGCGAGTGACGCACGGTGAAGCAATGGGGGAGGGGCATCACATGACCACTGAGGCCATAACGAAGCGCTATCCGGTCGCGCCGGGCTACCGCGTGAACGTCCGCAGCGGCCCGGGTACGGGCTACGGCATCGTGAAGGTCCTGCCGTACGGCGCTTCCGTGCCCATCAACTGCCAGTGCCCCGGGACGAACGTGTCCGGGCCCTACGGCACCAGCAACATCTGGGACAACATCGGCAACGGCCAGTACGTCGCCGACGCCTACGTGAACACGGGTGCGGACGGCTACATCGCGCCGCGCTGCTCGTAAGCCGCGCTGCTCGTAACGGGACCGGCCGGGGGCACGGCGCGCGAGTGATCCGTGACCGTGCGTCCCCGATGGGTCCACGGACTGGCGGGGGATAATCGCTGGTGTGAGCGACGAACCGAACGAGAAGCCCGACCGCGCGTCCGGGGCGGCCGATTCCGGACCCCTGCCCGTGGGGCCGCAGCCCGAGGAGATCCGTTTCTTCGGCACGACGTGGCTGAACCACGACGGCAACTACGTCCTGCGCCGCGTCGGCGTCGCGGCGGGCTCGCTGTTCGGGGCCGTGGCGGGTGCCTTCCTGCTGCGCTTCGCGTACGAGGGCCTGGAGATCGGCCAGGTCGGCAGCTTCGTCTCGATCTCCGTGGTCGTGATGTTCGCGATCTGCAGCTCCATCGCCTTCGCCAAGGCCTGGGAGTCCTTCACCCGCCGGCCGCGGGCGTCGTCGGACGAGGCCTCGTTGAAGGGCCTGAAGGCGATCGGCTTCATCGGCGGCCTGATCGCGTACTTCCTCCGCTCCCTCTACGAGGCCCCGGGCGAGCAGCTCGCCCGCGCCGAGTACGAGCAGGCGGTCCAGCAGTTCCACCGCCGCCGCTCGGCCCGCACGGGCAATCCGGCGGCGCGCCGCCCGAAGCGCAAGAAGTAGGGCCCTCCCCGGACCCTCCCCGGGACCGGACCCCTACCCCCGGAGCGGCCCGGATCCCCGCGTCCCGCCCGTACGGCGCAGTGTCCATCGGCGTGTCGCGCCAGGGTGTATCCATCTGGCTACCCCGTGTGGCGACCGCCGGTGATCGACCCTAGCTTCGGCAACATGACGAAACGACAGCTCATGTGCGTCGCCGGCGCAGCCGTCGTCGTGGCCACGGGCATCGGCGCAGCCGCGCCGTCCGCCGGGCGGGTCGCACACACGGTCTATCCCGGGCGCTCGATCCAGGCCGCGGTAGACGCCGCCAGGCCGGGGGACACCATCTTCGTGCTGCCCGGCACCTACCGCGAGAGCGTGCTCGTCACGAAGCCGGACCTGACCCTGGTCGGGGCCGGGGCGGCGACCGTGATCAAGCCCGCTCCGGCAGCCGCGCGCGCCGCCAACGCCTGTGCCCAGGCCGGGAACGGAATCTGCGTCACGGGTACGGCGGACGCGACGCTCGGCGGCGTGACCATCCGCTCCCTGACCCTGTCCGGCTTCCCGAAGCACGGCCTCTGGGCCACCCGCACCGACCGCCTCACCGTCCGCAAGGTGACCTCCGAGGCCAACGGCGTCTGGGGCATCGCCCAGGAGCGGTCCACCCGCGGCGACTTCCGCCGGAACACCGGCCGCGGCAACGGCGACGCCGGCCTCTTCCTCGCCAACACCGTCGACTCCGAAGGCGGCGCCACCGACACCCTCGGCACCGTGGTCCGCGACAACACCATGACCGGCAACCGGATCGGCGTCACCTTCCGCCGCATCAGGAACCTCACCGCCTCCGGCAACACCCTCACCGGCAACTGCGCCGGAGTGTTCGTGGTGGGAGACGAGTCCAAGCCCGCGGCGGGCGACATGACCCTGCACGGCAACCTGATCGAGAAGAACAACAAGTCCTGCCCGGCCACCGCCCGGCTCCCCGTCATCGAGGGCAGCGGCATCGTGCTCACCGGCGCCGAGGCCACGGTCGTCCACTCCAACACCATCCGCGACAACGTCGGCACCTCGCCGTTCTCGGGCGGCGTCGTGCTCTTCCAGTCGGTCGTGGGCGCCCCCAACACCCGCAACGTCATCCGCGACAACACCGTGACGGGCAACGGACCGGCGGACCTGGCCGTCCAGAGCACCGCGGCGGGCGCCGCAACGGACAACACCTTCGAACGCAATCGCTGCGGGGTCTCCAAGCCCGCCGGGATGTGCTGACCGGCGATCCCCTTCACCAGGAGAATCGAGACGGCATGACCACCCTGAGCACCACCCCCACCCCTGCCCCCACCACCTCCGCCCCCACCACCGCCACCGTCCCTCCGCCGCCGGCCATGCGGCTGCGGGAGCTCGTCTTCGGCGCCGCCTGCGCCGCGGCGGTACGCGCCGCCGCCCGCCTCGGCGTCGCGGACGCGCTCGGCGAGACCCCCGCCACCGCCGCCGAAGTCGCCACGGCACTGAACTGCGAGGCGAAGCCCCTGCACCGGCTGATGCGCGCCCTGACCTGCTACGGGATCTTCTCCGAGACGCAGGACGGGAAGTTCGTCCACACCGAGATGTCCCGGCTGCTGCGCGAGGACGACCCGCACAGCCTGCGCTACATCACCCTGTGGTGCACGGAGCCCTGGACCTGGCAGGCCTGGCCCAAGCTCGACGAGGCGGTGCGCTCCGGCGGGAGCGTGTTCCACGACCTCTTCGGCAAGGGCTTCTTCGACTACCTCCACCAGGACGCACACGAATCGGCCCACGTCTTCAACCAGGCCATGACGGCCTCCAGCGTGCAGTCGGCACGCGACGTCGCCGAGCTCCTCGACCTCACCGGAGTGTCCGTGGTCGCGGACATCGGCGGCGGCCAGGGGCACGTACTGGCGAGCCTGCTGGAGAAGCACCCGGAGGTACGCGGCGCCCTGCTCGACCTGCCCGGCGTGGTGGAGCGGGCCGATCCGCGGCTGCGCGAGGGCGGCGCGCTGGCACAGCGCGCCGACATCGTCCCCGGCGACTGCCGCGACGGCATCCCGGTCGAAGCCGACCTCTACATCATCAAGAACATCCTGGAGTGGGACGACGAGAGCACCCGCAGGACCCTGCGGAACGTCATCGCGGCGGCCCGTCCCGGCGCCCGCGTCGTCGTCATCGAGAACCTCGTCGACGACACGCCGTCGATGAAGTTCACCACCGCCATGGACCTGATGCTGCTGCTCAACGTCGGCGGCGCGAAGCACACCAAGCAGAGCCTGGTCGACCGGATGGCCGAAGCCGGGCTGGTCGTGGGCGAGGTCCGGCCGGTCAACCCGTACCTGCACGCCTTCGAGTCCACCGTCCCCGCATAACCCGCAGCCGCAGGGTTCCGCGGACCTGCGCCCCGGCCCGGCGTCGTTGCCGGGTCGGGGCGGTCGGCCGGTGCCTGTGGATCAGGGGGCCGCGTCGCGCTGCCACTGGTAGAAGGCGTGCGCCATGGCGTCCTTCGGGTCCCGCCAGGTCTCCGGGTCGTACGGACTGACGAACGACGTGAGCCGGCGGCTGATGTCCTGGAACGACGCGTGCTCCTTGACCTTGGCGATCGCGGGACCGGGGGGCCGGTCGGCCTCGATCAGGTGCAGGTAGACGTCACCGAACTGGAACAGCGTGCGCTTGGTGACTCCCACCAGGCCGGGCAGTTCGCCGGAGTCCGAGGCGGCGAACAGCTCCGCGATCTTCGGCGCCGAATCCGGTGCCATGCGGGCGACGATCAGAGCTTGGTGCATCGGTGCGGATCCCTTCTCGGTCCGCCGGGGACGGCGGACCGTGGCGGCGGGGTGTCAGGTGGCCTTGACGGAGGCCGTGCTGCGTTCCGGGTCGCGCTGTTCGATCCGGTCCCGGATGAGCTCCATCTGGATGCGCGAGTTGCGGTTGATGTTCGCGGTCATCCACTCGTCGTCGACCGGCGCGTCGGGCCGCATCGCGAAGTCCTGCGTCCAGTGCATCCGTACGCCGCCCGGCACTTCGGAGTACTGCCAGAGGATGTTCATGTGCTGGAACGGGCCGGGTTCGATGCGGCGGGCGCGGACCGTGAGGGCCTTGCGGTCGGTGACCCGCTCGGAGACCCAGCTCCAGACCTTGCCGTTCTCGTCGGGGTGCATGGTGAGGCGGAACGCCGTCCGGTTGCCCTCCCGTTCGAGGATCTCGACCGACGCGTACTCGCTGAACAGCCGCGGCCAGTTCTCGATGTCGTTGGTGACGTCCCAGACCAGGTCCAGGGGGGCGGCGATGGTGATGTCGTTCTCGGTGTGTCCGGGCACCTCAGACTCCAGTCTTCAGGGTGGCGTTGACGAGGTCGAGGAACTCCCTCGGGGTCTTGCACTTGTCCGCGTCGGGCGGCAGCGGCAGGCCGCTGCGGTTCTCCAGCTCGCCCACGATGCCGAGCAGGCCCAGCGAGTCCAGGCCCCATTCGTCGAAGCCGGAGTCGGGCCGGCTCGCCATGTCGGCGGCGTCGACCGTGACGCCGGCGCCCTTCTTCATCAGGGCGGCCAGCTCTTCGATGGTCAGAGCGGTCATGATGCCTTCTCCTTTCGGACGTTCCGTGCGTTTCGTGTGTCTCCTGTGCTTCTTGTGTTTTCTGGGTTTCGTGCTGTTCGTGGGCTCCTTACGTGCTCACGAGGAGTGGTCGGCGGCGCGCCGCAGGACCAGCGCGGAGTTCGAGCCCATCAGCCCGCGGCTCAGCACCAGGGCGGTGCGGACCTCGGCGGGGCGGGCCCGGCCGGTCACGACGTCGAGGTCGTGACAGACGTCGAACACGTTCGGCGTGGGCGGGATCAGGCCGATCTCCATGGCCAGTACCGCGGTGGCCGTGTCCAGCACGGGCGCTCCGCAGTACGCCCTTCCGATGCCGGTCTTCGGGGCCGTCACCGGCACCCGCCGGCCGTGGTCGCCGAGCGCGTCGGTGAGCGCCAGCGCCTCGGCACGGTCGGCCTCGGGCGTCCCCATGGCGTCGGCGAAGACCACGTCGACGTCCCCGGGTGCGCAGCCGGCCTCCCGCAGGGCGCCGCGGATCGCGTGGGCCAGGCCTTCCCGGGACTCCTCCCACCGGGAGGGCCCGGTGAAGGTCGCGGCGTGACCCGCGAGCGTCGCCCGGACGGGGGCGCCGCGGCGGCGGGCCGCTTCCTCTTCCTCGACGACGAGGACGGCACCGCCTTCGGCGGGTACGAATCCGCGGGCGTCGGAGGTGAACGGGCGGTAGGCCCGGTCCGGGTCCGCGCTCGTGCTCAGGTCCTCGTAGCCCAGCTGGCAGACCATCGAGTACGGCGCGAGCGGTGCCTCCGCGGCACCGACGACGACCGCGTCGGTGCCCAGCCGGACGGCCCGCGCGGCGTGGGCGAAGGCGTCCAGGCCGCCGGCCTCGTCGCTGGCCACGACTCCGCAGGGGCCCTTGAGCCCGGCACGGATGGAGATCTGGCCGGTGCTCGCCGCGTAGAACCAGGCGATCGACTGGTACGGCCCGACGAAGCGGGAACCCTGGCCCCACAGCCGCTGGAGCTCGCGCTGGCCGAACTCGCCGCCGCCGGAACCGGCCGCCGTGACGACGCCCACCGAATAGGGGGAGTCCTCGTAGTCGGCGCGGCCGAGCCGGGCGTCGTCCATCGCGAGGTCGGCGGCGACCATCGCGTAGTGCGTGAACCGGTCGGTCTGGACGAGGTAGCGCTCCTCGATCAGTTCGGAGGGATCGAAGTTGCGCACTTCGCCCGCCACCCGGAGGGGCAGGTGCTCGCACCCCTCGCGCGTCACCCGGTCGAGGACGGTGGTGCCTTCCACCGTCGCCTTCCAGAAGGCCTCGACGCCGATGCCGTTGGGGGCTACGACGCCCAGGCCGGTGACCACCGTCCGCCGGTCTGTGCCGGATTTCATGAGGTCCTCCCACCGGGGCGGGTCATGACGACCGCCGACTGGAAGCCGCCGAAGCCGCTGCCGACCGAGAGGACGGTGCGCAGCTTCAGGGGCCGGGCCGTGCGCGGCACGTAGTCCAGGTCGCACTCGGGGTCCGGCGTTTCGTAGTTCGCCGTGGGCGGCACCACCTGGTGCGCGAGCGCCAGGGTGCAGGCCACGAGCTCGATCGCGCCGATGGCTCCCAGGGAGTGGCCCACCATGGATTTGATGGAGCTCATGGGGACCTCGTAGGCGTGTGCGCCGAGGGAGCGTTTGACCGCTGCGGTCTCGTGCCGGTCGTTCTGTTTGGTGCCGGAGCCGTGCGCGTTGACGTAGTCGACGGCCGAGCCGGCGATCCGGGTGTGGGCGAGGGCGGTGTCGATGGCCTTGGCCATCTCCAGGCCCTCGGGCGTCAGCCCGGTCATGTGGTACGCGTTGCCGAAGGTGGCGTAACCGGTGATCTCGCAGTACACGGTCGCACCGCGGGCCTTGGCGTGTTCGAGCTCTTCGAGCACGAGGACGGCTCCGCCCTCGCCCATCACGAACCCGTCCCGGTTGGCGTCGAACGGCCGCGAGGCGTGGGCCGGGTCGTCGTTGTTGGGAGAGGTCGCCTTGATGGCGTCGAAGCAGGCCACGGTGATGGGGGAGATGGGCGAGTCCGACGCGCCGGCTATGCAGACGTCGACCTTGCCCTCCTCTATCGCGTGGAAGGCGTACCCGACCGCGTCCAGTCCGGACGTGCATCCGGTCGACACGGTCTGCACCGGTCCGTGGGCGCCGACCTCCTCGGCGACCGCGGAGGCCAGGGAGCTCGGGGAGAACGCCCGGTGCAGGTGCGGGTCGGCCCGCCGGTGGTCCACGTCCCAGCGGCTTCCGCTGCTGCTGACGCCGACGTAGTCGTGCTCCAGCCGCGTGGTGCCGCCGACCGCGGTGCCCAGCGAGACGCCGATGCGCCAGGGGTCCTCCTTCTCGGGGTCGAGGCCGGCGTCCCGTACGGCTTCGCGGGCGGCCACGATCGCGAACTGCACGTACCGGTCCGAGCGGGCGATCTGCTCCGCGTCGAGGCCCAGGGCCACCGGGTCGAAGTCGACCTCGGCGGCGATGCGCGAGCGGAACTGCGCCGCGTCGAAGAAGGTGATGGCACGTGTCGCGGTGCGACCGTTCGAGAGCAGGTCCCAGAACGCCGGTGTGCCCACGCCTCCGGGGGCGACGATGCCGAGGCCGGTGACCGCGACCCGCCGGGTCACGACACCGCCCCAGCCGGTTCGGGCGGCCAGCCCTGCTCGGCGCCTTCGGTGTGCTCGGTGTCCACGTGTCCCAGTTCCGGGCGGGGGGCCAGCGGGCCGAGGTGGAAGACCATCCGGGCCTCGGTGTTCCCCACGTTGCGGAACCGGTGCCGTACGTCGATCGGGATCAGCAGGCCCTGGTCGGGCCGCAGCTCGTGCGGCTCCCCGTCGAGGTCCACCTCCAGCAGACCCTGCACCACGTACACGAACTCCTCGGAGTACGGGTGGTAGTGCTCGGCGATGCTCTCACCGGGCTGCATGAGGGCCAGCCCCATGAAGCCGCTGGTGGCACCGACGGCGGTGGGTGTGAGCATGGCGCGCAGGTCGCCTCCGCGCCTGCGGTTGGGCTGGATGTCGCTGAGGTCCACGATGCGATGGCGGTGCGTCGTCATGTCTGCATGCTCCAGTGGTGTGTGCAGGCGGGGGTGGGGGCCGCCGCCGCACGCGGCAGCGCCGCGTGCGGGGTGCCGGAGGTGCGGTCAGGCGCCTTCCGGTGCGTGACGGTCGGTGAGCAGGCTCATCTGCGCCTGCGTGAGGAACCGCTCGACGTCGCGGTCGCCGGCGGGGGCCTCGACCTGCGTGGTGTCGAGCAGCCGGGCGAACGTCGCCGCCTTGCGGGGGCCCTCGATGCCCAGGGCCAGTGCCGGCCGCGAGCCGAGGGGGCCGCGTACGTCGAGGAGACGCACGACGACGTCGTCGCGCTGGAAGATGGTGCTGCTGACGACGGGACTCGTCAGGTCGTCGGCCGCCGCCTCGTCCTGGCGGGCCAGCAGCCGGGCCAGGGCCATGCCGCAGCCCTCCTTGGCCGGGTAGAAGAGCGCGTGGCGCTCGACGTCCGCGGGCTCGCCGCCGTCGGCGGTCAGGTGGTGCACGGCCGGCAGCGCCGCCCGGGTGAAGAACACCCGCGCCGAGTCCGGGTCGCTGAGGTCGCGGTCCTGTTCGAGGTACGGGTTGATGGCCTCTTCGAGGGCCCGGACCTCGGGCTGCCGGGCCACGTGCCGCAGCGCCGCAAGCAGGTCTCCCTCGACCTCGATGGCACGGACCACGCGGTTGCCGTGCATGAAGAGGGAGGTGCGGCGCAGCCGGGTCGTCTCGTCGACGCGGGCGGACGGCGAGGTGTAGTCGGCCAGGAGCTTGGCGACCTTCTTCTCGCTGCCGGGCTTGACCGTGAAGGTCAGGGCGTGGCGGACGATGCCGTCGCCGATCCGCGGGGCCGACTGCAGGTGGCCCTTGCCCTCGGGGAACTCCTGGAAGGGCTTGCCCGTCTCGCGCAGGACGCTGAAGCGCAGCGAGCGGGTGTCGCGGACGCAGCCGTGCAGCGGCTGGACCGTCTCGACGTGCTCCTCGCTGTTGACCCAGGCGAGGAAGGGCGGTGCGCTCTCCCATTCGCTGGTGATCAGCCACTGGGAGGGATTCTCGATCGACTGGCAGAGCTGGTCACTGATGTGGCCGGGCACGGATGCCACCTGGTTGCGCAGGTGCTCGTACGCCTCCAGGAACTGCTTCTGGGCGCCGTCGTGGAGGTCCAGCAACAGGACGACCCGAAGCCGGGAGCCGTCGAAGGCGGACTGGGATATCCGTTCGGACAGGGTTGTCATCTTCGCTCCTTCGCGACCGGGTGCTCGCCACGCTTCGTGACGCACCATCAGTCGTCGGTGGAATCCGCGTGGGTGACCCACGAGCGGACCGCGGAGTCCGGCGCCCTTTTTACGCGCTGGCGGCACTCCAGAACCGATGTTTGTCCGATGGGGCGATCGGCGCTACATGAGGGAACCAAGCGGGTGAAAGAGGGAGGGAACGGCCGCCGCACCGGGCATGGAAGTTACGTCCCCCCGTGCGGCTGGAGCTGGAGCAACTGATGAACGAGAACGTCGACCACCGCGTGCCGGTCCTCATCGTGGGCGGCTCCCTGGTGGGCCTGAGCACCTCACTGTTCCTGGGCCGCCAAGGCGTCAGGCACATGCTGGTCGAGAAGCACGCGGGCACCTCCCTGCACCCGCGCGGCCGCGGCATCAACGTGCGCACGATGGAGCTGTTCCGCGCCGCCGGCGTCGAAGGGCAGATCCGGCAGGCCGCCGCCGTCCTCGCCGACAACCACGGCATCCTCCAGGGCGGCTCCCTCACCGGCGACGACTCCGAATGGCTGTTCAAGGAGATCGACCCCGGCGGCGCCCTCGCCCGCTTCAGCCCGAGCGGCTGGTGCCTGTGCAGCCAGAACGACATCGAGCCGGTGCTCAAGAACCTCACCCCCACGCTCGGCGCCGACCTGCGCTTCTCCACCGAACTGCTCTCGTTCGACCAGGACGAGGACGGCGTGACGGCGGTCGTCAAGGACCGCGGGACCGGCGAGCACAGCACCGTGCGAGCCGACTACCTCGTCGCCGCCGACGGGCCGCGCAGCCCCGTGCGCGAGCAGCTGCGCATCGGCCAGGACGGGCCCGGCGACCTCTTCCACAACGTCAGCGTCACCTTCACCTCCCGCGGACTCGCGCAGGTGATCGGAGACCGGCGCTTCATCGTCTGCTACCTGACCAAGCCCGGCGCGGACGGAGCGCTGCTGCCCGTCGACAACCGCGAGCGGTGGGTCTTCCACGCCCCCTGGCACCCCGACCGGGGCGAGACCATGGAGGACTTCACCGACGAGCGCTGCGCCGACCACATCCGCCGGGCCGTCGGCGCCCCCGACCTCGACGTCGAGATCACCGGCAAGGCCCCCTGGCACGCCGCGCAGCGCGTCGCACAGCGGTACACCGCCGGCCGGGTCTTCCTCGCCGGCGACTCCGCCCACGAGATGTCGCCCACCGGGGCCTTCGGCTCCAACACCGGCATCCAGGACGCGCACAACCTCGCCTGGAAGCTCGCCGCGGTGCTGACGGGCGCGGCCGGCCCGAGCCTGCTGGAGACGTACGAGGCCGAACGGCTCCCGGTGGCCCGCGCGACCAGCCAGCGCGCCTCGGCCCGTTCGGCGGAGCACAGCCACCCCGGGTACGCCCCCGCGCCCGGTGCCGGCGGCGGCCGCCAGGGCGGGGTCCTCACCGTGGCCATGGGCTACCGCTACAACCGCGGCGCCGTCGTCGGCACCGACCCGGGCGCACCCGTCGTGCCCGAGCGGATGGACCTGACCGGCGCCCCCGGCACCCGGGCCCCCCACCTGTGGCTGTACAGGTCCGGCGAGCGCATCTCCTCCCTGGACCTGTACACCACGACCTTCGTGCTGCTCAGCTCCGAGGGCTCGCCGTGGCAGGACGCGGCCCGGCGGGTCGCCGAACGGCTCCGCGCACCCCTCACCGCCCACACCATCGGCACCGGCGCCGCCGCCGACCTGAACCCCGCGGGCGACAGCGGCGACGACTGGGCGCAGCGCCACGGCACGAGCCCCGACGGCGCCGTCCTCGTACGCCCCGACGGTTTCGTCGCCTGGCGCGCGGCGACGGCCGTCGCCGACCCGGAAGCCGAACTCCACACGGCCATGACCACGCTGCTCCACCGCGCCTGACCGGCCGGGACGGACGGGGAATGGTCATGCGCAAGTGGGGGCCGGTGGCGGCGGTCTGCCTGTCGACGTTCATGCTGCTGCTCGACGTCACGATCGTCGTCGTCGCCCTGCCCGACATGGCGCGGGTGCTCGACGCCTCCCTGTCCGACCTGCAGTGGGTCATCAGCGGCTACGCCCTGGCGCTCGCCGCCCTCGTCCTCGGCTTCGGGACCGCGGCCGACCGGCTCGGGCGGCGCCGCGTCCACGTCCTGGGCGTCGCCCTGTTCGCCGCCGCCTCGCTGGCCTGCGGGCTGGCGTGGTCGCCGGCGCTCCTGGTCGGCGCCCGGATGGTCCAGGGCGTCGGCGCCGCCGCCATGTTCGCCACCACCCTGCCGCTGCTCGGCTCCGTCTACCAGGGCAAGGACCGCGCGGTCGCCCTGGGCCTGTGGGGCGCGGTCAGCGGCACCGGCTCCGCCATCGGGCCGATCCTGGGCGGGCTGCTCACCCAGGGCCCCGGCTGGCGGTGGATCTTCTTCGTGAACATCCCGGTCAGCGTCGTAGGCATCTGGCTCACCCGGCGCACCGTGCCCGAGTCCCGCTCCCCGCAGGAGTCCCGTATCGACTGGGCGGGCACGGCCACCTTCGCCCTGTTCGCCGGGGCCGTGACGTATGGCGTGGAGCGCGCTGGCGCGCTCGGCTGGACCTCCCCGCGCACCCTGACGACGCTCGCCGTCGCCCTCCTCGCGCTGCTCGCCTTCGTCGCCGTGGAGAACGGCACGACCCACCCCCTCCTCGACCTCTCGCTCTTCCGCACGCCTTCCTTCGTCGCCGTCATGGCCGGGGCCTTCGCGTTCAACGCCGCCGCCTTCGCGGTTCTCCCGTACCTCTCCATCTGGCTCCAGACCGTGCTCGGCCTCAGCCCGGCGCGGGCCGGCCTCGCGGTCCTCCCGCTCGCCGCCACGGCCTTCGTGGTCGCCGCGGTCGGCGGCCGCCTGCTGCGCGGGGTCAGCCGCCGGCTCGTCATCGGCCTCGGCCTGATCCTCGTCGGGCTCGGCACCGCAGCCCAGGGCTTCGTCTCCGCCGACTCCTCCTGGACCGTGCTGGTGCCCGGCCTCGCGCTCGCGGGCCTCGGCACCGGACTGGTCTCCCCGGCCCTCGCCGGCGCCGCGCTCGACTCGGTGCCGCGGGAGCGCGCCGGCATGGCCGGCGGAGCCGTCAGCACCTTCCGCCAGCTCGGCTACGCCGTGGGCGTCGCCGTCACCGGCACCATCCTCACCAGCAGCATGATCCCGCCCCTCACCGCCGGGGAGGCCCACGTCCTGGCCGGCGGCGGCGCCCGCGAACTGACCGCCGCCCTGCCCGGTTCCACGCTGCGCGAGGCCTTCGCCTCTGCCCTCACGACCACCACCCTGGCCGCCGGGCTCGTCGGCATCCTCGCCGGCGTGATGGCGCTGCTGCTGATCCGCGACCCGCACCCCGTCCCCGCGCCGGAGCCGGTCGCGCCCCCCAGGGCCCCGGCTCCCCGGGACTTCTGACACCCGACCGCTCCCGACGGCACCCGATACACCGACTCCGGCGATTGACGGGGAGCAGCCGCAGGAGCATTATTCATCACATGATGAATAAAACCCCTGCGGGGACACCGCCGCCCGCCGTGCACGCCCGCGGCCTCTTCGTCACCCGCGGCCCCCGCACCGTCGTCCGCGGCATCGACTTCGACGTCCCGCGCGGCCGGATCACCGGCCTCCTCGGCCCCTCCGGCTGCGGCAAGTCCACCCTGATGCGGTCGATCGTCGGCACCCAGGCCCACGTCACCGGCACCCTCGACGTACTGGGACAGCCCGCCGGCGCCCCCGAGCTCCGCTCCCGGATCGGCTACGTGACCCAGGCGCCCTCCGTCTACGACGACCTCACCGTCCGGCAGAACCTCGACTACTTCGCCGCCGTACTCGACCCCGGACGCGGCGCCGCAGCCCGGCGCCGCCGCGAAGGCGTCGCCCGGGCCATCCACGAAGTCGACCTGACCGGCCACGCCGACGCCCTCGCCGGCAACCTGTCCGGCGGCCAGCGCAGCCGTGTCTCCCTCGCCGTCGCCCTCCTCGGATCCCCCGAGCTGCTCGTGCTCGACGAACCGACCGTCGGCCTCGACCCCGTACTCCGCCGCGACCTGTGGAACCTCTTCCACGACATCGCCGCACGCGGAGCCACCCTCCTCATCTCCTCCCACGTCATGGACGAGGCCGAGCGCTGCCACAACCTCCTCCTCATGCGCGAGGGCCGGATCCTCGCCGAGGACACGCCCGACGCGCTGCGGACCCGCACCGACGCCGACACCGTCGAAGAAGGCTTCCTGCGCCTCGTGGACCAGGCCGCCGCCGAGGCACCCGCCGCCACCGCACCCGCCACCGCACCCGCCGCCGTGCAGGAGACCCGATGAACGCCGCCCGCACCCTCGCCACCGCCGCCCGCGTCCTGCGCCAGCTCCGCCACGACCCCCGGTCCATTGCCCTGATGCTGCTGGTCCCGGTCCTCATGCTGGTGCTGCTCCGCTACGTCTTCGACGGCAGCCCCGGCACCTTCAACAACACCGGCGCCTCGCTCCTGGGCATCTTCCCGCTCATCACGATGTTCCTGATCACGTCCATCGCGACCCTGCGCGAACGCACCTCCGGCACCCTCGAACGCCTCCTCGCCATGCCCCTCGGCAAAGGCGACCTGATCGGCGGCTACGCCCTCGCCTTCGGCGCCCTCGCCGTCATCCAGTCCGTCCTCGCCACCGGCACCGCCCTGTGGGCCCTGGGCCTCGACGTGGTCGGCTCCCCCTGGCTCCTGCTCCTCGTCGCACTGCTCGACGCACTCCTCGGCACCGCACTCGGCCTGTTCGTCTCGGCCTTCGCCGCCTCCGAGTTCCAGGCCGTCCAGTTCATGCCCGCCGTGATCTTCCCCCAGCTGCTGCTCTGCGGACTCTTCGCACCCCGCGACACCATGCAGCCCGTCCTGGAGGCGGTCTCGAACGTCCTCCCCATGTCCTACGCCGTCGACGGCATGAACCAGGTCATGCGGCACACCGACGTGACCGGCGACTTCGTCCGCGACGCACTCGTCGTCGCCGGCTGCGCCCTCGTCGTCCTGTGCCTCGGAGCCGCCACCCTCCGCCGCCGCACGCCCTGACCGCCCGCACCGCCCCGACCGCCCATCGGACACTCCCGCCCCGGCGCCCCGTCCGGGTGCAAGGATGTGGACGTACGCAGCACAGACCGCTCGGCGAGGTGAGCCCGTATGACCCAGACAGTCGCAGTCCTCGGCACCGGCAAGATCGGTGAGGCCCTCCTCAGCGGAATGATCCGAGGCGGCTGGCCGGCGTCCAAGCTCCTGGTGACCGCCCGCCGCGCCGAGCGCGCCGAGGAACTCCGTACCCGCTACGGAGTCGAGGCCGTCAGCAACGCCGAAGCCGCCAAGCGCGCCGACACCCTCATCCTCACCGTCAAGCCGCAGGACATGGGCAAGCTCCTCGAAGAGCTCGCGCCGCACGTGCCCGCCGACCGCCTCGTCATCAGCGGCGCCGCGGGCGTCCCGACCTCCTTCTTCGAGGAGCGCCTCGCCCCCGGCACGCCCGTCGTGCGCGTCATGACGAACACCCCCGCCCTCGTCGACGAGGCCATGTCCGTCATCTCGGCCGGCAGCCACGCCACCGCCGAGCACCTCGCCCACGCCGAGGAGATCTTCGGCGGCGTCGGCAAGACGCTCCGCGTCCCCGAATCCCAGCAGGACGCCGCGACCGCGCTGTCCGGCTCCGGCCCCGCGTACTTCTACTACCTCGTCGAGGCCATGACGGACGCCGGCATCCTGCTCGGCCTCCCGCGCGCCCAGGCCCACGACCTGATCGTCCAGGCCGCCATCGGCGCGGCCGTGATGCTCCGCGACAGCGGCGAACACCCCGTGAAGCTCCGCGAGGCCGTCACCTCCCCGGCGGGTACGACCATCAACGCCATCGTCGAGCTGGAGAAGCACGGCGTGCGGGCCGCCCTGATCGCCGCCCTCGAAGCCGCCCGCGACCGCAGCCGCGAGCTCGCCTCCGGCACCGGCAGCTGACCCGGGCCGACCGGCACAGTGGAGGAGAGGGGCGCCCTCTCCTCCACTACACCCCTCCTCTACACCCCTACTCCCCCTGGACGGGCGGCAGCAGGCCGATCGCTGCGTACGCCGCGTCGACGACCGGCCTGGCCATCGCCCGCGCCCGCGCGGCACCCTCCCGCAGCACCGCATCCACCCGCCCCGGATCGGCGCAGAGCTCGGTGTGCCGCTGCTGCACCGGGCGCAGCAGCTCGACGACGGCGTCCGCCGTGTCCTTCTTGAGGGCCCCGTACGACCCGTAGTCCTCCGCCAGCTTCTCCGGATCGCCGTCCGTACACGCGGCGAGGATGTCGAGCAGGTTGCTGACGCCCGGCTTGGCCTCCCGGTCGTACCCGACCTCGCTCCCGCTGTCGGTCACCGCCCGCATGATCTTCTTGCGCACGACGCCCGGCTCGTCGAGCAGGTAGACGACCCCGGCGGACACCTCGTGGGACTTGCCCATCTTCGACGTGGGGTCCTGGAGGTCCATCACCCTCGCCGCCACCTTGGGGTGGGTGGCCTTCGGGACGGTGAAGGTGTGCCCGTAGCGCTGGTTGAAGCGGACGGCGAGGTCCCGCGTCAGCTCGACGTGCTGCCGCTGGTCCTCACCCACGGGGACCTCGTGCGTCCCGTAGGCCAGGATGTCGGCCGCCATCAGCACGGGATAGGTGAGCAGCGACAGCCGTACGCCCTCTCCCGCCGCCTGCGCCCGCGCGCCCTTCTCCTTGTACTGGATCATCCGCCGCAGCTCGCCGTCCGTGGCCGTGCACTCCAGCAGGTAGGAGAGGCGGGCGTGCTCGTCCACATGGCTCTGTACGAAAAGGGTGCAGCGCCCGGGGTCGAGGCCGGCGGCGAGCAGCAGGGTCGCCGCCTGCCTGCTGAGCCGCCGCACGCGGGCTGGATCGTGCTCGACGGTGAGTGCGTGCAGGTCGACCACGCAGAAGACGGCCTCGTCTTCGAACTGGCCGGTCCCGACCCACTGGCGGACGGCCCCGAGGTAGTTGCCCAGCGTCAGGTGCCCGGTCGGCTTGATCCCGCTGAAGATCCGCTTCATCTCTCTGCTTCTCCCTGTGATGTGGTGTGCGCCGGCTCGGTGGCCGGAGCTCCCAGGGGAAACAGAAACGGCCGCCGAGGGCGGCGGCCGTGAGCGCATGCGCGCGTTCGTCTGGAGGTCGGCCGCCGTCAGGCGGCCCACCAGCGAAGGTTGGGCGCATGCGTAGTCATGGGACCCAGCGTAGACCCCGGGGGTGACGTCTGTCCGGCGGTTGACACGGAACCCTCGCATCCGTAGTGTTCTCCGAGTTGTCCGACGTGAGCGCCGACTCCGGTCGGTCCCCGGACAGCCATTCCGCACCAACCATTCGAACGAACGACGCACCCTGTCGTCTCGTTTTCATGCGTATTTGCGAATGAGGAATCCGTGTCCGAGAGGCACGACCGCCGATTAGGTTCGGGGGTAAGGAATCCGCTAAGGTCTCACTCGTCGGAACGGCCCAACGGGCAAGGAAGACAAGCCCGCTGACTGGGAGTCAGGACCGAAAGGTTCTGATAGAGTCGGAAACGCCGAAAAGGGAAACGCGAAAGCGAGAACCTGGAAAGCGCCGAGGAAATCGGGTCGGAAAGATCTGATAGAGTCGGA
>NZ_JBVJWO010000014.1:0-18109 GCF_055602345.1 Streptomyces sp. NPDC037401
CGTACCGGCGCAGCGCGTTGAAGCAGGAACCCACCGAGACGGTCAGCCGACCGTGGTAGGAATCCCCGCCCTTTAGGGCGGGGAGCGGAAGTCAAAGGTCCAGGACCAGGTGGTCGTGCGCGGCGCGGGAGACGCACAGGAGCATCGAGCCTTCCCGTTCCGCGTCCGTCAGGAGGGTGTCGCGGTGGTCCACTCCGCCGCCGAGGACGCGGTGTTGGCAGGTGCCGCAGAAGCCCTGCTGGCAGGAGTAGGGGGTGTTCGGGAGCTCCCTGCGGATGGCGGACAGGGCGGATTCGCCCGCGGGGACCTCGATCGTGCGGCCCGAGCGGCGGAGTTCGACCGTAAAGGGCTTGGAGGCGGAGGCCGCGGGGGGAGCGGGCGGGGTGAAGCGTTCCAGGTGGACGGTGACGCCCTCCGGTACGGCCGCCAGCACCGCGTCCATCAGCGGGGCCGGGCCGCAGCAGTAGACGGCCGTGCCGGGGGCGGCGGACGCGAGCGCGGTCAGGTCCGGGAGGCCGGCCTCGTCCTCCGGGACGACGGTGACCCGGGGGCCGTACGCCGCCAGCTCGCCGAGGAAGGGCATCGAGGCGCGGGAGCGGCCCCCGTACAGCAGGGTCCAGTCCGCGCCGGGGCCCAGGGCCCGGAGCATGGGCAGGACCGGGGTGATGCCGATGCCGCCCGCGACGAAGACGTACGACTGCGCCGCCGCCAGGGGGAAGCGGTTGCGCGGGACGCGCAGTTCCAGCTCCGCGCCCTCCACCAGCTGCTCGTGGACCTCGCGGGAGCCGCCCCGGCCGTCCTCGACGAGGCGTACGGCGATCTCGTGGACACCGGCCTCGAACGGGTCCCCGCACAGCGAGTACTGGCGGACCAGGCCCGAGGGGAGCACCACGTCCACGTGTGAGCCCGGCGTCCACGGCGGCAGCTCCGGCGACTCCAGCCGCAGCCGCACCACCCCCTCCGCGGGCTCGGTGCGCGCGGCGATCCGCGCGCGGAGCCTGCGCCGCGGGGAGTGACCCGAGACCGGGTTCTCCAGGGCGGGCAGGGGCCACAGCGGCGAGCGGGCGATCCGCGTGCGCAGGGCGCGCCTGGCCAGCCAGGCACCGCCGGCCAGCGCCGCGACGGTCAGCGCGCGGGGCATCTCACTTGCCTCCGTTCGCGCCGGGCGAGGAGGCCAGGTAGGCCGCAGCCTGCGCCGTCGAGCCTTCCTGCGAGGGGTGGTAGGCGCGGGAGAGGTAGCGGGGTATCGAGCGCAGCATGTCGGGGGTGGCGGGCAGGACGCCCTGCCGGCCCGCCCGGTAGAACTGGCCGAAGCTCGCCTTCCCCTGCACCAGCGTCGGGTCGTTCTCCATGAAGAAGCGGGCACCGCGCTGCCACAGGAACACCAGGGCGCCGAAGGCCGTGGCCCAGGTCCTGGCCCGGCGCCGGTAGCTGCCGTCGACGTGCATGAACAGCTCGAAGGCCACCGAGCGGTGCTCGACCTCCTCGGCCCCGTGCCACCGCAGCAGGTCCAGCATCACCGGGTCCGCGCCGCGGCGGTCCAGCTCGTCGGCGTTGAGGATCCAGTTCCCGAGGAACGCCGTGTAGTGCTCGATCGCCGCGATCATCGCGACGCGCTCCATCAGCCACCACCGGCGGGCCCGGCCCGGCGGCAGGGTCCGGTCGCCCAGCAGCTTCTCGAAGAGCCAGTCGACCTGTGCCGTGTACGGGGTCGGGTCCAGCCCCTGGCGCCGCAGGTGCGGCAGTACGTCGTCGTGCGCGGCCGCGTGCATGGCCTCCTGGCCGATGAAGCCGATCACGTCCTGGCGCAGCCGGTCGTCGGTGATGAGCGGCAGCACCTGCTTGTAGACGTGGACGAACCACCGCTCGCCCGCGGGCAGCAGCAGGTGCAGCACGTTGATGGTGTGCGTCGCGAACGGGTCGCCCGGGAGCCAGTGGAGCGGCGTCCCGTCCCAGTCGAAGGCCACCTTCCGGGCCTTGAGCTCGCTGTGCTCGGACGCCACCGGGGCAGGCTGCGTATTAGACATGGCGTCAATGTACTGACGGGTAGAAGCGAAGCACACCCCTCTGCGCGCACTTCTTCATCCGCGCCCGCGTGCCTGCGTGCCCGCGCGACTCCGCGGCTCCCTGCCTCCGCGCGCCTTCAGCGCAGCACGCCCGCCGTCGTGCCGTCCTTCAGGCGCCCCTCCAGCTCCACGCGCGCCCCGGCCTCCGCCGGCAGGGCCAGCACGCGGCCCGCCGCCCGCCCGGTGACACCCCCGCTCACCGACAGCGAGGCGAACTGCCCGCTGCCCGCTGCCAGGACGTACCAGTGCCCGTCCCGGGACTTCCACAGCACGCCCGCCAGCACCCGCGGCTCGCGCTCCCCGCAGGCCGCCGAGTCCTCCGCCCGCGCCGCCGGCGCCCCGTCGGCGGACCCGGCGCCCGGCGCATGGAACTGCGCCAGCACCCGGGCCTCCGTACCCCGCCAGGTCTCGGCGCGCGTGCACACCCAGTGCGCCGTGCCGTCGCCCTCGGGCAGCACCTGCTCGGCGTACGGCCAGGAGTTGACCGTGCGCACGCCGTGCGAGCGGGCAGCGGGCAGCAGGCAGGCGGTGTGCGCCCAGTGTTCCAGGTCCGCGGTGCCGGCCGGGTCGCGGGGCGCCCCGGGCGGGCCGGAGGTCAGCCGGGCCGCGGTCAGCTCGCCGAGGTCCGTGACCAGGCGGGTGCCCTCGGCCGAGGACAGCGCCAGCGCGCTCCAGCCCGTACAGGAGGCACCCGGCGCGGGCGCCTGCACGGGCGCGGTGACCCCGTCGTCCCCGAGCTCCAGCGGGACCGTGCCCGCCGCCGGGCGCAGCAGGTCGCGCACGGCCGCCGCCTGCACCCAGGGCGCCGTCAGATAGCGGACGTTGCCGTCGACCCGGCTCACCACCAGGGCGTCCGCGGTCCCCGCCGTCGCCCCGTCGGCACGGGCGAAGTCGAGCGCCGCGCCCGCCGTCCCCGCGCGCGGTTCGGCGTACCGCACGATGCGCAGGCCGTCGTACAGCAGCACCACCACGGCCTGGTCCACCTCGCCCGCGTACAGCAGCTGCGGCGGCCCCATCGCCGGGCCGGACGGCGTGCCCGGGGTGGCCGAGACCTGGACCGGGGCCCCCGGCCGGGCCCACACGGCCAGCGCCCGCCGCAGCAGCGCCCGGTCGCCGGCCCGCCCGCCGCGCACGGGCCACACCGAGAAGTCGGTACGGGACGCCGTCCGCCACGCCGTCGGCGCCACCCGGGTCACCTGCGCCGGGTCCAGGGCGCGTTCGGCGGCGGCGTTGCGGGCGTACGGCGGGGCCGCCGCACCGTCCGCCCCCCAGCCGCCGCCCGGCAGCCCGATCAGTGCCCCGCACACCAGCGCGGCGGCCACCGCGGCCAGACCGGCCTTCAGGTGCGCGCGCCGCCGCATCAGGTCCGTGGGCCGGGCCTGCAGTACGCACGGGTCGAACTCGGTGGAGTCCAGCAGCCCGTCCGCCACCCCGGACGCCCCGGACACCTCGGAGGCCTCGGCGAGGGCGGCGGCCGGATCGCCGACCCCGGCGTCGGCCAGCACCCGGAGCACCTCGGGCTCCGGCAGCCGCTCGAGGCCGCGCAGCACCAGCGCGGCCCGCCCGGGGCCCGTCAGCGCGGACATCCGCTGGTCCAGGGCCAGTTCGTCGGCGCCCCCGGAGCGCGGGAACAGCCGCAGCCCCCAGACCTGGGGGAGCAGCGGCGGCAGCTGGGCCCGCCGGGGCCAGGACCGGAAGCTCAGCGGCAGCCCGGCGTCCAGGGCGGAGCGCAGCACCCGCAGCCGTACGTACGCGTAGCCGCGGCCGGCCGAGGCACCGCCCGCGTCCCCCTTGCGCGGCCCGGGCACGGCGGCCGCGGGGACGGCAGGGGCGGGGACGGCAGAGGCGGGAGCCGGTGCGCCCCGGCCCGGCGGCAGCGCCCGCTGCGCCAGCGCGTGGGCGGTCAGCACCCGCCGGTTGCGCCCCAGGGAGGGCGGCAGTACCAGATAGCCGATGCGGACCAGCCGGGTGTAGTGCTCGACGAGGGCGGCCTCGGCGCGCTCGACGTCGACGAGGCCGGTGTCGGCGGCGGTTACGGACGTGGGGCGGGCGGCGGCATCCGGGACGGTCACGTTCAGCAGAACGAGCGAATCGTCGGATGGTCACCCGCACGGCCCTCAGGCGACGAGCCGGCTCCGGATCGCCTCGACGGCCTCGTCCGCGACGCCGAGTCCCTCGCGGACGTACTTCTCCATCGAGCCGTACCGCGTCTCGGCCTCGTCCAGCGCGGCCCGGAGGTACGAGGGGACGACCCCGATCAGCGCCAGGGCGATGTCCGGGTTGCCGCCCGAGGCCGTGAAGCCCTCGATCATCGGCGCGAAGGCCTGCCGGACCGCCGGATTGACGGACAGGTACTCCGCCATGAGCGTCTCGTCGTCCGCGCCGAGCAGGGACAGGATCACCGTCGCGCCCCAGCCGGTGCGGTCCTTGCCCGCGGTGCAGTGGAAGAGCAGCGGGCCGGCGTCCGGGTCGGCGAGCTCGGTCAGCAGCGTGCGGTACGCGGCCTGGCCGGAGCCCGAGCTGACGAAGGAACGATACGTCTGGGCGAAGAGAGCCTCCGCCTTGCCGCCGCCGAGCTCCCGCTCGGCCACGATCGGGTCGCTCAGGATGTGCTTGAGCTGCGCCGCGGCCGGCATCTCGCCCGACTTCACCTTGTCGGCGAGCACGTCCGCGACCAGGAGCCGGGCCCCCTCCGGCACCCGGTCCGGGTGGTCCTCGCGCTCCGCGTCCGTGCGGAAGTCGACGATGGTGCGCAGCCCCAGCGCCGCCACGGCCGGGTCGGCCGCCGGGTCCATCCGGTCGAGCTGGCCGGAGCGCAGCACCAGGCCGGGCCGTACGGTACGGCCGCCGGGCAGCGAGGTGCCGCCGAGGTCGCGGAGGTTGGCGACGGTGGTGGACGGGGTGGCGGTCATCGTGGCGGCTCCAGCGGGTGGGTTTCGTGCGTTTGGTGATGCTTTACATATTTATGTACTTCTCTGTGAACGGTAATCGACCACCAGCGACACCCCGAGTCCGATGGCCAGCGCCGCGAGGTGCCCGGCGTCCGTGAAGGTCCGCGTACGGGCCGCCACCGGCCGCACGGCCAGCGCGAGCAGGCCCGCCCGCGCCGCGTTGCGCACGGCGCCGCGGGGCAGGGCCGAGGTCAGGGCGCCGAGCACGGCGTTGAACCCGTAGCTCGCCCCCACGTCGACGGCCCGCCGGGTCCCGGTCTCCGCGCGGCGGGCCCGCAGCCCGCCGTAGACCAGCAGGGTCGCCGCGGTGTGCCCGAGCAGGAACACCCCGGCGGTCCACCAGGCGCCGTACGCGTACTCGGCGTACCCCAGCACCGCCAGCAGGAGCAGCGCGTACGCCAGCGGCATCGGCTCCTCGACCACGAACGCGCTGCTGAGCAGGGTGTCCCAGCGGCCCGCGTCGAGGTTGTCGACATTGGTGGAGCACCCGCGCAGGATCCGCTTCCGCGCCGCCGGGTCCAGCCGCTCCAGCGCGTAGGCGCCGAGCTGTACGCCGCCCGCGTAGACCGGGCTCATCACCAAGGGGGTCATCCGGTCATGATCCGCCATCGGCCTCCGGCGGGCGCAACCGGTACCCGGTCTGGGCAGGTCGCACCGGGGATGGGAGCATGTTCGGACCATGACAGATGCCCGGTCGCCGATGCGCGCCACACGGGCCGCGATGTTCGCGGCGGTGTGTGTCGCCTTGGCCGCTGTGGGGCATTCGTACATGTCTGGCCACGACCTTCCGTTCGGCGTACTTGTGGCGGCTTTCGGGGCGGTCGCCGTCCTCGGCTGGCTCGCCGCCGCGCGCCGCCGCGGGACCGTCGCCATCGGCGGCGGACTGCTCGCCGTGCAGGCGGCGCTCCACCTCGCCTTCGGCCGTACGGAAGAAGCCGCCCCGGCTCCGGCGCACGGCGCGCACGCGCACCACGCCGCGTCCGGGATGACGGGGATGACCGGGACCGCCGGGACGGCAGGACCCGCCGACGCGGCGGGCATCGCAGACATGGCCGGGATGGCCGGGATGGCGGGTCACAGCACCCTCGGGATGGTCGCCGCCCACGCGGCCGCCGCCCTCTTCTGCGCGCTCTGGCTGGCCCGCGGCGAGGCCGCGGTGTTCCGGCTGGCCCGCGCCCTGCACGCCCTCGGAGCGCTCGCGGCCGCTCCGCTGCTGCGCGCTCTGCTGCTCGTACGGGCGCAGGTGCCGGCCCTGCCCGGACGCAGCCCGCGCCCCCGCCCGTACGTCCGTCCGCGCGCGCTGCGCGGCGCCGTGCCCGCCCACGCCCTGGTCCGGCGCGGGCCCCCGGTCCTGCGGGCATCCAGCACCACGGCCCCCGGCCTTCCTGCCTGCGCCTGACGGCGACCGGCGCGACCCGGGGCCGCATCCCCATGTCTTCGCCGACACCCGCCGACACCTAGGACCACCATGGCCATCGACGATGTCCGGGACGTCTCCGTCCAGGATCCCCCCACTCAGGACGCCTCCGCCGAGGAGAGCGCCGACCGCGCTCCCGGCACCTCTGGCACGCCCGGCACCTGGGCGGCCGTCCGCCCGCTCCTGCTGCGCATGCACTTCTACGCGGGCCTGCTGATCGCCCCGCTGCTGTTCCTCGCCGCCACGACGGGCCTGCTCTACGCCCTCTCTTACCAGGCCGAGAAGATCGTCTACTCGCACGAGCTGACGGTGACCGCACCGGCCGGCGGCCGGGCGCTGCCGCTCGGCGAGCAGGTGGCCGCCGCCCGCGCCGCCGAGTCTCAGGGCGAGGTCGTCGCCGTCTGGCCGGCGCCCGAGAGGGACGCCACCACCCGCGTCCTGATCGAGACCCCCGAGGTCGCCGAGGGCAACACCCTCACCGTGTTCGTCGACCCCTACACCGCGCAGGTCCGCGGCCAGGTGGAGACCGCGGGCGACGCGCTGCCGCTGCGCGCCTGGCTGTCGACGTTCCACGCGAACCTCCAGCTCGGCGAGACCGGCCGGATATACAGCGAGCTGGCCGCCAGCTGGATGTGGGTCGTCGCCCTCGGCGGTGTGGCCCTGTGGATCGGGCGCCGGCGCAAGCGCAAGGCCGAGCTCGTGCTCCCGGACCGCAAGGCCACCGGGCGCCGCCGGACCCTCTCCTGGCACGGCACCGTGGGCCTGTGGTCCGCGGCCGGCCTGGTGGTGCTGTCCGCGACCGGTCTGACCTGGTCGACGTATGCCGGTGAGAACATCGGGCAGCTCCAGGACCGCCTCGGCGGCGCCACCCCGTCCGTCTCCGCCTCGATCGGCGGCGGCGAGGCCGGTGCCGACGAGCACGCCGGGCACCACGAAGGCGCGGCCCGGACCGCGCCGAAGGGCCCCGACGTGGGCATCGACGAGGTCGTCGAAGCCGCCCGCGCGGCCGGGGTCACGGAGCAGCTCCAGATCACCCTGCCCGCCGAGGGCAAGGGCTACGTCGTCAAGGAGCGGGACAAGCAGGTCCCGGTGCACTTCGACGCGGTGGCCGTGGACCCCGCGGACGGCAAGGTGATGGACACCCTCCGCTTCGCCGACTACCCGCTGCTCGCCAAGCTCACGCGCTTCGGCATCGACGTGCACATGGGCTTCACCTTCGGCCTGGTCAACCAGATCGCACTGGCCGCCCTGGCCCTCGGCGTGATGTTCCTCGTCTTCTGGGGCTACCGGATGTGGTGGCTGCGCCGCCCGACGAAGTCCCGCGGACTGTCCTTCGGCCGCCCCCAGCCGCGCGGCGCCTGGCGCAGGCTGCCCGTGACGGCGCTGCTGCCGGTGGTCGCGGTGACGGCGCTCGTCGGCTGGTTCGTCCCGCTGCTCGGCATCAGCCTGGCGGTCTTCCTGGTGCTGGACGTGCTGCTCGGCGTGATGGCCCGGCGGAAGGCCGCCACCGCGACCGCGGCTGTGGCTGAGACGGTGACCGTGACGGCGACGGCGACCGTGGCCGAGGCCGCGGACAAGTCCTGACCGGTCCTGACCGCTCCTGAACGGCCGGTGGGCCCGCATCCCGTTCCGGGGATGCGGGCCCACCGTGTTCGTGCGGTGCCTGGTGAGGCGGAGGGCAGGTCAGGGCGCGTACTTGTAGCCCACGCGGCGCACGGTCTGGATGGCGCCGCGGTGCCGGGCGCCCAGCTTGCGGCGCAGCCGGGCGATGTGGACGTCGACCGTGCGGCCGTCGCCCACGTGGCCGTAGCCCCAGACGGTCGTGACGAGCTGGTCGCGGCTGTGCACCCGGTGCGGGTGCGCGACCAGGTGCGCCAGCAGCTCGAACTCCAGGTACGTCAGGTCCAGCACCTCGCCGTCGACTTCGGCGGTGCGCTGGGCGGAGTCGATCCGTACGAGCGCGTCCGCCGGACCGGGCGCGGGGGTGGCGGCGGCGACGGCGACGGCCGGGGCCGCGGGGTGCGCGGCGAGGGCGACCGGGGGCTGCTGGTCGGCCGGTACGAGCACGAGGTAGCCGATCATCGGCGGCTGTCCCGGCAGGGCGGGCACGGTGTGCTGCGGGGCGGGCAGCCAGGTCGCGCCGGGCGGCAGGAAGTCGGCGACCCGTGCCACCTCGTCGCGGTCGACCGCTCGCAGCCGGTGGCGGTGGGCGGGAAAGGTCAGGGGGGCGGTCGCAGCGGAAGCGGCAGCAGTGGGGTAGGTACGGGTGTTCGCCATGAGTGGTCAGCTCTTTCACGCGGAGTCGTCGGCAGGAGAGACGTACGTGTGCCGCGCAGACCGAAGGCCTACAGGAGTCCTGCAGGCGTTAGAGGGCCGGCGCGTTCTGCGCGCGACAACACACCCGGTCGAAATCGTCGTGCTGACGGGACGGCCAGAACGGCTCGAGGTCGCTGCGACCTGTCGAGGTGTGCGAATGGCTGGCCATGAGCTCATTCAATCAGATGGTGGGCGTCCGGGGCAGACCCCGTCTCACTTCATGGAGCGGAATCCCAAATTCCGCGCTACTTGAGCGTGTTCGACCGCCCCGGCGGCTTGTTCGCGCCGCCCATACCGGGCCTTCGTATCGCATGCTGAGCGGATCCGTCCCGAAACCACTGGTGGCCGTGTGACGGGCGGGCAGGGAGGGCTGCGCGGCCCGGAACGCGGAGAAGCGCCCGCACTCGAACGGCGGGCGCTTCTCCGGGACCTGCGGGACCTGCCCGACCTGCCCGACCTGCGGGGCCGGTCGGTCCGTCAGACCTCAGGCCGTCAGACCTCGGTCCGTCGGACCTCAGACCAGTCCGTCCTTCTCGAGGCCGGTGCAGCAGGTGTCCACGATCAGGCGGGTCACCACGTACGGGTCGACGTTGGCGTTCGGGCGGCGGTCCTCGATGTAGCCCTTGCCGTCCTTCTCGACCTGCCACGGGATGCGCACCGACGCGCCGCGGTCCGAGACGCCGTAGCTGAACTCGTTCCACGGGGCGGTCTCGTGCAGGCCGGTCAGGCGCTCGTCGATGCCCGCGCCGTAGTTCTTGACGTGGTCGAGCGGCTTGCTGCCCTCGCCCAGCGCCTCGCACGCCGAGATGATGGCGTCGTAGTTCTCGCGCATCTTGCGGGTGGAGAAGTTGGTGTGCGCGCCCGCGCCGTTCCAGTCGCCCTTCACCGGCTTCGGGTTGAGCGTCGCGGAGACGTTGAAGTCCTCGGCGGTGCGGTAGAGCAGCCAGCGCGCGATCCACAGCTGGTCCGCGACCTCCAGCGGCGCCAGCGGGCCGACCTGGAACTCCCACTGGCCCGGCATGACCTCGGCGTTGATACCGGAGATCTCCAGACCCGCCGCGAGGCAGTGGTCGAGGTGCTTCTCGACGATGTCGCGGCCGAAGATCTCGTCCGCGCCGACACCGCAGTAGTAGCCGCCCTGGGCGGCGGGGAAGCCGCCGACCGGGAAGCCGAGCGGGCGGACGCCGTCGAAGAAGGTGTACTCCTGCTCGATGCCGAAGATCGGTTCCTGGCCGGCGAACTTCTCCGCGACCGGACGCAGCTGCGCACGCGTGTTGGACTCGTGCGGCGTCATGTCGATGTTCAGGACCTCGCAGAGCACGAGGACGTTGCCGCCGCCGCGGATCGGGTCCGGGCAGGAGAAGACGGGGTTCAGCACGCGGTCGGAGGCGTGGCCCTCGGCCTGGTTCGTGCTCGATCCGTCGAAGCCCCAGACGGGCAGCTCCGCACCGTCGGCGAGAACCTTCGTCTTGGAGCGAAGCTTCGCCGTCGGCTCCGTGCCGTCGATCCAGATGTACTCAGCCTTGAAAGCCACGGGCCCCATCCTTCGGTGCGTCGCTCCGGCGCAGACTCTGCGGGTGCTGCGGTGATGCCCGCAGCGTGCCAATCCGCGATTTCCCGGCCGTTGCCCGGGTGTGAACCCCGTGTTACCGGCGTTTCAGCGCGTTCCCCGGAGCCCGGCCGGCAGTGAGGCACACTGTCCGCGTGAGCATTTCGTACGATTTGAACCCTGCCGGTCCGGGCCACCTGCCGCGCGTCGGCCTCCTCGGAACCGGCCCGTGGGCTGCCCGGACCCACGCGCCCGCCCTCGCCGCCCACGCCGGCTCCGAGTTCGCCGGAATCTGGGGGCGGCGCCCCGAGGCGGCCGCCGCTCTGGCACAGCAGTACGGCGTGAAGGTGTACGAAGACCCCGACGCGATGTTCGCCGACTGCGACGCCGTCGCGTTCGCGCTGCCGCCGGACGTGCAGGCCCCGCTGGCCGTCCGCGCGGCGGAAGCCGGTTGCCACCTGCTCCTCGACAAGCCGGTCGCGACGGACGTCGGGAGTGCGCGGGCGGTGGCCGGGGCCGCCGACCGGGCCGGGGTCGCCTCCGTCGTCTTCCTGACCCTCCGCTTCGCCGAGCCCACCGCCGGATGGGTGGCCGAACAGGCCGCCCTGGACGGCTGGTTCACCGCCGCGGCCCACTGGTACGGCGCGGTCCACTCCACCGAGTCCGCCGGGGGCCCGGACGGCGCGCCGAGCCCGTACGCCGCCTCGCCCTGGCGGCGCGAGAAGGGCGGGCTGTGGGACGTCGGCCCGCACGCCCTGTCCGTCCTGATCCCCGTACTCGGCGAGGTCACCGGCCTGACCGCCGCCCGCGGCCCCGCCGGCACCGTGCACCTGGTCCTGCGCCACGCCTCGGGCGCCTCCAGCACGGCCGCCCTCACCCTCGGCGCGCCCCGGGCCGCCGCCGGCGTCGGCATCGAGCTGCGCGGCACGCACGGCGTGGCCATGCTGCCGGACTGGACCGATGTGCCCGGCGCCTACGGGCGGGCGGTCGACGCCCTGCTGACGGCGGCCCGGACCGGGGTGCCCGATCCGCGCGGCGCCGCCTTCGGGCTCCGCCTCACCGAGCTCCTCGCGGAGGCCGAGGCCCGGCTCGCCGAGGCCCCGTGGTGACGTCGACGTGGTGACGTTCACGTGATCACGGCCACCTGACGACGCTCACTTGACGAGGGTCACTTGATGACGGCGTTCGCCGCCACGATCACCAGACCGATGGCCGCGTCCGCGACGCCGATCAGCAGCGCGGACGTCAGGCCGTAGCCCAGCCTGAGCGCCACGAAGGTTCCCCAGGCGAAGAGCAGCGCGGTGTTCAGGCCGAGTCCGAGCGCCGTCGTCGACGGCTCGTCCCAGCCCCACAGCCCCGACAGGACCAGCAGCAGCGCGGTCGGCAAGGCGGCCACCACCAGCGGCCACTCGTCGAACAGCGCCAGGGCCAGCAGCCGCCACCGGTGACCGGCCGTGCCCCGCTGATGGGTCGCCATGTGGTGGGCGTAGCCGTGCGCGAGGCCGGCCGCCACCGCCGTCACCAGCACCCACGCCGCGTCGTAGTAAGGGGTGTAGCCGCCCTCCTTGTTCTGGAGCGCGGCCAGCAGGGCGCTCGCGAGGACCGTCCCGTACACGCCGCCGAACATCCAGTCCGGACCCCGCCGGACGGGCACCGGCAGGGGCTTCGGCTCTCCGCCCGCCATCGCGTGCTCCGCCAAGACGCCCCTTCCGCAGCCGACCGCCGGACCCCCGGTCGGCCAACGTACGAGACCCCGCCCGCGACCGGCGTCAGACACGCCCTACCCGGACGCCCGTGCCAGCGCGCGTCCCAGAGCCTCCAGCCCCGCGGCGAACGCGTGCTCGGGCGGGGCCGCGTACCCGACGACCAGGCCCTCGCGGCCCGGCCCGGCGGCCGACGGATCGCGGTAGCCGGACAGCCCGTCCAGGGCGACGCCCTCCGCCTCGGCTGCCGCCAGGGCCGCGGCCTCGGTCCCCGGCGGCAGCTCCAGCACCGCGTGCAGCCCGGCCGCGATGCCGGTCACCCGGACCGCCGGGGCCCGCGCGGCCAGTACGGACACCAGCCGGTCGCGCCGCTCCCGGTAGCCCTGTCGCATCCGGCGCACATGGCGGTCGTACGCGCCGCAGGCCAGGAACTCCGCGAGGGTGAGCTGCTCCAGCGCGCTCGCCCAGGACTCCCGCACCCCCTTGGCGGCCAGGACCTCGTCCACCAGCGCGTCCGGCAGCACCAGCCAGCCCAGCCGGATCGCGGGGGACAGGCTCTTGCTCAGCGAGCCCGCGTAGACGACGCGCTCGGGGGCGAGGCCCTGGAGGGCGCCCACGGCCTTGCGGTCGTACCGGAACTCCCCGTCGTAGTCGTCCTCCAGCAGCAGCGCGTCGCGCGACCCGGCCCACTCCACCGCGGCCGTGCGCCGGGCGGGCGACAGCGCGACCCCGGTCGGGAACTGGTGCGCCGGGGTCAGCAGCGCGACCCGTACGGACCGCCCGAGTGCCCCGAGCGCGTCCGTGCGCGCGCCCTCCGCGTCGACGGCGAGGGGGTGCCGGCGGATCCGGGCGGCGTCGAGGATGCCGCGGTGGAAGCCCAGCCCGTACTCCTCCACGGCCCAGGGCCCCGGCCGGATCCCGGTGAGCAGCCGCAGGCCGTTGGCGAAGCCGGAGCACACCACGATCCGCTCCGGGTCGGTGCGCACCCCGCGCGCCCGGGCCAGGTACTCGGCCAGCGCCCGCCGGAGTTCGGGACGGCCGCGCGGGTCGCCGGGGCCGAAGGCCTCGGTCGGCGCGGCGGCCAGGGCCCGGCGGGCCGCCGCGGCCCAGGCGGCCCGCGGGAAGGACGCCGGGTCGGGCTTGCCCTGGACGAGGTCGTGGCGCGGGCCCGTGACGGCGGGCCGCCGCGGCGCGGACGGCGCGGGCGCGGCCGCCACGCCCTCGGCGACCCGGGTGCCGGAGCCCTGACGGGCCGTGAACCAGCCCTCCGCGACGAGCTCGGCGTACGCGTCCGCGACGACGTTGCGCGCGACGCCGAGGTCGGCGGCCAGCGAACGGTACGGCGGCAGCCGGGTGCCGCCGGCGAGGCGGCCGCTGCGCACCGCCTCGCGCAGGGCGCGGCCGAGGGCGGCGCGCCTGCTGCCCGGCCCGGACAGTTCCAGGTGCAGATCGCTGCCGAGCGCCGCGGCGGCCGCCGAAACCGGAGCGGAGTCCGTAGCGGAGTCCGTAGCGGAGCCCGGAGCCTGCTCCCGTGCTGTTGTTGCTGCTGCTGTCTGTTCGTTCCCCACGCCAGGACCCTACGGCCGGCCGGCGCCCGGCCCGCCGGCGAACACCTCGTGCGCGCCCTCCAGGAAGCGCCGTACCGCCGCCCGGCCGTCCGCATCGAAGCCGTCGAGGACCGCCAGGGTCCCGTCGATCAGCGGCCCGAAGAACTCCCAGCCCAGCCGCGTCGCCCGCTCCTCGACCTGGAGCAGCACCCGGCGCCGGTCCTGCGGGTCCCTCGTCCGGGAGATGAGGCCGAGGTGCTCCAGCCGGTCGATGACGGCCGTGGTGCCCGCCGAGTTGAGGCCGAGGCGGCCGCCGAGCAGCCCGGCGGTTGCGGGCTCGCCCGCCCGCCCGGCGTCCAACAGGCAGATCAGGGCCCGCAGGTCGGTCTGGTGCATGCCGTGGCGCTGGGCGAACTCAGCCTGGCGCAGACCGAATTCGACCGTGACGGCCCGCAGGAGGTGGACCAGTTCGAGCTGCGCCGGATCGCGGTTGTCGGTCATCGGGTTCCCCTCTATGCTCCGCATCAATACCTCTCGATGAGCAAGATTATCGCTGAACGAGACTCTGGAGCCCGCCATGCACCCGTACGCACACCGGGAGTTCGCCGACGCCTACGGCGCCCTGCTGGCCCGTTGGCCCGCCGGCACCGGAACCCGCACCCTCGCCACCCCCTTCGGCGCCACCCGCGTGACCCACTGCGGCCCCGCCGATGCTCCCCCGCTCCTCCTGCTCCCCGGCGGCGGCGCGAGCTCCATGGACTGGCTCGGCTGCGTCCCCGTCCTCGCCCGCACGCACCGCGTCCACGCGCTCGACCTCGTGGGCGACCCCGGCCTGAGCGTCCCCGACCCGGACCGCCCGGTGCGCACCGTCGCGCACCTCAACGCCTGGCTGGACTCCGTACGCCACGCCCTCGGGCTCGGCCCCACCGCCGTGGTCGGCCATTCGTACGGGGCGTGGATCGCCCTGTCGTACGCCCTCCACGCCCCGGACCGGGTCCGGGCGCTGGGCCTGCTCGACCCGACCGGGTGCTTCGGCGGCTTCCGGCCCGGCTACCTGCTCCGCGCGCTGCCGGGGCTGCTGCGGCCCACACCGCGGCGGATCCGCCGGTTCCTGGAGTGGGAGAGCGGCGGGGCCGTGCCCGACGCCGACTGGCTGCGCCTCCAGGAGCGGGCCGCGGGCTTCCCGTCCGTACGGCCGGTCACCGGGCCGCGCCCGGACCCGGCGGCCCTGGCGCGGCTGGACCTGCCGGTGCTCGCGCTGTTCGCGGAGCGCTCCCGCTGCCACGACGCCCGGCGGGTCGCCGCGGCGGCCGCGGCCGCGCTGCCTGCCGCGACGGTGCAGGTGCTGCCCGGGGCCACCCACCACGGCCTGCCCTTCACGGCACCCGTCGGCACCGCCCGGCACCTGGCGGACTTCCTCGCCCGCTAGGGGCGGTGCGGTGAGGCGGGGTGGTCAGGCGGGGTGGTCAGGCGGGGTGGTCAGGAGGTGCGGGAGATCGCCTCGCGGACGGCCTCCGGGGTGCGGGCGACCAGCGCGGTGCCGTCGTCCGCCGTGATGATCGGGCGCTGGATCAGCTTGGGGGACTCGGCCAGCTTGGCGATCCACCGGTCCCGGGAGGCCTCGTCGCGCGGCCAGTCCTTCAGCCCGGCCTCCTTGGCGGCGGGCTCCGCGGTGCGGGTGATGTCCCACGGCTCCAGGCCCAGCCGGTCCAGGACGGCGCGGATCTCGCCCGCGGTCGGTACGTCGTCCAGGTAGCGGCGCACGGTGTACTCGGCGCCCTCCTCGTCCAGCAGGTCCACGGCGCTGCGGCACTTCGAGCATGCGGGGTTGATCCAGATCTCCATGCCCGCAACCGTACCCCGCAGCGGCCCCGGGGACCTGCCGCGGACCTCCTGAAGTGGCCGCTGGCCAGGGCCTTTTGTCAGTGCCCGGCGGTAAAATCGAATCAGCAACAAACAGTCCGACACCACCCTTCGGGAGGCTGCCGATGACCGCTGCCGTATCCGTTTCCCCGCCGCAGAAGAAGCCGCTGCCGGCGGGCCTGCCCCGCGAGTGGTACGAGACGCACAACCGCCGGCTGAAGGCCATGCGCCTGGCGATATCCCTGCTCGACGCGGGCACCTTCGACGCCAAGCGGGCCACGAACCGGAAGATCCGGACCATGGCCGCCCGCACGGGCATCCACCGCCCGTCCAACGTGACGTGCAAGCTGGTCCGCTCCCTCATGTCCTGAGGGCGGAGGACGACGGAACCCCGCCGCTGCCCGGGGGCAGTGACGGGGTTCCGGAGGTCGCGCGGCGCCGTGCGGCGCGGGGCGGCTTAGAGGTCGAAGTACAGCTCGAACTCGTGCGGGTGCGGACGCAGCTGGATCGGGGCGATCTCGTGCGTGCGCTTGTAGTCGATCCAGGTCTCGATCAGGTCGGAGGTGAAGACACCGCCGGCCTGGAGGTACTCGTTGTCGTTCTCCAGCGCGGTGAGGACCGCGTCCAGGGACGTCGGGACCTGCGGGACGGCCGCGTGCTCGTCGGGGGCGAGCTCGTAGAGGTCCTTGTCGATCGGCTCCAGCGGTTCGATCTTGTTCTTCACGCCGTCGAGGCCCGCGAGCAGCAGCGCCGAGAAGGCGAGGTACGGGTTCGAGGACGGGTCCGGCGCGCGGAACTCGACGCGCTTGGCCTTCGGGTTCGAGCCCGTGATCGGGATGCGCATGGCGGCGGAGCGGTTGCGCTGCGAGTACACCATGTTGACCGGGGCCTCGAAGCCGGGCACCAGGCGGTGGTAGGAGTTCACCGTCGGGTTGGTGAACGCCAGCAGCGACGGGGCGTGCTTCAGGATGCCGCCGATGTAGTAGCGGGCGGTGTCCGACAGACCCGCGTAGCCGGTCTCGTCGTAGAACAGCGGGTCGCCGTTCTGCCACAGCGACTGGTGGACGTGCATGCCCGAGCCGTTGTCACCGAAGATCGGCTTCGGCATGAAGGTCGCGGTCTTGCCGTTGCGCCAGGCGACGTTCTTCACGATGTACTTGAAGAGCATCAGGTCGTCGGCCGCGGCGAGCAGCGTGTTGAACTTGTAGTTGATCTCGGCCTGGCCGCCGGTGCCGACCTCGTGGTGCTGGCGCTCGACCTGCAGGCCCTGCGCGTCGAGCTCCAGGGAGATCTCGGCACGGAGGTCGGCGAAGTGGTCGACCGGGGCGACGGGGAAGTAGCCGCCCTTGTAGCGGACCTTGTAGCCGCGGTTGTTCTCCTCGGAACCGGTGTTCCAGGCGCCGGCCTCGGAGTCGATGTGGTAGAAGCCCTCGTTCGCGGAGGTCGCGAAGCGCACGCTGTCGAACACGTAGAACTCGGCCTCGGGGCCGAAGTACGCGGTGTCGGCGATGCCGGTGGAGGCGAGGTACGCCTCGGCCTTCTTCGCGATGTTGCGCGGGTCGCGGCTGTACGCCTCACCCGTGATCGGGTCGTGGATGAAGAAGTTGACGTTCAGCGTCTTGTCGCGGCGGAACGGGTCCAGGCGGGCGGTCGACAGGTCGGCGCGCAGCGCCATGTCCGACTCGTGGATCGCCTGGAAGCCGCGGATCGAGGAGCCGTCGAAGGCCAGCTCCTCGGACGGGTCGAACGCCTTCGCCGGGATGGTGAAGTGCTGCATCACACCCGGGAGGTCGCAGAACCGGACATCAACGAACTTGATGTCGTTGTCCGCGATGTACTTCTTCGCGTCGTCGGCGTTCTGGAACATCCAACTCCTCCTACCCCCGACCCCCGGGGCAGGGGCGGGTTTGCGTAGCTCTGTGGTGCAACCAGTGCGGTGGTGCACGCTGACCCGACCATAAGCAGACGGGATTTCTCAAGCATGACCCATTTGTTTCGCACAAGTTAACCAGGGCCGGGGCGAGGGGCCCTCCGGGGCGCGTCCGGCGTCCGGGTACCGTGGTCGGGTGGACAACAGGCAAGCAATCGGATCCTGGCTCTCCGGCCCCCGCGCCACGGCCGAGGACATGGGCGTCGACTTCGGATACCCGGGCGAGCGCCTGGGCCTGCCGCGGCAGGGTCCCGGTTCCGTGGCGAAGTTCGGCCGGCGCCTCGCCGCCGTCGCCATCGACTGGGTCGCCTGCCAGCTGATCGCATACGGCCTGCTCACCGGTGGTGAGCTGAGCCGGACCGGCAACTGGACCCTGGGCCTCTTCGTGGCCCTGAGCATCCTGACCGTGGGCACGGTGGGCTTCACGCCGGGCAAGCGGGCCGTGGGCCTGCGCGTGGTCGCGGAGGACGGCAGCCGCCTCGGCTTCGGCCGGGTGCTGGTGCGCACGCTGCTGCTGGCGCTGGTGATCCCCGCCGTGGTCTGGGACCGGGACGGCCGCGGACTGCACGACCGCCTCGCCCGCGCCGTACAGGTCCGGATCTAGCCGGAGCGCGAGGAACCCGCAGCACGAGGAACAGCGCGCCGGCAGACAGCCGGGAGATACGGGAGGGGGGGGGGGGGGGGGGGGGGGGGGGGGGGGGGGGGGGGGGGGGAGAGGGGGGGGGGGGGGGGTGTGGTGGGGGGGGGGGGGGGTGGGGGGGGTGATC
>NZ_JBVJWO010000014.1:18119-23399 GCF_055602345.1 Streptomyces sp. NPDC037401
CCAGAGGAAAGCAAAGGGAGAAGAGGAAAAAAAAAAAAAAAAAAAAAAAAAAAAAAAAAAAAAAAAGCAAAAGAGGTGGGGCCGCGGGGACGCCCCCCCCCCCCCCCCCCCCCCCCCCCCCCTCCCGTATGCAAAGCGGGTCAGCGTTCTTACGCTCGGTGGTGCGTGGCGGTGCGCAGGTCAGCGCATCTTTCCGCCGCGGGGCATCCGCATGCCCTTCGGCATGGGGCCCTTCGGCAGCGGCATGTTGCTCATCAGGTCGCCCATCGCCCGCAGGCGGTCGTTGACCGCGGTGACCTGGGGGCCGGCCAGCACGCGCGGGAACTTCAGCAGCGTCGTGCGGACCTTCTTGAGCGGCACCTCGCCCTCGCCGGTGCCCACGATGATGTCGTGCACCGGGATGTCGGGCATGACGCGCGCCATCTTCTTCTTCTCGGCGGCCAGCAGGCTCTTCACGCGGTTGGGGTTGCCCTCCGCGACGAGCACGATGCCCGCCTTGCCGACCGCGCGGTGGACGATGTCCTGGCTGCGGTTCATCGCGACGGCAGGGGTGGTCGTCCAGCCCCGGCCCACGTTGTCCAGCACCGCCGCTGCGGCGCCGGGCTGGCCTTCCATCTGTCCGAACGCCGCGCGCTCGGCGCGCCGCCCGAAGATGATCGCCATCGCCAGGAAGGCCACCAGGAATCCCAGGATGCCCAGGTAGACCGGGTGTCCGATCAGGAAGCCGATCCCCAGGAACACACCGAGGGTGATGATGCCCACGCCCGCGATGATCAGCCCGACCTTGGGGTCGGCGCGTCGGGTCATCTTGTACGTCAGTGCGATCTGCTTGAGTCGCCCGGGGTTCGCAGCAGCGTCAGCTGCGTTTGCCTTCCTCGCCATAGACCGAAGTTTACGTGGCCTACGGCGTACGGGAAGCCGCGGCCTCGAGTACGTGCTCGGTTTCGACGCGGTCGTGCGCCCGGCGCCGGTCCTCCAGGACGGCGGTCCAGGCATTGCGGCGGGCGGTGCGCATGAGCACCGACTCGACGGCCCGCAGGGCGTCGGAGACGGTCGGGATGGCGATGGCGCGTACGGGCGCGGCCTGCATGTGGCGGTCCCTTCTCGGTGCTGCGCAACGGGGGGTGCGTGCGCTGCGTGAAGCCAGCGTCACTGATTGGTGTTACCAGTGCGTGACCGGTCGGTCAAACAGTGATGAAACCTTGACCGGGCACGAGAAAGCGGCCCGCACCGGCCCCCACCTGGGAGGAGTGTGCGGGCCGCTTCTCCGCGGCATTACCGGTCAGTAGGCTCTGGTGAGTGAATTCACACGACTATACGGCGGCGCGCTTCTCGCGTCTGCGGTCGAGCTCCGCCTCGCTACCGCTCCGGCCGGCGGTCGGCCCTCGTTCCTCGGGCAGACCGCCAACCTACGCTTCAGCTCGGCTGCGCTTCTCCATCGCCTGCTGGTAGAGACGCCCCGCCCGATAGGACGATCGGACGAGGGGGCCGGACATGACGCCGGAATAGCCGATCTCCTCGGCCTCCTTCGCCAGCTCCACGAACTCCGCGGGCTTCACCCAGCGCTCCACGGGGTGGTGGCGCGGCGAGGGGCGCAGGTACTGCGTGATGGTGATGAGCTCGCAGCCGGCCTCGTGGAGGTCGCGCAGCGCCTGGCTGACCTCCTCGCGCTCCTCGCCCATGCCCAGGATCAGGTTGGACTTGGTCACCAGGCCGTACGCGCGGGCCTTGGTGATCACGTCGAGCGAGCGCTCGTAGCGGAAGCCGGGGCGGATCCGCTTGAAGATCCGCGGCACGGTTTCGACGTTGTGCGCGAAGACCTCGGGGCGGGAGGCGAAGACCTCCTCCAGCAGCTCCGGGACCGCGTTGAAGTCGGGGGCGAGCAGCTCGACCTTGGTGTGGCCGCCCTCGCGGCCGGCCGTCTGCTGGTGGATCTGGCGCACGGTCTCCGCGTACAGCCAGGCACCGCCGTCCGCGAGGTCGTCGCGGGCGACGCCGGTGATGGTGGCGTAGTTCAGGTCCATCGTGACGACGGACTCGCCCACGCGGCGCGGCTCGTCCCGGTCCAGGGCCTCGGGCTTGCCCGTGTCGATCTGGCAGAAGTCACAGCGCCGGGTGCACTGGTCACCGCCGATGAGGAAAGTGGCCTCGCGGTCTTCCCAGCACTCGTAGATGTTGGGGCAACCGGCTTCCTGGCACACGGTGTGCAGACCCTCGCTCTTCACGAGCTTCTGCATGGCGGTGTACTCGGGGCCCATCTTCGCCCGGGTCTTGATCCACTCGGGCTTGCGCTCGATGGGGGTCTGGCTGTTGCGGACCTCCAGGCGCAGCATCTTGCGTCCGTCGGGTGCGACTGCGGACACGACCGGCGCCCCTTTCTGCTTTACGCGGGATTCAGCGGCATTCGATTCTGCGGCGCCCACCAGGGTACGCCCGTAATTCGTACGCTCTTACGTCCGGCCAACCTTGGACTGCCCGTGGGCATTCCCCGGCAGGTCAGGCACCGGCGGGCTCCCCGACCGGGCGCGGGCGCAGGTCGGCGTTCTCCAGTACGTCCTTCAGGTGGCCCTCCATGGACGGGAGCACCTCGGCGATCGTGAGCTCCCGGCCCAGCTCCGCCGAGAGCGAGGTCACTCCGGCGTCCCGGATCCCGCAGGGGATGATCCGGTCGAACCAGGTGCTGTCCGGGTTCACGTTCAGTGCGAAGCCGTGCATCGTGACGCCCTTGGCGACGCGGATGCCGATCGCGGCGAGCTTGCGGTCCTCGCGGCGCTGGCCGGCGTTCGAGGGAGCGTACTCCGGGCCGTTCAGCCGCGGGTCGAACTCCTCGTCGGTCAGCCGGGGGTCGAAGTCGAGGGAGAGGCCGCCCAGGGACGGCCGCTCGTGGAGCGGGTCCCCGAGGACCCAGACGCCGCTGCGGCCCTCGATCCGGGTGGTCTCCACGCCGAAGTCGGCGGCCGTGCGGATCAGGGCCTCCTCGAGGCGGCGGACGTGGGCGACCACGTCGACCGGCCGGGGCAGCTTCATGATCGGGTAGCCCACCAGCTGGCCGGGGCCGTGCCAGGTGATCTTGCCGCCGCGGTCCACGTCCACGACGGGGGTGCCGTCGAGGGGGCGTTCGCTGTCGGCGGTGCGCCGGCCCGCCGTGTAGACCGGCGGGTGCTCCAGCAGGAGGCAGGTGTCCTCGACCTCGTCGGCGAAGCGCGCCGCGTGGACCCGGCGCTGCTCTTCCCACGCCTCGGTGTACTCGACCGATTCCGGCCCGAAGCCCAGACGGACAAACCGCAGCTCAGACACCGCAGCGCCTCCTCGTAGAACCTGCTGTGTGCATGTAACGCACTCAGCAAGGGTACGGCGGCCGGTTCCGTACGGGTCGGGGGGGCTTCCCGGACCGGACCCCCCGGCCCCGCGGCCGGTCCGGGTCCTCGTCGGCCCGCGGCAGCCTCCGGTGGCCCTCCGAGTGGTCGTTCACCCAGCCGCAGACCCCGCAGGCGTAGCGGCCGTCGAGCCCCGCGATGAGCGTTCCGCACCGGCGGCACTCCGCCTCCGTGATCTCCGGGGCGGGCAGGGGGTCGGTCGGATCGTGCGGGGTCATGCCGCGCAGCGTACGCGGGGGAGAAGGGCTGATCCGTAAAGAGTCCTCCCGGTTCTTCGCACGATCGGATGAATGTGGGGCAGAGGGGGCGGCAAGAGGGCAGTTGGCCGCTACATTCGCGCCGTTCATCAGGGCCGGGCCTCCGGTCCGGCAAGTCAGGAGACCGTGGAGCTGATGACGGAACGACCCCCGCAGCGCGTCCCCAACCGGCAGCTCGCGGCGCTGATCGCGGAAGCGGGCTTCTCCAATGCGGGGCTCGCCCGCCGGGTCGATCAGCTCGGCCTGGAACACGGCCTGGATCTGCGGTACGACAAGACGTCCGTGACCCGGTGGCTGCGCGGGCAGCAGCCGCGCGGCACCACGCCCGCGCTGATCGCGGAGGTCTTCACCCGGCGGCTCGGGCGGCGGCTCTCGGCCCAGGACCTGGGCCTGGACGCGTGCGCCCCCGTCTACGCCGGGCTGGAGTTCGCCGCGACCCCCGAGGAGGCCGTCGACATCGCGAGCGGGCTGTGGCGCAAGGACTCCGGCAGCCACGCCGAGCTGCGGAAGATCGCCTTCACACCCGCTGGCCTGGTGGTGCCCAGCCGCGACTGGCTGATCGGGCGGGCCGACGAGCGCGTGGGCCGCGGCGAGGCCCCGCCCGAGGCGCGGGTGCCCGGCCAGGGCCGGCCCCAGGCCGTGCCGCGCCAGCGGCAGATCGACCGCGGCCCCGGCCAGCGGGTCACCGGCGGGGACATCTCGGCGCTGCGCTCGGTCGCGGAGCTCTTCCGGACCCTGGACCACGCCTACGGCGGCGGGCACGCCCGGCAGGCGCTGGTGCGGTACCTGGAGCACGAGGCCGAGCCGATGCTGCGCGGCACGTACGGCGAGACGACCGGGCGGCGGCTGTTCGCGGCGGCCGCCGACCTGACCCGGCTGGCGGGCTGGACGTCGTACGACATCGCGGCGCACGGCCTCGCCCAGCGGTACTTCGTCCAGGCGCTGCGGCTCGCCCAGGCCGCCGGGGACCGGGCGTACGGCGCGTACGTCCTGGTCACGATGAGCCGGCAGGCGGTCTACCTGGGGCACGGCAGGGAGGCCGTCCAGCTGGCCCGGGTCGCCCAGCAGGGCGTCGGATCGGGCGCCCCGCCGGTGGTGCAGGCGCTGCTGCACGCGGCGGAGGCCCGGGGCCACGGAGTGCTGGGCGAGGTGCGGGCCTGCACCTCCTCGCTGGTGCGGGCGGAACGGGCCCTGGCGGCCGCCCGGCCCGGGGACGACACGCCGCACTGGGCGCGGTTCTACGACGAGGCGCAGCTCGCGGACGAGTTCGGGCACTGCCACCGGGACCTGCAGCAGTACCGGGCGGCCGCCCAGCACGCGGAGCGCTCGCTCCAGCTGCGGGCGCCCGGCTTCGCCCGCAGCCGGCTCTTCTCCCGGGTGGTGCTGGCCACCGCCCGGCTGGGCCTGGGGGAGCTGGAGCAGGCGTGCACGCTGGGCGCCGAGGCGGCCCAGCAGGCGATGGAGATGCGGTCGGTGCGGGCCGTGGAGTACGTCCGCGACTTCGAACGCCGGCTGGAGCCCTACCGGGACGCGGCCGCGGTACGCACGTACCGCGACCGCGTCGCCGCGCTCACGTAGCCGGGCGCGGGGGGCGGGGGGACGGCTCAGGTGGCGCCGGGAGGGGGGAGAGGGGGAGGGGGGAGTGG
>NZ_JBVJWO010000014.1:23409-28070 GCF_055602345.1 Streptomyces sp. NPDC037401
CTCGCAAGACTCCAACCCTGGGAGGGACCCCGCTGGGAAGGCGTCTGCGGGACGCCCTGCCCCCACCTGCTCCCCCTCTCTCCCGTACCCGGGCGCTCCCCGCGGCGGCCCGGTCAGGCCGCCGCGGGCAGGGCGAGCGGGGACCGGGCGGCCGGGACGCCGAAGTCGCCCAGGACGGCCCTGGAGGCCCGGCGGGCCGAGTACAGGGCGCCCTGGACGGTGTTCGTGTCCCGGTGGTCCCCGCACACGTAGAGGCCCGCGAGCAGCCGCACCGGGCGCCGCAGGTCGTGCGGCGGCGGCATGGCCGGCACGGCCTCCGGGGTGTGGTGCACGGCCAGCAGCTCCCAGTCGCCGGTGGGCGTGCCGTACAGGGCCGCGAGGTGGTCGAGCACCGCGCGGCCGGGCGGCGGCGGCCCCAGTACGGTCGACGTGATCAGGACCTTCCCGCGCGGCGCCCGGGTGGGGTCGACCGCGCTCATGACGGCGGTGTGCGCCACGGGCCCGCGCCGGTCGGCGTCGAGCAGGAGCGCCGGCTCCACGGCGGGCGCCGCCGGGGCGGTGTGGTGGAGCACGGTCACCGGGTGGAAGTCCGGTACGCGCAGCCCCGGGAGCAGCTCGGCCGCGGCCCGGGCGCCGGTGGCCAGCAGGACGGCCCGGCACCGGAACTCGCCGTGCTCCTCGGTGGTCACCAGGCTCGTGGACACCGACCGCACCCGGACCCCGGTGTGCAGGGTCCCCGGCGGGAGCCCGTCGGCGAGCAGGGCGGGCAGGGCGCCCGCGCCGCCCTCGGGCACGGCCGGCCGGCCCAGGGCGAGGGCCCGCAGGGCGAGGTCCGCGCACCGCCGGGAGGTGGTGAGCTCCGGGTCGCAGAGCAGGGCGGCCAGCAGCGGGCGCAGCAGGCCGTTGAAGGTGCGCGGCAGGGCGGCCGCCGCGGTCCGGTCGGGCCGGGCGAGCAGCCGGTCCAGCGGGGTCGCGGCGAGCCGGGCCAGCGAGGCGCTGAGGCGGGCCTGTTCCAGCGAGCGGGTGGCCAGGGCCCGGGCGGCCTTGCGGGCGCCGCCGGGGCCGACCCGTCCGCGGGCGCCTCCCGGGGCCTCCGGCCGCGGGTACCCCCTCGGCGGTACGCCCAGGCGGCGGCCCTCGCTCTGTACGAGCGCCCCGGGCTCGAAGGTCCGCAGCCGCAGGTCCGCGAGGGCGGGGGTGCGGGCGAGCTCAGGGTATGAGGTGTTGAGGAGCTGGCCGATCCGGTCGAGCAGGAAGCCGTCGACCCGGTCGGTCGCCATCCGGCCGCCCGGTCCGGGGGCCGACTCCAGGACCGTGACGGTGATTCCTGCATTGATGAGGTGATGTGCCGCCGACAGTCCCGAGACTCCGGCTCCGACTATGACCACGTCCGCGTGGTGTGCGCTGCTGAGCACGTGCCCCTCCCCGAGGTCGGCGCGGCTTGTGGGGATCGTTCTTCCCCCAACGGGCCCCGGGGATACCCCCGTTCGGCCGCCGAATGGGCGCAAGTCCGGTCGCATACGGTCGCACGCCGGTCGCACAACGGTCGCTTTCGGTCTGCCCGGTGGTTCCGCGGGGCCTCGCGCACACCGGCCGGGTCAGCGCCTCCCGGCCGCCAGAGCAGCCCGGATGGCGTCGTCGATCTCCGGGAAGGCGAAGCGGAAACCCGACTCCTGGAGCTTGCGCGGCAACGCGCGCTGACTGCCCAGCACATCCTGGGACAGCTCGCCCAGCACCAGCCGGAGCGCGAACTCCGGTACCGCGAGGACCGTCGGCCGGCGCAGCACCCGGCCCATCGCCGCCGTGATCTCACGGTTGGTCAGCGGCTGGGGGGCCGTCATGTTCACGGGTCCCGACACCGAGCGGTTCTCCAGCAGGTGCCGGATCGCGGAGATCTCGTCGTAGAGGGAGATGAAGCTCCAGTACTGCCGGCCGTTGCCCAGCCGCCCGCCGAGGCCCGCGCGGAACAGCGGGAACATCCGCTGCCAGGCACCGCCTTCGCCGGAGACCACCAGGCCGTTGCGCGCGAGCACGGTCCGCACCCCGGCCTCCGCGGCCGGGCCGGTCGCCGCCTCCCAGTCCACGCACACCTGCGGCAGGAAGCCCTGCCCGGCGGGCGCGTGCTCGTCCACGGCCCGGTCGCCCGTGTCGCCGTAGTAGCCCACGGCCGAGGCGCTGATCAGGACCTCGGGCGGCTCGTCCAGCGCCGCGACTGCCTGCGCCAGCGTCCGGGTGCCGAGCACCCGGCTGTCGCGGATCTCCTTCTTGTACGCGTCGGTCCACCGGTGGTCCCCGATGCCGGCCCCCGCGAGGTGGACCACGCCCGTGCAGCCCGCGAGCCCGGCCGGGTCCACGTGGCCGCGCTTCGGGTCCCACAGCGCCTCGTCGGGCGCGGCGGGCGGCCGGCGCACCAGCCGCACCACCTCGTGCCCGTCCGTGTGCAGGGAGCGTACGAGTGCCTTGCCGATGAGACCGGACGAGCCGGTGACCGCGATCCGCATGCCCCCATCCTGCCCGCAGCAGCGTTTCCCCGGCGGTATCGCGGCCCGATCGCACGGGCAGGGCTCAGGCCCCGATCCAGTGGCCCACCAGATAGGTCACGGCCATGGCCAGCGCCCCGCCCGCCATGTTCCGCAGCACCGCCCGCGGCCGCGGGGCGTCGCCCAGCCAGGCACTGACCATGCCGCACAGCGCCAGCGCGGCCAGCACGGCGGCCACGGTCACCGGCACCCGCAGCTCCGGCGGCGGCAGCAGGATCGCGAGGAGCGGCAGCAGCGCCCCGGCGGTGAACGCCACGAAACTGGCGAAGGCGGCGTGCCACGGCTCGGCCAGCTCGTCCGGCTCGATGCCCAGCTCCACCCGGGCGTGGGCGCGCAGCGCGTCCCGCTCGGTGAGCTGCACGGCCGCCTCGCGCGCCACCTCCCGGCTCAGCCCGCGCTCCGCCAGCAGGTCGGTCAGCTCGTCCAGCTCGGCCTCCGGCTCCGCGGCGAGCTCGCGGCGCTCGGTCTCCAGCGCCGCCTTCTCGGAGTCGCGCTGGGAGCTGACGGACACGTACTCCCCGGCCGCCATCGAGAGCGAGCCCGCCAGCAGCCCGGCCACCCCGGCGGCGAGCAGCGCCGACCGCGACGTGGTGGCACCCGCGACACCCACCACGAGGCCCGCCGTCGACGTGATGCCGTCGTTCGCACCGAGCACGCCCGCCCGCAGCCAGTTGAGCCGGGTGCTCATCCTGGCGCTCGCGCTGGTCTCCGTCACGGGACCACTCTCGGGCCCGCGCCCGTCCGGGGCCACCCGGAGTGCGGGCCCGGGCGTGCCGTACGAGGGTGAGAGGGTGAGGGCGCGGCGTGCGGATGCGGAGCCGGGCTGGCTGCGCGGGGCGCCGCCACCGCGGTGGGCACGGGTGGCTCCCGCGGCCGCCCTGGTGCTGCTCTCGGTCGCCCAGCTGGCCACCCCCGACACCGTCGAACTGGGCTTCTTCCTGGCCGCGCTGCCGCCCGTCGCGGCCTTCTCCTACGGGGCGGTGGGCACGGCCGTCTTCGCCGTGGTGGTCCTGGTGCTGCTGGGCGCGCCGGGCCTGGGCGTGGGCCAGGCACGGGCCGTCGACCTGGTCAACGTGGCCCTGGTCGGCCTGCTCGGCGTGGTGATCGCCTGGGTCCGCAAGCGCCGGGACGCCCAGCTGGTCAGTGTCCGCACGGTCGCGGAGGCCGCGCAGCTGGCAGTGCTGCCGCCGCTGCCGGAACGGGTGGGTCCGGTGGTGTGCTCCGGGCTGTACCGGGCGGCGCAGCGGGGCACGCTGGTCGGCGGCGACCTGTACGACGTACGGCAGGGCCCCTACGGCGTGCGCGCGGTGGTCGCGGACGTCCAGGGGCACGGGCTCGCCGCGGTCGGCACGGTGGTCTCGCTGCTCGGCGCCTTCCGCGAGGCGGTCCTCGACGACGCGGACCTGGAGGCCGTGGCCGCGCGGCTGGACCGGCGGCTGACGGCCGACGCGGCGGAGGCGGCGCGGGGGGCGAAGGCGGCCCGCACCGCGGGTGCCGCCGCCGGAGCGGGAACCGCGGCCGCAGCGGACGCCGAGCACGAGGAGCCCGCGGAACTCTTCGCGACGGCGGTGCTGCTGGAGTTCCCGCCGGGACTGCCGCTGGTACGGGTGCTCTCCTGCGGGCACCCGCCGGTGGTGCTGCTGCGCACGGGCGGGCCCCCGGGAGCGGCCGGGGTGACGGAGGTGCTCGCCGAGCCGGGGCTCCCGCTGGGGCTCGGGCTGACGGAGACGGTCGTGCCGGCCGTGGTGTCCGTACCGCTGGAGCCGGGGGACCGGCTGCTGGTGCACACGGACGGGATCACCGAGGCCCGCGACGCCGCCGGCACGTTCTATCCGCTGCTGGACCGGCTGCCGGAGCTGCTGGCCGGCGCGGCGGACCGGCAGGGACTGGTGGACGCGGTGTGGCAGGACGTGGCGCGGTTCACGGACGGGCCCGACGACGACGTGGCCCTCCTGGTCCTGTGCCGCGAGTCCCGGGACCCCCGTGAGCCCCGGGACCCCCGCGCGTGAGGTCCGCGGCGGGGGGGGGGGGGGGGGGGGGGGGGGGGGGAGGGGGAGGGGGGGGGGGGGGGGGGGGGGGGGGGGGGGGGGGGGGGGGAGGGGGATTCTTTTTGCGCTTGGT
>NZ_JBVJWO010000014.1:28080-63020 GCF_055602345.1 Streptomyces sp. NPDC037401
GGCCCACCCACCCCCCGCAAACCCCACCAACCCCCCTAGGGGCGTCCGCGGTCGGCGCCCCCCCCCCCCCCCCCCCCCCCCCCCCCACGGCGGTCAGGCCGCCCTGACCGGCGCCTGGAGCTCGGTCACCCACTGCTCGCGGTCCGCGGGGCACTCCAGGCTGACCTCGCGGGGGTAGCCGGCCTCGCGGTACCCGTGGCCGTCGACCCAGCGGGCCAGGGTCTGCGCGGTCGGGAGCACCGTGTCCATCGAGCCGCGGTGCACGATGGTGGCCGCCTGCTCCACCGGCGGCAGGACGTGCACGCGCAGCTCGCCCTCCTGCAGCGGGGCAGCGACCTCGACGGCGGCGTGCACGGTGATCGCGCCGCCGCCCTCCGGGGCGTCCTCGTAGTACGCGACCCCCGGCCCGGACGGGGAGATCCCCGCCGCGCCCAGGCGCCGGAACAGCTCGTCGTACAGCGGGCCGATCACCGGGCCGATGTGGTGCGGCTCGAAGCTCTCGGCCGTCGCGGTGAGCTCGGCCACCCGGACCGCCGGGAGGTTCTTCAGAACGACGTCGTTGCTGGGCATGCGCCCCTCGCTCTCGATGGACCGGAGCCTCGCCTCGACCTGCACCAGCCGGGCCGCGGCCGCCGTCATGGCGGCCTCCAGCTCGGCCTGCCGCAGCCGCAGCATGCCGCGCAGCTGCTCGGCGTCCACCCGGTCGTCGAGGATCTCGCGGACCTGTTGGAGCGTGAAGCCCAGGTCCTTGAGCGCGATGACGCGGTTGAGGCGGGCCAGCTGGGCCCCCTCGTAGTACCGGTAGCCGGTGGCGGGGTCGACACGTGCGGGGTGCAGCAGCCCGGTCGCGTCGTAGTGACGCAGCATCCGGACCGAGACGCGGCCGTGCCTGGCGAAGTCTCCGATGGTGAACATGACGTCTCCGAGTCCACCGCCTGACACGGTGTGAGGGTCAAGCGCCGGTCGCCCGGCGGTCTCAGGACGGGCCGGCGGCGCCGAGGATGCGCATGCCGGAGGTGAGCTCCGCGAGGCAGCGCACGGCCACCTCCGCCGGCGATCCCGGCCCCGACAGCGGTGCGTCCGTGGCCGACCAGACCTCCAGCGCCACCCGGATCGCGTCCGTCGCGGCCGCGGCCAGCAGGCGGACCTCCAGCGGATCGGCCTCCGGGCCCGCGAGCCGGGCCAGGATCGGCACCAGCTGCTCCTCGGAGTCCTGGTTGACCCGGTACCAGACTGCCCGCAGCGCAGGGTCGTCCTGGGCCGCGCGCAGCAGCCCGCGGGTCCACTCGAGGCCCTCCCGGCTCTCGGGCGGCACGTCCAGCGAGCGGACCACCGCCCGCTCGACGGCCTCCCGCAGCGGCACGCCCGGCTCCTCGGCCGCCAGCAGGGCCCGCCAGGCGTCGCCGCCGCCCGACAGCAGCGGGGCGACCGCGTCCTGCTTGCTGCGGAAGTAGCGGTAGAACGTGCGCAGCGCCACGCCGGCGCTGCGCGCGATGTCCTCGGCCGTGGTGCCGTCCGGGCCGTGCTCGGCGAACAGCGCGCACGCGGCCCGCGCGATGTCGAGCTGGGTCGCGGCCTTGCGCCGCTCGGTCAGGGACTTGGGACCGGGGGCGGTGCTGGGGGAGTACGGGCGGGGCGATCTCACCTCCGCAGGGTACGCCAGCCCGACGCACGTCTGCACGAATTGTCACTCTGGCAAAACGTGTCACCTTCTCGTACGCTCACGAGGCCCCCCGATCCCGCAGAGCTACGGAGACACCGACATGAACCGCTACGAAGGCCGCCGCGTCCTCATCACCGGCGGCGGCTCGGGCATCGGCCAGGCCACCGTCCACCGGATCCTCGCCGAAGGCGGCCGCGTCCACACGGTCGACGTCAGCGAGAGCGGCCTGAAGGCCACCGCCGAGCGGGCCGCCGCCGACGGCACCGCGGACCGGCTGACCTGCGCCCCGCTCGACATCTCCGACGAGAGCGCCGTCCGGGAGGGCGTCGCGGCCGCCGTCGGCGCGCTCGGCGGCGGCCTGGACGTGCTCGTCAACGCCGCCGGCATCCTGCGCTCTGAGCACACCCACAAGACCACCCTGGAGCTGTGGAACACGGTCATCTCGGTCAACCTGACCGGCACGTTCCTCATGATCCGCGAATCCCTCCCGGCCCTGCTCGGGGGCGACAGGCCCGTCATCGTGAACTTCAGCTCGACGTCGGCCTCCTTCGCCCACCCCTACATGGCGGCGTACGCGGCCTCCAAGGGCGGCATCCAGTCCATGACCCACTCCCTGGCCGCCGAGTACAGCAAGCAGGGCCTGCGCGCCGTCTGCGTCGCGCCCGGCTCCATCGAGAGCGGCATGACCACCGGCAACGGCCCCGGCCTGCCCGAGGACACCGACTGGTCGCTGTTCGCCAAGCTCGCCCCGGCCATCGGCCAGGGCTTCGCGGGCCCGCAGACCGTCGCCGGAGTCGTCGCGATGCTCGGCTCGGAGGACGGCGCCTTCATCACCGGCACGGAGATCCGCATCGACGGCGGCACCCACCACTGACCGGTGCGCGCCCGCGCACCACTATGACCGGAAACGGTCCCAGAGCCGGGGGAAGCGCTCCGCGAGCACGGATTCGTTCTCGAAGTCCAGCGGGGCGCCCTCCGGCTCGGCCGCCTGCAGCGGCACCCCCAGGTCCGGCGCCACCGCGCCGGTGAGCTGCTCGTACGCCTCGTCGGCCGCGTACCCGAGCTCCTCGCCGTCGCCGTCGATCTCCTCGTCGAACTCGCCGAGGAGCTCCGCCAGGTGGTCCGGGTCGTGCACCCCGCCCTCGAACACCTCGCGGCCCTGCCCGATCAGCCAGCAGCGGAAGTAGTCGAAGGCGTCGTCGCTCGCCCCGTCGAGCAGCACCCAGGCCGCTCCCCACAGGTCCCACGTGTACGCCCGGTTGTACCGGGACTCGAAGTGCCGGGCGAAGTCCAGGACGGAGTCCGGATCGAGCTGCGCGAGGCGTTCGACGAGCAGGTCGGCCTGTTCCTCGGGGTCGCCCTCGGCGGCCTCGCGGGTGCTGTCGACGATCTCCCAGAATTCCGTCTCGTCCATCACAGCGTCCAGCATCACGGGTGCAGGGGTGCCCCGCCACCGCGAGAATCCGTCGTATGGGAAACCTGAGCGGAAAGACGGCCCTGGTGGCCGGAGCCACCCGGGGCGCAGGGCGGGCCATCGCCGTCGGGCTGGGCGCGGCGGGCGCGACCGTCTACGTCACCGGGCGGACCAGCCGGGAGCGCGCCAGCGAGGTCGGCCGGGCCACGGAGACGATCGAGGAGACCGCCGAACTGGTCACGGCCGCGGGCGGCGAGGGCATCGCCCTGGTCGCCGACCACCTCGATCGCGCGCAGGTACGGGCGGTCGTCGAGCGGATCGACGCGGACCGCGGGCGCCTCGACGTCCTCGTCAACGACCTCTGGGGCGGCGAGCACCTGGTGGTCTTCGGGAAGAAGATGTGGGAGACGGAGCTCGACCGCGGCCTGCGGATGCTCGAACTCGGCGTGAAGAGCCACATCATCACCAGCTGGTACGCCCTGCCGCTGCTGATCCGGAACCCGGGGGGACTGGTCGTCGAGATCACCGACGGGACCGCCGAGACGAACGACCGCTTCCGCGAGAACTTCTTCTACGACCTGGCCAAGAACGGCCCCATCCGGATGGCCCGCACCCTCGCCCACGACCTCGAAGGCACCGGCTGCACGGCCGTGTCCGTCACCCCCGGCTGGCTGCGCTCCGAGCAGATGCTCGACACCTTCGGGGTGACGGAGGCGAACTGGCGCGACGCCGTCGCCAAGGTCCCCGGCTTCGCGGTCTCCGAGTCCCCGCAGTTCGTCGCCCGCGCCGTCGCCGCCCTGGCCGCCGACCCGGACGTGGCCCGCTGGAACGGGCAGTCGCTCTCCAGCGGCCGGCTGGCCCGCACGTACGGATTCACCGATGCGGACGGCAGCCGTCCGGATGCCTGGGCCTACATCGAGGAGGTCGAACGCGGCGGCGCGGACCGCTCCGCGGACGACTACCGCTGAGGGTCTTCCGGCCCGCGGAGCCCCCGGAAAGGCCGAAGCCCCCCGCCGCGCGATGCGGCGAGGGGCTTCGGTGCGTCCGGATGCCGGGCCTACAGGCCGTAGCGCTCCCGGGCCTCCTTGACCGCGGAGGCCGGGACCTCGCCGCGGCGGGCGAGCTGGGCCAGCGCGGCGACCACGATCGACTGCGCGTCGACACCGAAGTGGCGGCGGGCGCCGTCACGGGTGTCGGAGAGGCCGAAGCCGTCCGTCCCGAGCGAGGTGTAGTCCTGCTCCACCCACTGGCTGATCTGGTCCGGCACCTGGCGCATCCAGTCGGAGACGGCCAGCACCGGGCCGGGCGCGCCCTCGAGGGCCTGGGTGACGTACGGGGTGCGCACCTCGCCGCGGAGCAGGGCCTCGTCGCACTCCAGCGCGTCGCGGCGCAGCTCGCCCCACGAGGTGGCCGACCACACGTCGGCGGCGACGTTCCAGTCGGCGGCCAGCAGCCGCTGGGCCTCCAGGATCCAGTGGATCGCGGTGCCCGAGGCCATCAGCTGGATCTTCGGGGCGTCGGCGGCCGGGGCCGCCTCGGCGAGGTCCGCCGCCGTGTTGAAGCGGTACAGGCCCTTGACGATGCCTTCCTCGACGCCCTCGGGCATCGCGGGCTGCACCTTCGGCTCGTTGTAGACCGTCAGGTAGTAGAAGACGTCTTCCGGCGTCTCGCCGTACATCCGGCGCAGACCGTCCTTGACGATCACCGCGATCTCGTACGCGAAGGCCGGGTCGTAGTTGAGCGACGCCGGGTTCGTGGACGCGATCAGGTGCGAGTGGCCGTCCGCGTGCTGGAGGCCCTCACCGGTCAGGGTGGTGCGGCCGGCGGTGGCGCCGACGATGAAGCCCTTGCCGAGCTGGTCGGCGAGCTGCCACATCTGGTCGGCGGTGCGCTGCCAGCCGAACATCGAGTAGAAGATGTAGAACGGGATCATCGGCTCGCCGTGCGTCGCGTACGACGTGCAGGCGGCGATGAAGTCGGCCATGGCGCCGGCCTCGGTGATCCCCTCGTTGAGGATCTGGCCGTCCTTGGCTTCCTTGTAGTACATCAGCTGGTCGCGGTCGACCGGCTCGTACGTCTGGCCCAGCGGCGAGTAGATGCCGGCCGACGGGAAGAGCGACTCCATGCCGAACGTACGGGCCTCGTCGGGGACGATCGGAACCCAGCGCTTGCCGGTCTCCTTGTCCCGCATCAGGTCCTTGACCAGGCGGACGAAGGCCATGGTGGTGGCCATCTCCTGCTTGCCGGAACCCTTGAGCAGCGGGGCGAAGGAACGGTCCGCCGGAGCCGGCAGGGCCACGTGGTGGACCTTGCGGGCCGGGGCCGGGCCGCCGAGGGCCGCGCGGCGCTCGTGGAGGTAGCGCACCTCGGGGGAGTCCGCACCCGGGTGGCCGTAGGGCACGACGCCGTCGGCGAAGGCGCTGTCCGGGATCGGGAGGTCAAGGAGGTCGCGCATGTCCTTGAACTCGTCGATCGTCAGCTTCTTCATCTGGTGGTTCGCGTTCTTCGACTCGAACCCGGCACCCAGCGTGTGGCCCTTGACGGTCTGCGCCAGGATGACCGTCGGCGCACCCTTGTGTGCGAGGGCGGCCTTGTACGCGGCGTAGACCTTGCGGGGCTCGTGGCCGCCGCGCGAGGTGTGGAAGCACTCGGCGATCTTCGCGTCGGAGAGCACGCCCGCCAGCTGCACGAGCTCGGCGTTGACGCCGAAGAAGTGCTGGCGGATGTAGGCCACGTCGCGGGTCGCGTACGTCTGGAACTGCGCGTCCGGGACCTCGCGGATGCGGCGGACCAGGGCGCCCGTGGTGTCGAGCTGGAACAGCTCGTCCCAGGCGGAGCCCCACAGCGTCTTGATGACGTTCCAGCCGGCGCCGCGGAACTGCGCTTCCAGCTCCTGGACCACGCGGAAGTTGGCGCGGACCGGACCGTCGAGGCGCTGCAGGTTGCAGTTGATGACGAAGGTCAGGTTGTCGAGCTGCTCGCGCGACGCCAGCGCGAGGGCGGCGGTCGACTCGGGCTCGTCCATCTCGCCGTCGCCCAGGAAGGCCCAGACGTGCGAGTTGGCGGTGTCCTTGATGTTCCGGTTCTGCAGGTAGCGGTTGAAGCGCGCCTGGTAGATCGCGGAGAGCGGGCCGAGGCCCATGGAGACCGTGGGGAACTCCCACAGCCAGGGCAGGCGCCGCGGGTGCGGGTAGGAGGGCAGGCCGTTGCCGCCGGACTCCTGCCGGAAGTTGTCGAGCTGCTGCTCGGAGACGCGCCCGTCGAGGAACGCGCGGGCGTAGATGCCGGGGGAGGCGTGGCCCTGGATGTAGAGCTGGTCGCCCGAGCCGTCGGCCTCCTTGCCCCGGAAGAAGTGCTGGAAGCCGGTCTCGTACAGCCAGGCCGCCGAGGCGAAGGTGGCTATGTGGCCGCCGACGCCGTACTTGGAGCCGCGGGTGACCATCGCGGCCGCGTTCCAGCGGTTCCACGCGGTGATCCTGGCCTCCATCGCCTCGTCACCGGGGAACTCCGGCTCCGCGGCGGTGGGGATGGTGTTGACGTAGTCCGTCTCCAGGAGCTTCGGCAGGGCGAGCCCGGCAGCCTCGGCGTGCTGGAGCGTACGGCGCAGCAGGTACTCGGCCCGCCGGGTGCCGGCGGCCTTGGCGACGGCGTCGAGAGACTGCGCCCATTCGGCGGTCTCTTCGGTGTCGCGGTCCGGGAGCTGGTCGAGCTCGCTCGGAAGCTTTGCTACGGGGTCGGACATCGGTGTGCGCCGCCTTCCGGACTGGGGAGCGGGTGAAGAAAGGTCCCTGACGGGCAGGACAGGGCAGACGGACCTGGTTGAGGTCCGCGAACGACTGTAAATCCCTGATCGATGATCGATCAAAGGAAAGTGGCGAAAAAAAGGCCGAATGGCCAAAGTCGGCATTGCGTGCCGCTGAACAGGGCACGCAGTGCCACTTGATATCCGGACAAGTCGGGCACGCTCAGGCGCGCGGTGCACATCCGAGCACGTGCCGTCTCACCAGCAGACCGATCTCGGGGTCGTTCCGCCGGAACGCCTCGACCAGCATCTCGTGCTCCTCTGCGAAGGCCTTCTGGACGGTTCCCAGCCACCGGATCGACAGCGCCGTGAACACCTCGATGCCCAGGCTCTCCCAGGTGTGCAGCAGGACACTGTTGCCCGCGGCCCCGACCATCGCCCGGTGGAAGGCCACCGTGTGCCGCACCTGCGCCGTGCTGTCCTCGGTGCGGTCGGCATCGCGCAGGGCGATGACGTGCGGCTCCAGCAGGCTGTCCAGCAGGCCGCTGTCCGTGGCCAGCCGGGGTGCGGCGAGCTCCGCCGCGATCTGCTCCAGACCCGCCCGTACCGGGTAGATCTCCTCCAGGTCGGCGGCGGTCAGGTTGCGCACCCGGACGCCCTTGTTGGGGGCCGACTCGATCAGCCGCAGCGTCTCCAGCTCGCGCAGGGCTTCGCGTACGGGCGTCTGGCTGAACCCCAGCTCGGTGGCGATCCGGCGCTCCACGATCCGCTCCCCGGGCTTCCAGCGGCCGCTGACGATCCCCTCCACGATGTGCTCGCGGATCTGCTCGCGCAGCGAGTGCACCACGGGTGGGGTGATCATCGGGGCTTCAACTCCTGGGTTGCGCACGGACAGGTTGTGGGCCTGAGCGTAGAGAATACGGCGGCGCCCCCGCCCGGAAATGCTCCGGGCGGGGGCGTCTGAGGTGAGGCTCGTTACAACGGGGCCGGTCAGAGGCCCAGTTCGACCTCGAACTCGCCGGCCTCGAGGATCGCCTTGACCGCCGTCAGGTAGCGGGCGGCGTCGGCGCCGTCCACCAGGCGGTGGTCGTAGGAGAGCGACAGGTAGGTCATGTCGCGCACGGCGATGGTCTCGCCCAGGTCCGGGTGGTTGATGACCACGGGACGCTTGACGGTGGCACCGATGCCCAGGATCGCGACCTGGTTCGGCGGCACGATGACCGTGTCGAACAGCGCACCGCGCGAGCCGGTGTTGCTGATCGTGAAGGTCGCGCCGGAGAGCTCGTCCGGGGTGATCTTGTTGCCGCGGACCTTGCCCGCCAGGTCGGCCGTGGCCTTGGAGATGCCGGCCAGGTTGAGGTCGCCCGCACCCTTGATGACCGGGGTCATCAGGCCCTTCTCGGAGTCCACGGCGATGCCGATGTTCTCCGAGTCGAAGTAGGTGATGGTGCCCTCGTCCTCGTTGATCCGGGCGTTGACGACCGGGTGGGCCTTCAGCGCCTGGGCAGCGGCCTTGACGAAGAACGGCATCGGGGAGAGCTTGACGCCCTCACGGGCCAGGAACGAGTCCTTGGCCTTCCCGCGCAGCTTCATGATCTTGGTGATGTCCACCTCGACCACGGAGGTCAGCTGCGCCTGCGAGTGCAGGGCCTTCATCATGTTGTCGCCGATGACCTTGCGCATCCGGGTCATCTTGACCGTCTGGCCGCGCAGCGGGGACACCTCTGCGGCCTTCGGGGCGGCCGGGGCAGCGGCGGCGGCCGGAGCCGGCGCGACGGCCTTGGCGGCCTCGGCCGCGGCGATGACGTCCTGCTTGCGGATGCGGCCACCGACGCCGGTGCCCTGGACCTGCGACAGGTTGACGCCGGACTCCGTGGCGAGCTTGCGCACCAGCGGGGTCACGTACGCGCCCTCGTCACCGGCGGGGACCGGAGCGGCGGGGGCGGCCGGAGCGACCGGGGCCGGAGCGGCAACCGGAGCCGGGGCGGCAACGGGCGCCGGAGCGGTGACCGGGGCCGGGGCGGCAACGGGCGCCGGAGCCGCGGGGGCGGCGGCCGGAGCGGGCGCCGGGGCGGCCACGGGGGCCGGAGCGGCAGCCGGGGCCGGAGCGGCAGCCGGGGCCGGGGCGGCCGGAGCCGGGGCAGCGGCGGGAGCGGCACCGGCGGCGCCGATCACGGCGAGACGGGCGCCGACCTCGGCGGTCTCGTCCTCGCCGACCAGGATCTCCAGGAGCGTGCCGGAAACCGGCGCGGGGATCTCGGTGTCGACCTTGTCGGTGGAGACCTCGAGCAGCGGCTCGTCGGCCTCGATGCTCTCGCCGACCTGCTTCAGCCAGCGGGTGACCGTGCCCTCGGTGACGGACTCGCCCAGGGCGGGCAGCACGACGTCGGTGCCGGAGGCGGCGGGGGCGGCGGCAGCCGGAGCCGGAGCCTCGGCGACGGGCGCCGGAGCGGCGGCCGGGGCCTCGGCGACCGGGGCCGGAGCCTCGATCACGACCGTCTCGGCGGCCGGGGCCGCAGGGGCCTCGGCGCCACCGGTGCCGTCGTCGATGATGGCCAGCTCGGCGCCGACCTCGACCGTCTCGTCCTCGGCGACCTTGATGGACGCCAGAATGCCGGAGGCAGGGGCCGGGATCTCGGTGTCGACCTTGTCGGTCGACACCTCGAGCAGCGGCTCGTCGGCCTCGACGCGCTCGCCCTCGGCCTTCAGCCAGCGGGTGACAGTGCCCTCTGTGACGCTCTCACCGAGCGCCGGAAGGGTTACGGAAACCGCCATGGTTTCAGTTGCTCCTTACGAATGGTGCGGAAGTGGTCGTCGCGCCCGTGACTGCTAGTCGTGGGAGTGCAGGGGCTTGCCGGCCAGGGCCAGGTGGGCCTCGCCGAGCGCCTCGTTCTGCGTGGGGTGCGCGTGGATGAGCTGCGCGACCTCGGCCGGCAGAGCCTCCCAGTTGTAGATCAGCTGGGCCTCGCCGACCTGCTCGCCCATCCGGTCACCGACCATGTGGACGCCGACCACGGCACCGTCCTTGACCTGGACGAGCTTGATCTCGCCCGCGGTCTTCAGGATCTTGCTCTTGCCGTTGCCCGCCAGGTTGTACTTCAGGGCGACGACCTTGTCCGCACCGTAGATCTCCTTGGCCTTGGCCTCGGTGATGCCGACGGAGGCGACCTCGGGGTGGCAGTACGTCACGCGCGGCACGCCGTCGTAGTCGATCGGGACGGTCTTGAGACCGGCCAGGCGCTCCGCGACCAGGATGCCCTCGGCGAAGCCGACGTGCGCCAGCTGCAGGGTCGGGACGAGGTCGCCGACGGCCGAGATGGTGGGGACGTTGGTCTGCATGTACTCGTCGACGAGGACGTAGCCGCGGTCCATCGCGACGCCCTGCTCCTCGTAGCCCAGGCCCTGGGAGACCGGCCCGCGGCCGATCGCGACCAGCAGCACCTCGGCCTCGAAGGTCTTGCCGTCCGCCAGCGTGACGCGGACGCCGTTCTCGGTGTACTCGGCCTTGTCGAAGAAGGTGCCGAGGTTGAACTTGATGCCGCGCTTGCGGAACGCGCGCTCCAGGAGCTTCGAGCTGTTCTCGTCCTCGACCGGGACGAGGTGCTTGAGGCCCTCGATGACGGTGACGTCGGTGCCGAAGGACTTCCACGCCGAGGCGAACTCGACGCCGATGACGCCGCCGCCCAGGATGATCGCGGACTCGGGCACGCGGTCCAGGACCAGCGCGTGGTCCGAGGAGATGATGCGGTTGCCGTCGATGTTCAGGCCCGGCAGCGACTTCGGCACGGAGCCGGTCGCCAGCAGGACGTGGCGGCCCTGGATGCGCCGGCCGTTCACGTCGACGGAAGTCGGGGAGGAGAGGCGGCCCTCACCCTCGATGTAGGTCACCTTGCGGGAGGCGACCAGGCCCTGCAGGCCCTTGTACAGGCCCGAGATGACCTCGTCCTTGTACTTGTGGACACCCGCGATGTCGATGCCCTCGAAGGAGGTCTTGACACCGAACTGGCCGGCCTCGCGAGCCTGGTCCGCGACCTCGCCCGCGTGCAGCAGAGCCTTCGTGGGGATGCAGCCGTTGTGCAGGCAGGTGCCGCCGAGCTTGTTCTTCTCGATCAGGGCAACGTCCAGACCCAGCTGGGAGGCGCGCAGCGCCGCGGCGTAACCGCCACTGCCACCGCCGAGGATCACTAGGTCGAAAACGGTGCTGGCGTCGTTCGCCACGTCACGTCCTCCATGCATGTGCGCCGGGCACCGGTCCTCTGTGACCGGGCGGCGGCTGGTATTCGGCCGCTGTTTCTTCGGCCCTGTGGTGGGGGCCCTGTCCTGCCGAGAACCCATCTTCGCATTTGTCGAGGGAACGCGGGACGCCGGGCCCGGGGTGCAGCGGGCGGTTCCGCCGTGACCGGCGGTTACCGCCGCGTAGGGAGCTGCGGATTTCGTCGAGGGTGAACGGCGACGGCCACGGCCCCGGACCGGGGTGCGGTCCGGGGCCGCGGCCGTGCCGGATCCCGGTACGTCAGCCCAGGTCGCCGGTGGCGGTGCGCTCGGCGAGCCGGACCAGGGTGCGGACCGCGGAGCCGGTGCCGCCCTTGGGGGTGTAGCCGTACGGCGCACCCTCGTGGAAGGCGGGGCCGGCGATGTCGAGGTGGGCCCAGGTGATGCCCTCGCCGACGAACTCCTGCAGGAAGAGCCCGGCCACCAGGCCGCCGCCCATGCGCTCGCCCATGTTGGCGATGTCGGCGGTGGGGGAGTCCATGCCCTTGCGCAGGTCGGCGGGGAGCGGCATCGGCCAGGACGCCTCGCCGACCTCCTCGGCGATCTCGTGGATGGCGGTGCGGAAGGCGTCGTCGTTGGCCATGATGCCGAACGTGCGGTTGCCCAGGGCCAGCACCATCGCGCCGGTCAGGGTCGCGACGTCGACGATCGCGTCCGGGTTCTCCTCGGAGGCGCGGGTGAGCGCGTCGCCCAGGACGAGGCGGCCCTCGGCGTCGGTGTTCAGGACCTCGACGGTCTTGCCGCTGTACATGCGCAGCACGTCGCCGGGGCGGGTGGCGGAGCCGGAGGGCATGTTCTCGGCGAGCGCGAGCCAGCCGGTGACGTTGACCTCGAGGCCGAGCTTGGCGACCGCGACGACGGCGGCGAAGACGGCGGCCGCGCCGGACATGTCGCACTTCATGGTCTCGTTGTGGCCGGCCGGCTTGAGCGAGATGCCGCCCGAGTCGTAGGTGATGCCCTTGCCGACGAAGGCCAGGGTCTTCTCCGCCTTGGCGTGCGTGTAGGCGATCTTCACCAGGCGCGGGCCGTTCTCGGAGCCCTTGCCGACGCCCATGATGCCGCCGTAGCCGCCCTTGATCAGGGCCTTCTCGTCCAGGACCTGGACCTTGACGCCGATCTCCTTGGCGGTCGCGGAGGCGACGGCGGCGAAGGCCTCGGGGGTGAGGTCGTTCGGCGGGGTGTTGATCAGGTCGCGCGCGATGTTGACCTCGCTCGCGACGATCTTGGCGCGCTCGGCAGCGGCCTTGTGCTCCTTGTCGCGGGGCTTGGCGCCCAGCAGGGCGATCTCGGCGAGCGGCTGCTTGACGCCGTTGTCGCCCTTGGCGCCCTTCTTCTCGCCGCCCTGGTAGGCGGTGAAGGCGTACGCGCCGAGCAGCGCGCCCTCGGCGACCGCGGTGACGGCGGAGGCGTCCTCCAGCGGCAGTGCGAAGGCGGCCTTCTTGGTGCCGTGCAGCGCGCGGGCGGCAGCGCCGGCGGCGCGGCGCAGCGCGTCCTCGTCGTACGACTCGTCCTTCTCCGGGACGGAGCCGAGGCCGACCGCCAGCACGACCGGGACCTTGAGGCCGGCGGGGGCCGGCAGCTTGGTGACCTCGCCGTCGGCGCCCGAGGAGCCCAGGGCCTCCAGGACGGCGGCGAGCTTTCCGTCGAACGCCTTGTCCACGGCCTCGGCGCCGGGAGCGACGACGGGGCCCTTGGCGCCCTTAGCGACGCCGACGACGAGGGCGTCGGCGCGCAGCGTCGCCGCGCCGGCAGTGCTGAGAGTCAGAGCAGTCACGGTGGTGAAGTCTCGCTTCCATTGTGTGTGAAGGCCGTGAGGGTGGCGGCCGCACTCGCGATCGTATTCGGGCCCGGCGGCTGCCAGAAATGAGCCTACGCGCACGGACTCGCCCGCACGTCACTCGAAGGTTGGGGAGGTTGTTCGACCTGCGCGTCGTCCGGTTCACCCATCTGTGGTCTCTGCTCCAGGTTTGCCGCCTACACAGGACCCGGTCCGTAACACTCGAGCCACTCTCGCAAGGGGACGCGGGGTTCCTTTGCACGATTTCCACAGAGCCTCACCCGTTCGGTCCCCCACGGCCGTCCGGGGTCAGGCTGCTGCGGGGGGAAAGGCTGGAAGGCCACGATGGTCCACAGGAACCGGATGAACCGGGCGGCCGCCGCATGTCTCGCGGCGGTGCTCGTCTCGGTGGCGGTACCGGCGTCGGCGCACGCCGCCGAAGAAGCCGTCGCACCGCGCATCGATCTGCGCGTGCTCGTCGTCGACGACGGCGGCAGCGCCGTCGGGGCCGTCACCGCCGAGCTGCGCGACACGGGGGTGCCGTACACGCGCGTCGGACTGGGGGAGGAGAGCCGGCCGGTGATCGACGCCGCCTTCCTCAGCGACACGGTCGACGGCCGGCCGCGCGCGAAGTACCAGGGCGTCGTGCTGCCCAACGAGGATCCGTTCGGCCCCGGATCCGCCGAGATGGCGGCCCTGGCCGCGTACGAGAGCGCGTTCGGCGTCCGCCAGGTCGACGCGTACACCTGGGCCCACCCGGGCGTCGGGCTGGAGTACACCGACAACGGCGGCTTCGCGGGCACCCTCGACGGCACCGAGGCGGCCGTCACCCCCGCCGGGAAGGCCGGACCGTTCGCCTACCTCGGCGGCCAGGTCACCTTCGAGGACAACTCCGCCCTCATCCCCGAGAGCTACGGCTTCATGGGCAAGCCGCGCCCCGGGTACACCAGCTTCCTGGACGCCCCGGTGGGCTCCGGGCGCGCCTCGCTGGTCGGCGAGTACGTCCACGACGGCCGCTCCGAGCTCGTCGTCACCTTCGGCTACAACCAGTACCAGCGGCAGTTCAGGCTGCTCGCCCGCGGGATCGTCGAGTGGCTCACCCAGGGCGTCCACCTCGGCCAGAGCCGAAACTATTTCGCGGTGCACGTCGACGACGTCTTCGCGCCCGACGCCCGCTGGAACAGCGAACTGGACTGCACGCCCGGCGACTACGACTGCGCGGGGGGCGAGAGTGAAGGTTCCGCCATCCGCATGACCGCGGCCGACGCCCAGTACGCGGCGCAGTGGCAGCAGGCCAGGGGCTTCACGCTCGACATGGTCTACAACGCCGGCCAGGGCGAGGAGTGGAAGGCCGAGCACGGGGGCACCGACCCCCTCACCGCCCAGCTCCTGGCCGACCGGGCCAAGTACCGCTGGATCAACCACACCTACACCCACCCCTTCCTCGGCTGCGTCCAGGACACCGCCACGGTGCCGTGGACCTGCGCGAAGGACGCCCAGGGCGCCACCCAGTGGATGAGCCGCCCCGAGATCTCCGCGCAGATCCGCGACAACCACAACTGGGCCACCGCCAGGGGCATCTCCGTGGACCGCTCCGAACTGGTCACCGGCGAGCACTCGGGCCTGAAGACGCTGCCGCAGCAGACGCAGGACAATCCCAACCTCGCCGGGGCGCTCGCCGACAACGGCGTCCGCTGGATCGCGAGCGACAACTCGCGCGAACCCGCGCAGCGGCCCGTCGGCAACGCGCTGACCGTCCCGCGCCACCCGATGAACGTCTACTACAACACCGGCACCCGCGCCGAGATGGCCGACGAGTACAACTGGATCTACAGCAGCACCGAGGACGGCGGCAGCGGGATCTGCGAGTCCAACCCGGCCTCCACCTGCCTGCCCCAGCCGCTGGACACCGAGACCGGCTACCTCTCGTACATCGTCCCGCAGGAGGCCCGCACGGCCCTGCGGCACGTGCTCGCCAACGACCCGCGCCCGCACTACGTGCACCAGTCGAACCTGGCCGAGGACCGGATCCTGTACCCGGTGCTCGACGAGATCCTCGGTACCTACCAGTCCCTGTTCGCCGCCAGCGCCCCGCTGGTGAGCCAGCGTCAGAAGGACACCGGGATCGAGCTGGACCGCCGCGCGTCCTGGGAGAAGGCGCTCGCCGCGGGCAAGGTCACCGCGTACCGGATCGGCACCACGGTCACCGTCAAGGCGCCCGCCGGCGTCAGCGCGCCCGTCACCGCGCCCGAGGGCACCCGCAAGCAGCTGCTCCTCGGCACCGGCACCTTCGGGACCGCCTATGCGGGAGCCCGCTCGGCGTGGACCGCACCCGAGCTGCTCCAGTCGGCCGTCACGCTCCGCCTGCCGGGCTGACCGGCCCGCCCGGCCCGCCCGCACCACCGCCGCACCACACCGCCGGCGCCCGGACCCACCCGGCGCCGGCCCCTTTCACGTCCTTGGGGGGACACACCGCATGAGTCATGGGCGTCATGTCACCATGCTCACCGAAGGAACCTATCCGCACGTCCACGGGGGCGTCAGCACCTGGTGCGACCAGCTGGTCCGCGGAATGCCGGAGGTCGACTTCAACGTCGTCGCACTCACCGGCAACGGCCGCGAACCGGTCACCTGGGAGCTCCCGCGCAACGTCTACCGGCACAGCGCGGTACCGCTCTGGGGCCCGCCGCCGCACCGCTCCTCCCGCGCCGCGCTCCGCGGCCGGGCGCACCGCCGCTTCACCGAGACGTACGAGCGCTTCCTGCACTCCCTGCTCGACCCGGCGGACGCGTGCGGCGGCGAGCGCTTCTCGGCCGCGCTCTACGAACTCGCCGAACTGGCCCGCGCCGGACGGCTCTCGGCGGCCATGCGCTCCGAGTCGGTGCTGCGCACCCTGATATCCGTATGGAACCGGCCCGGGCTGACCACCGCCGGTGCGCGGCCCACCGTCCACGATGCCCTGGCCGCCACCGACCTGCTGGAACACGCCCTGCGCCCGCTCGCCGTGCGGATCCCGCAGGACTGCGTGGCCCACGCCGTCAGCAGCGGGCTGGCCACGCTGCCCGCGCTCGCCGCCAAGAGCCTGGACGGGGTGCCGTTCCTCCTCACCGAGCACGGCATCTACCTGCGCGAGCGCTACCTGGGCTACCGCAGCGCCGCCCAGCGCTGGCCGGTCAAGGCCCTCATGCTCGGCTTCTACCGCGAGCTGAACTCCGAGGGCTACCGGCAGGCCGACCTCATCACCCCGTGCAACCAGTACAACCGCCGCTGGGAAGAGCGCGGCGGGGCGCCGGCCGACCGGATCCGCACCGTCTACAACGGCGTCGACCCGCACGCCTTCCCCGAGGCCGGAGCCGAACCCGACGTGCCCACCCTCAGCTGGTGCGGCCGGATCGATCCCATCAAGGACCTGGAGACCCTCATCCGCGCGTACGCCCTGATGCGGGCCGAGCTGCCGGTGCTGCGGCTGCGGCTGTTCGGCCCGGTCCCGGCGGGCTGCGAGGACTACCGGACCCGGCTGGAGAAGCTCGCCGCGGAACTGGGCGTCACCGACGGCATCACGTACGAGGGCCGGATCAGCGAGGTCGCCAGGGCCTACGCGGCCGGCAGCATCGTGATGCTCTCCAGCATCAGCGAGGGCTTCCCGTTCAGCATCATCGAGGCGATGTCCTGCGGCCGGACCACCGTGTCCACGGACGTCGGCGGGGTCCGCGAGGCCGTCGGCGACACCGGACTCGTCGTCCCGCCGCGCGAGCCCGAGACGATGGCCCGCGCCACGCTCGCGCTGCTGCGCGACGACGCCCGCCGCGCCGAGCTGGGCCGGCTCTCCCGGCAGCGCGTGGTCGAGAAGTTCACCCTGCACCGCTCGGTCGACGGCTTCCGGCACATCTACCGCGAGCTGGCCCAGGGGCCGGCGCCGGTGGAGCCGCCGCGCGAGCGCGAGGCCTGGACGATGGCGGATCCCTGGTACCGGGAGCTCGCCGCCGACGGGAGCCTGTGGTGAGCGGGGGCCTGTGGCTGCTGCCCGGCGCCCGCTCCGGAGACGACACGCTGCCGAAGATCCCGCGGCCCCGCAGGACGGGCCCCGCGGCCGCCGACCCCATGGAGGAACTGACCTTGCGGATGGAGGGCTTCGTGGCCGCCGCCGTGCACCCAGACGAGATCGCCGCGGTCCTGGAGTCCGACGGCATGACCGACGAGCACATCCGGCTCACGTACGGCCGCGCCGACTCCTTCTCGCTCGCCGAGGAGCTGTACGAACAGGTGCCGCGGTCCTTCCCCGAACCCGACCGGGTGCCCGACCCCTGGCGGGTCTCGCTGACCGCCTGCCTGCTGCGCGGGATCGTTTTCGCGCTGCCCGGCCTCGCCTACGTGCTGGGGGCCCCGCTGCTCGACGGCCCCCCGGACCGGCTCGGCCTGCCCTCGGGCACCCTCACCCTGCTGGCCGGGGCGCTCATCGGCTGGGTCTGGGACCAGACCCTGTCCCACCGCGCGTACTCCTTCCTCGGCCTGGGCGACCGCGGGGCAGCCGGGCGCACGCTCCTCGTCGGCGCCCCCGCCGGGGCCCTGCTCGGCGCGGCGGCCGCGCTCGCCGTGCCCGGCCCGCCGTTCCCGGTGGCCTTCGCCGCCGGACAGGCCTGCTACGTCGGCGCCGCCACCGTCCTGCTGGTGCTGGGGAAGGAACGGCAACTGCTCTGCGCGCTGGCCCCGATGGCGGCCGGCTCACTGGTCGCGCTCGCCGTCGGCCTGCCCCTGGCGGTCCGCGTCGCCCTGCTCGTCCTGTCGCTGGCCGCCGCGTGCGCCCTGGCGGTCCGGGAGCTCCCGGTCGCGCAGGGCGTACGGGCCGCGGCGGACCGGATCCGCGGCTGGCACGCCGCCCGGGCCCCGGGCGGCGCGGTCCGCTGGCGGGTGCTGCGCAGCGGGGAGGAGGAGCCGGTCCCGCGCGGGCCGCGCTTCACGGACTCCCTGCCGTACGGGCTGTTCGGCCTCGGCACCGGCGTGCTCGTGCTGTACGCGGCGCTGGGCGAGGTGCTGGCGGGCGGTCAGGCCGCTGCGGCGGCCGCGCCGTCCGCGGTGGCCCTCACCCTCAGCATGGGCCCGGCCGAATGGCTCCTGCACCGCTTCCGCAGCCGCAGCCTGGCCGGGCTGCGCGCGGCCCTGACCCCGGGGGAGTTCCGGCGGCTGATGGCCGCCCGCCTCGCCGAGTGCCTGGCCGCCTACCTCGCCGTCCTGCTGCTCCTCGGCATCACGGGCACCCTGCTGTGGCCCGGCGCCCCGGGGCTGGGCGGGATCCGGCTGGCCACCCTGCTGCTGCTCGGCGCGGTCATGTGGACGGGGCTGCTGCTCCAGTCCTTCGGGGCGGTCCGGCTGGCGGCGTCGGTGTGCGCCCTGGCCGCGGCCGTGCAGAGCGTGGCGTTCCTGACCGGCTTCGGCCACCCGCGGCTGGTGCAGCTCGCGGTGGCCGCGGCCGCGGCGGCGGCGCTGTCCGCGCTGGTCTGCGTACTGCTGGGCCGTGCCACGGCCCACCGATGAGGGGCCGGAGCCCCGTGGGAAGCGAAGCGAAGGACGACATGCTGCTGGTGCCGCTCTACGAGCACCCCGCCGACCGGCCCGACGCCTGGGAGGCCCTGGTCCGCGCGGCCGACCGGCTGTACGCGGTCGTGCTCAACCCCGCCAGCGGCCCCGGCGCCGCGCCCGACGAGCGGTTCGCCGCGGTCTCGGGGCAGCTGCGCGACGCCGGGGTCCCGGTCCTCGGGTACACGGACACCGACTACGGCCGGCGCCCGCACGGCGCCGTCGTCCGGGACCTGCTGCGCTACCGCGACTGGTACGGCGCGGACGGCGCCTTCCTCGACCAGGCGGCGGCCGAGGGCGAGCTGCTGCCGCACTACCGGCGGCTGTCGGTGGCGGCGCGGGCCGCGGGCGCGCGCACCCTCGTGCTCAACCACGGGGCGCACCCGCACCCCGGGTACGCGGAACTCGCCGATTTACTGGTGACGTTCGAGGGCCCGTGGGACGCGTACCGGGAGGCGGTGGTGCCGGAGTGGACGGCCGCCCACCCCGCCGAGCGGTTCTGCCACCTCGTCTACGCCGTGCCGGCCGGCGCCCCCACGGCCGAACTGGCCCTGGAGCGCGGCGCCGCCGTGCACTGCGCGGTGCCCGGTGCGGGCGCCCACCCGTGGGGCACCCTGCCGCACGCTCTGGAGGCCGCCGGATGAGGAACGCCCCCGGGCCGCTGCGGCCGCTGGCGCTGCTCCTGCCGCTGCTCTTCCTGCTGGCCGCCTGCTCGTCGCCACCGTCGGCGGAGGAGGACGCCGGGAAGCCGCGGGCGGAGCGCTGGCAGCCCAGGCCGGGCACCGCCTGGCAGTGGCAGCTGAGCGGCCGGATCGACACCTCGGTCGACGTGCCCGTCTACGACGTGGACGGCTTCACCACCTCCGCGGAGACCGTGGCCGAGCTGCACCGCAAGGGCCGCAAGGTGATCTGCTACCTCTCCACGGGCGCCTGGGAGGATTTCCGGCCGGACGCCGGCGACTTCCCCCGGAAGGTGCTGGGCCGCAGCAACGGCTGGGAGGGCGAGCGCTGGCTCGACATCCGGCAGACCCGCGTCCTGGAGCCCCTGATGGCCGAACGGATCGACATGTGCCGCAAGAAGGGCTTCGACGCGGTCGAACCGGACAACATGGACGGCTACCGCAACCGCACCGGCTTCCCGCTCACCGCCGCCGACCAGCTCCGCTACAACCGCCTGATCGCCGGGCTGGCCCACGACCGGGGCCTGGCCGTGGGGCTGAAGAACGACCTGGACCAGATCCCGCAGCTGGTCGGGGACTTCGACTTCGCCGTCAACGAGCAGTGCGCGCAGTACGGCGAGTGCGGGCGCCTGAGCCCCTTCATCCGGGCCGGCAAGGCGGTCTTCCACGCCGAGTACGAGCTGCCGGTCTCCCGCTTCTGCGCCGAGTCCCGCCGCCTGAAGCTCGGTTCGCTGCTGAAGAAGTACGAGCTCGGGCCCTGGCGCCGCACCTGCTGACCGGGCCCTGACGGACCGCGACCCGGGACCGGCGGGTGCCCGGGTGGGCTCAGCCCAGCGCGAGGACGACCAGGGCGGCGGTGGCGGAGCACTCCGCCACCGCGCCGAACACGTCGCCGGTCACCCCGCCGAAGCGGCCCGTGCAGCGGCGCAGGACCCCCTCGGCCACGGCGAGGGCCGCCACCACGGCGAGCCCGCTGCGGACCACCGCGGCCGGCCCCAGCGGGAGGGCGGCGGCCGCGGCGGCCGCGGTGACCACGGCCGCCAGCACCAGGGCCGCCGGCACGGGCACCACGCCCGCGACCGCCGCGCCCAGGCCCTCGGGGCGGGCGGCCGGGACGCCCGAGCGTGAGGCCAGGGTCAGGGCGAGCCGGGACGCGGTCGCCGCGACGACCGCCGCGAGGGCACCGCGCACCCAACTCTCCCCGTAGAGCTCGGACAGCGCCGCGGTCTGGGCCAGCATCAGGACGACGATCGCGATGACCCCGAACGGGCCGATGTCGGACTGCTTCATGATGCGCAGCGCGTCCTCGGCGGGCTTGGCGCTGCCGAGGCCGTCCGCCGTGTCCGCCAGCCCGTCGAGGTGCAGGCCGCGGGTGAGGGCGGCCGGAACCGCCACCGTCACCACGGCGGCGAGCACCGGACCCACCCCGAGCAGCAGGAACGCGCTGCCCAGCGCGGCGGCCAGCAGACCCACGACCAGTCCGGCGAGCGGGGCGCAGGCCATGCCCGTGCGCGCGGCGGGCCGGTCCCAGCGGGTGATCCGGGCGGGCAGCACGGTCAGGGTGCCGAAGGCGAAGCGGATGCCGTCGGCGAGCCGGGCGCGCTCGGCGGGAGGGCCCGGGAGGGGAGGCGGGGGCGGGGGCGTTTCGGTCATCGCCGCGAACGCTACCCGGTGGGCCCTCCGGCAGGCGCATCCGGGTAAATTACCCAATACGGAACATAAGGGGAGCTGATGGCATGGGTCAGTGGTGGTACCGGAACATCGTCGAGCCGGGAAAGCTCCCCCTGTTGCTCGCCCTCGTCTCCTTCGTCCTGTCGTTCCTGGTCACGCGGACGATCACCCGGATGATCCGGGCCGGCAAAGGGCCCTTCAAGAACATCACCCCGGGCGGGATGCACGTCCACCACGTGGTGCCGGGCGTGGTCCTGACGGTCGTCGGCGGCTTCGGTGCGATCGCCAGCGGCCGGCACAGCGTCGGCGCGCTGGTCTCCGCCGTGCTCTTCGGCCTCGGCGCGGGCCTCGTTCTGGACGAGTTCGCCCTGGTCCTGCACCTCGACGACGTCTACTGGAGCGAACAGGGCCGCAAGAGCGTGGAGATCGTGGTGCTCACCGCCGCGCTGGTGGCGCTGGTCCTCGGCGGCTTCCTGCCCTTCGGCGTCAACGAGCTCACCGCCGAGGAGCGGCAGAACCGCGGGCTGGTCACGATGAATGCCGCGACGAACTTCTTCCTCGCGCTCGTCGCCCTCTGGAAGGGCAAGCCGCGCACGGCGCTGGTCGGGATCCTGGTGCCCTTCGTCGCGCTGATCGGCGCGATCCGGCTGGCCCGGCCCGGTTCGCCGTACGCCAAGAAGTTCTACGCGAAACGCCCGCGGGCGCGGGCCAAGGCCGGGCTGCGGGCGTACCACCACGACCGCCGGTGGGCCGCACCGCGCCGCCGGATCCAGGACTGGATCGGCGGCGCACCCGACCCCGAGCCGGCCGGCCCGGGCCCGGCCGGCAAGGGGTCCGGCCCCGTGCAGGGGCCGGACCTCAGCCGGGAATCAGACCGTCGTCATTGAGCATCGTCCGGACCTCTTCGAGGGTGGATCCCGGGGCGGGAAGGATCAGCTCGGAGGGCTCCAGGGCGTCGTCCGGCAGGGGAGTGCCGAGCTCCCGTACCTTGTCCAGGAGTGCCAGCAGGGTCCGCCGGAATCCCGGACCGTCGCCGTTGTCCATCTCGCGCAGGAGCTCGTCGTCCAGCTTGTTGAGCTCGGTGAGGTGCTCGTCGCCGAGCTCCACCTGGCCTTCCCCCATGATGCGGACAATCATGACGGGTCCCGTTCCTACTGCTTGTCGAAGCGGTGGCGGTTCTGCTGGGATGCGTTCTGCCCGTCCTGCGCGCCCTCGATGGCGGGCTTCGGCGCGGAGCCGCCGGCCAGCTCGGCCTTCATGCGCTGGAGCTCCAGCTCCACGTCCGTGCCGCCGGAGAGCCGGTCCAGCTCGGCCTGGATGTCGTCCTTCGAGCCCAGACCCGACTGGTCGTCCAGGGCGCCCGAGGCGAGGAGCTCGTCGATCGCGCCCGCACGGGCCTGGAGCTGGGCGGTCTTGTCCTCGGCCCGCTGGATGGCGAGGCCGACGTCGCTCATCTCCTCCGAGATGCCGGAGAAGGACTCGGCGATCCGGGTCTGCGCCTGCGCCGCGGTGTACGTGGCCTTGATCGTCTCCTTCTTCGTGCGGAAGGCGTCGACCTTGGCCTGGAGCCGCTGGGCCGCGAGCGTGAGCTTCTCCTCCTCGCCCTGGAGGGTCTGGTGCTGCACTTCCAGGTCGCTGACCTGCTGCTGCAGCGAAGCGCGGCGGGACAGCGCCTCGCGCGCCAGGTCCTCGCGGCCGAGCGCCAGCGCCTTGCGGCCCTGGTCCTCCAGCTTGGCGGACTGGCCCTGCAGCTGGTTGAGCTGGAGTTCCAGGCGCTTGCGGGAGGTGGCGACGTCGGCGACGCCGCGGCGCACCTTCTGGAGCAGCTCCAGCTGCTTCTGGTACGAGTAGTCGAGGGTCTCGCGAGGGTCCTCGGCCCGGTCAAGGGCCTTGTTCGCCTTCGCGCGGAAGATCATCCCCATACGCTTCATGACACCGCTCATGGGCTTCGCGCGCCCCCTTCTCGACGGACTTCGGCTGGACTTCGGCTCGGCACTCCAACAGATCCCACAGTACGCGGGGCCTGCTTCCATTACCGCACTGTTCGACTCCTTCTGCGCTCCTCCTCCAGGACGAGAGCGGACCCCCGTCCTCACGCCTGAGGAGTAGGGACCACCAGGAGGGATCGCCGAGGGACGAGGCGGGACGCCGGGCCCCGCCGGCCCCCGCGGAACGGTCCCGGCACAGGGGAAGACGCCCGTCGTTGCCGGATCGTTCCCCGCCGGGGTGGGGTACATGCCGCATACCCCGTACCCTTGGGTTCTGTGTTTGGTAGCCGTTCCTCCAAGGAAGAGAAGGTCCCCGCCACCGACAAGGTGACCGCGGACCTCTCCAAGCAGCCCCGTGACCCGCAGGCCCCGAAGGGCCGCCCCACACCGAAGCGCGCCGTCGCCCAGTCGCAGCGCCGCTCCGTGGCGGCCCCGACCGGCAACCGCAAGGAGGACGCCAAGCGCGCCCGTGAGCGGCGCCGGACGGAGATGGCCCGTCAGCGCGAGGCCCTGGCCAACGGAGACGAGCGCTATCTGCCCGCCCGTGACAAGGGTCCCGTGCGCAAGTTCGTCCGCGACTACGTGGACTCGCGGTACTCCGTCGCCGAGATGTTCCTGCCCCTGGCCGTGGTCATCCTGGTCCTGAGCATGATCCGCGTCTCCGCCCTCCAGAACATCGCGCTGCTCCTGTGGCTCGCGGTGATCGCCCTGATCCTCGTCGACTCGGTCGGCCTGTTCATCCGCCTCCGCAAGGCGCTGAACGACCGCTTCCCGAACGAGCCCAAGCGCGGCGCCGTCGCGTACGGCCTGATGCGCACCCTCCAGATGCGACGCCTGCGGCTTCCGAAGCCCCAGGTCAAGCGCGGAGAGCGGCCCTGAGCGGAGCGGACGGCTCCGCCGGGGGCTCAGGCCCCCGGCCCGTCGGCCGCTCCGGCCTGCGCAACGCCGTCCGCCAGGAGCTCGTCGCCCGCCAGGTCGACGAGCAGATCGGCAGCCGCTTCCCGGTCGGGCAGCGGCTGCGCATCCTCGACGTCGGCATGGGGCAGGGCACCCAGGCCCTGCGCCTGGCGCGGGCCGGCCACCGGGTGACCGGCCTGGAGCCCGACCCGGCCCTGCTCAAGGCGGCCCGTGCCGCCCTCGACGGGGAGCCGGCCGGCATCCGGGAACGGGTCCGGCTGATGGAGGGCGACGGCCGGGAGACCGGCGCGCACTTCCTGCCGGGCAGCTTCGACGTGGTCCTGTGCCACGGCGTGCTCATGTACGTGCCCGAGCCGGACGCCATGCTGGCCGGCCTCGCCCGCATGCTCGCCCCGGGCGGCCTGCTGTCCCTCCTGGTGCGCAACGCCGACGCGCTGGCCATGCGGCCGGGGCTCGGCGGGGACTGGGCCGGGGCGCTGGAGGCCTTCGACTCGGCCGAGTACACGAACCGCCTCGGCCGTCCCGTGCGCGCCGACCGGCTGGTCGCGCTGACCTCGACCCTGTCGGGGATCGGGGCGCCGCTGCAGGCCTGGTACGGCGTACGGGTCTTCACGGACCGCCCTGCACCGGCGCCCGGCGCCGCTGCGGAGATCGCGGCGGACGAAGCTCCGCTGCCGGAGCCGGAGGTGCCCGTCGAGGTGCCGGCCGACCTGCTGGCAGCCGAGGACCGCGCCGGGCGCACCGACCCGTACCGCGCGGTGGCGGCCCTGCTGCACCTCTGCGGCGTCCGCGGCTGACGTCCGCCGGTATTCGCCGGCGTCCCGCCGGCGGGACGCCGTCCGGACGTGCCGGGACGTGTCCGGCGGGAGGGGCCCCGGGCGGGGCCCCTCCCGAACGGCGTGCGGATCAGGCGTCGAGAGCGGCGCGCAGGCTCATCTCGTAGATCTCGGTGCCCGCGTCGTCGGACAGCCGGACCTTCTCCACGCCGCCGTCGAGCAGCTCCTTCCAGACCTCACCGATCCAGGACTCCGCGTCCCCCTGAGTGCTGAACTCCTCCGGTTCCACCGCCGGCGCCGTCTCGGTGCCCTCGGCCGTCTCGAACCGCCACGTCCACGCCATGTCCGCCTCCACAGGTCGGGTAGCCCATCCGTAAGCCTGCCCCGCAGAGTAGCCGGGCGCGCACCACTCGCGGCGACGCGGGAGGATCTTCCTCGTGGAACTGACTCTCCTCGGCACCGGAGCCCCTGACGGGCTCCCCCGTCCCGGCTGCCCCTGCGCCGCCTGCGCGGTCTCCGTCGGCCCGCGCAGCCGCGCCGCCACCGCCCTGCTCGTCGACGGCGCGCTGCTGCTCGACCTGACCCCGGGCGCCGTGCTCGCCGCGGCGCGCGCCGGGCACTCGCTCACCGGGGTGCGGCAGGTCCTGCTGACCCATCCGCACGAAGGGCCCGCCCTGGAACTGCCCCCGGGGCTGCCCGCCGCCGGGCGGGTGCCGGACGGCAGGGAGCTCGCGGTGATCAGCGGGCACCGGGTGCGGGCCGTCCCGATGGACTCGCCCGGCACCGGGTACGAGGTCACCGGCCCGGACGGCGACCGGCTGCTGTACCTGCCGCCGGGCGGCTCCCCGGCCGGAGCGCGGGACAACCACACCGCCGCGTACGACATGGTCCTGGCGGACGTCACCGGGCGGCCGGACGCCGTGGCCCGGCTGCGCGCCGTCGGCGCCGTCGGCCCGGCCACGGACGTCGTCGCCGTCCACCTCGACCACGACGTCCCGCCCGGCCGCGAGCTGGACCGGCAGCTCGCGGCGGCCGGAGCGCGGGCGGTGCCCGACGGCACCACGCTCGTCGTGGGGGAGTACCACGCCGTGCCCGACCTGCCCCGCCGCACCCTGGTACTCGGCGGCGCCCGCTCCGGCAAGTCGTACGAGGCCGAGCGGCGGCTCGAGTCCTTCCCGACGGTCGAGTACGTGGCCACGGGCGGCACCCGCGAGGGCGACCGCGAGTGGGCCGCGCGGATCTCCCTGCACCGGGACCGCCGGCCGGGCAGCTGGCGCACCACCGAGACCTGCGAGCTCGTCCCGCTGCTCGCGCAGGACGGGCCGCCGCTGCTGATCGACTGCCTGGCCCTGTGGCTCACCGACGCCATGGACCGGGCCGGCGCCTGGGACGACGAGGTCTGGGCGGACGGCGGGCAGGACCGGCTGCGCGAGCGCACCGCCGACCTGGTGGCCGCGCTGCGCGCCACCCGGCGCACGGTCGTCGCGGTCAGCAACGAGGTCGGTTCGGGCGTCGTCCCGGCGACGTCCTCGGGCCGGCGGTTCCGGGACGAACTGGGCCGCCTCAACGCCGCCGTGGCGGGCGAGTGCGAGCACGTCCTGCTGGTGGTCGCGGGCCATGCCCTGGTACTGAAGGAGGGCTGACCGGGCACGGCGCCAGGGCGGGCCGGGAGGGGAGACGACGGGAGGCGGCGCGAGACTTGGGCAGGGCCTGACCGCCTGTACTGTTCGGCAGATGGACAGGCTGAACCTCGACGACTTCTCCGACCTGATCGAGCGCCCCGACGCGGGTGTACGGCGTGACGCCGAAGAACGCCGCGAACGGCTCTCCGTGCCCCCCGGCTCCCTGGGCCGCCTCGACGAGCTCGCCGACTGGCTGTCCGCCGCGCAGGGCTCGGTGCCGGTCCGGCCGATCGAGCGCCCGCGCGTGCTGCTGTTCGCCGCCGACCACGGCGTCGCGGGCCTGGGCGTCTCCGCCCGCCCGGCGGGCAGCGCCCACGAGCTGGTGCGCGCCGTGCTCGACGGCGAGAGCCCGGTCGCGGTCCTGGCCCGCAGCCTCGGCACCGGGATCCGGATCGTCGACGCCGGACTGGACTGCGACCCGGAGCTGCTGCCCGCGGACGTCGTACGCCACCGGGTGCGCCGCGGCAGCGGCCGTACCGACATCGAGAACGCGCTGACGGCCGAGGAGGCCGAGGCGGCCGTCCGGATGGGCATGGCCGTCGCCGACGAGGAAGCCGACTCCGGCACCGACCTCGTCGTCCTCGGCGACCTGAGCGTCGGCGGCACCACCGTCGCCGCCACCCTGGTCGCCGCCCTGTGCGGCACCGACGCCTCCGTGGTGACCGGCCGCGGCGGCGCGCCGATCGACGACCTGGCGTGGATGCGCAAGTGCGCCGCGATCCGCGACTCGCTGCGCCGTGCCCGGCCCGTCCTCGGCGACCAGCTGGAGCTGCTGGCGGCGGTCGGCGGCGCGGACGCCGCGGCCATGACCGGCTTCCTGCTGCAGTGCGCGGTGCGCCGCCTCCCCGTGATCCTCGACGGGGTCGTCGCCGCCGCGTGCGGCCTGGTGGCCCAGCGGGCGGCGTTCCGGGCCCCCGACTGGTGGCTGGCCGGCCAGTCGAGCGGCGAGCCGGGCCAGGCCAAGGCGCTGGACCGGATGGCACTCAACCCTCTGCTCGACCACGGCGTCACAGTGGGAGAAGGAACCGGGGCGTTGCTCGCGCTCCCGCTCGTCCAGGCGGCTGCCGCACTCGCGGCCGAGCTGCCGGTCCGTCAGACGACGGCGGAGGAGACGGAAGCGGCGGACTGAGATCCCGGGGGACGGCCCTGACCGCGCCGCGCCCCCTGCTCTCCTCTGAAGTGCGATGCCCCATATCATCGTTTTTCATGGGAGAAGTCCGTTTGGCTACCGTCGAATCGAGCCGCGAACCCGGTCGGGAACCCGGCCGGGAGTCCGGCCCGGAACCCGGCCGGCAGCGGGGGGAAGGCCGGGAGACCCCCGGCCGCACCGCCGGCCGCAGCACCGACCGCTCGCGCCGCAGCGCCGCCTTCGCCGTCTGGTACCTGCGCGCCGTCACGTTCGTGAACTTCCTCAGCGCCGTGTGGGTGTCGCTGGGGCAGGACCTGCGCCGCCACAACACCGCCGACTTCTACACCCCGTACATGCTCACCGCGGGCTTCGCGTCCGGCCTGTTCACGCTGCTGCTGGCGGTCACCATGGGCCGCCGCAAGCGGGCCTCGTGGATCCTGAACCTCGTGCTCAGCGGGCTCCTGCTGCTCGGGCTCGCCTTCGCGTTCAAGTTCCCCGAGATCCGCCAGCACCCGCAGAACTGGCTCTCCCTGATCCTCACCGGCCTCTTCGTGCTCGCCCTGCTGCTCGGCCGCCGCGAGTTCTACGCCAAGGGCGACCGCTCCAACCCGAAGCTCGCCGCGGCCGTCGCGGTCTTCGGACTGCTCTTCACCTCCCTGGCCGCCGCCCTGCTCGTCGGCCTGACCAACCAGACCCCCGACGCGCCCGAATCGTCCTTCATGGCCCGCTGGCGGTACGGCGTGATGCGCCTGGTCACCCTGGCCTCCGACGACGCCGGCTACCCCGGCATCAACACCCCCGCCTGGGTCGACGTCGCCGTCAACGTCCTGTCCATGCTGCTGCTCCTCGCGGTGCTCTTCGCCGCCTTCCGCTCCCGCAGGGCGGTCGACCCGATCACCGAGGAGGACGAGGAGCAGCTGCGCAGACTGCTCGCCAGGCAGGGCGACCGCGACTCGCTCGGCTACTTCGCCCTGCGCCGCGAGAAGAGCGTCATCTGGTCGCCCACCGGGAAGGCGGCCGTCACCTACCGCGTCGTAGGCGGCGTCTCCCTGGCCTCCGGCGACCCCATCGGAGACCCCGAGGCCTGGCCGGGCGCCATCGAGCCCTGGCTCGCCGAGGCCCGCGAGCACGGCTGGGTCCCCGCCGTCATGGGCGCGAGCGAGGAGGCCGGCACCGTGTACGCCCGGCACGGCCTCGACGCCCTCGAGCTGGGCGACGAAGCGATCGTCGAGACCGACGAGTTCACCCTCGAGGGCCGCGCCATGCGCACCGTGCGGCAGGCCTACAACCGCGTCAAGCGCGCCGGGTACACCGTCCGCATCCGCCGCCACGCCGACATCCCCGCCGACGAGATGGACGAGCTGCTGCGCCGCGCCGACGACTGGCGCGACGGAGCCACCGAGCGCGGCTTCTCCATGGCCCTGGGCCGCCTCGGCGACCCCGCCGACGGCCAGTGCGTGATGCTGGAGTGCACCGACGGCAAGGGCGACCTGCGCGCGCTGCTCTCCTTCGTCCCCTGGGGCCCCAAGGGCCTCTCCCTGGACCTGATGCGCCGTGACCGGGACTCCGAGAACGGCCTCATGGAGTTCATGGTCATCGAACTGCTCGAACGCTCCCGGGAGATCGGCGTCACCCAGGTCTCGCTGAACTTCGCGATGTTCCGGTCGGTCTTCGAGCGCGGCTCGCGCCTGGGCGCCGGTCCGGTGCTGCGGCTGTGGCGCTCGCTGCTGAGCTTCTTCTCGCGCTGGTGGCAGATCGAATCCCTGTACCGGGCCAACGCCAAGTACCGGCCGATCTGGGAGCCGCGGTTCATGCTCTTCGAGAAGAGCTCCGACCTGCTGCGCATCGGCATCGCCGCCGGCCGCGCCGAGGGCTTCCTCGAGGCCCCGGGCCTGCCGAAGTGGCTGCACCGCAGACACCTGGAGACGAAGCGGTGAAGCCGCAGAAGGCGCAGCCGGTGCCGCACGCCGGCGCACTGCGGGGCTTCGCGCTCCGCGAGTGGGGACCCCTCTACCGGACCGTCCGGGACGCCCTCGTCCGGCGCAGGTGGCGGGCGATCCCCATGACCCTGGGCGCGGTCGCCCTGACCTCGGTCTTCCAGATCGTCCAGAACCAGTCCTGGGGCTTCCAGTTCGTCCAGAACCTCGGCTCGGTCAAGGCCACCGACCCGCTCTGGCTGGCGCTCCTGCGCACCCCGCTGTCGCTGTTCGTCCCCGCCCTCGACCTCCCGGTCTGGGGGGCGCTCGCGCAGATCCTGCTCGTGTTCGGCATCGCCGAGATCTGCATCGGCTGGCGGCGCACGCTGGTGATCGGCTACGTCGCCACGCTCGCGGGCACCACGTACGCGCGCATCGGCCTGGCCCTCGGACCGGACCACCCGCTGGGCCTGCCCGACTCGGACCGTCTCGTGAACGACACCGGGCCGTCCGCGGCGGTGGTCGGCCTCGCCGTGTACGTGTGCTGGCGCTACCGCGCGTACCTGACCGGCGCCCTGGTCGTCCTGGTGATGATCATCGAGGTGCTGGTCAAGAACAACCTGGCCGGCAAGGAGCACCTGGCGGCCATCGCGGCCGTCCTGGCCCTGATCGCCGTCCTCGCCCGCCGCGAGGCCCGCGGCGGACGGGACCGGGCCGGCCGCGACCGGACGGGGCGGCACGAGACGGAGTGGGGGAGGCCCGGCCGCGCCCCGTAGAGTCGGGCGCCGTGACGACACCCATCGGAACCCGGCTCGACCGGACACGGGCCTGGCTCCACGCGCACCCCCTCGCGACGGACGCCATGCTCGCCCTGGGCGTCCTCGCCGCCATGGTCCTCGGCTCCTTCGCCGACCCCCACGGCCCGCACGGACGCCCCACCTTCGGCACGCGCGCCCCCGACCTGCCCAGCCTCGTGCTGATGCTGCTCGGGGCGGCGGCCCTGGTCTTCCGCCGCCGGCGCCCGATGGCCGTCCTCGCCGCCACCTGCGGCGTCTCCCTCGTCGAACTCCTCGCAGGCCCGGTCCGCGCCCCCGTGGCCATGTCCGCGGTGGTCGCGCTGTTCACCGTGGCCTCCTGCACGGACCGCCCCACCACCTGGCGCTACGGCCTGCTCACCATGACCGGCCTGACCGCCGCCGCCATGCTCGCCGGACCCATGCCCTGGTACGCACAGGAGAACCTCGGCCTCTTCGCCTGGACCGGCATGGCCGCGGCCGCCGGGGACGCCGTGCGCAGCCGCCGGGCGTTCGTCGACGCCATCCGCGAGCGGGCCGAGCGCGCCGAACGCACCCGCGAGGAGGAGGCCCGCCGCCGGGTCGCCGAGGAGCGCCTGCGGATCGCCCGCGACCTGCACGACGTCGTCGCCCACCACATCGCCCTCGTCAACGTCCAGGCCGGGGTCGCCGCCCACGTCATGGACAAGCGGCCGGACCAGGCCAAGGAGGCCCTCGCGCACGTACGCGACGCCAGCCGCTCGGCCCTCGACGAACTCCGCGCCACCGTCGGCCTGCTGCGCCAGTCCGGTGACCCCGAGGCCCCCACCGAGCCCGCGCCCGGCCTCGCCGTACTCGACGGGCTCGTCGACAGCTTCCGGCACGCGGGACTCCCGGTCGAGGTGGCCCGCGACGAGACCGACGGCCCGCTGCCCGCACCGGCCGACCTCGCCGCGTACCGGGTCATCCAGGAAGCCCTGACCAACGTGAACAAGCACGCCGGTGCCGGAGCGAAGGCCGAGGTGAGCGTGGTCCGGGTGGGCCCCGTGGTCGAGGTCACCGTCCTCGACGACGGCCCCGGATCCGCCGCGACCGGCGACCCGGGCGGCGGCCACGGCCTGGTCGGCATGCGCGAGCGCGCCGCCGCCCTCGGCGGCACCTGCTCCGCCGGACCCCGCTACGGGGGCGGCTGGCGCGTCCATGCGATCCTGCCCCTCGACACCGCCCGGGAGGAACGATGACCGACACCGCCCCGAGCCCCGCGCCCATCAGGGTCTTGCTCGCCGACGACCAGGCGCTCCTGCGCAGCGCGTTCAAGGTCCTCGTGAACTCCGAGGCCGACATGGAGGTCGTGGGAGAGGCCTCGGACGGCGCCCAGGCCGTCGAGCTGGCCCGTGAACGCCGCGCCGACGTCGTCCTCATGGACATCCGGATGCCCGGGACCGACGGCCTCGCCGCCACCCGCATGATCAGCGCCGACCCGGATCTCGCCGGCGTCCGCGTCGTGATGCTGACGACCTTCGAAGTGGACGAGTACGTCGTCCAGGCATTGCGCGCCGGCGCCTCCGGCTTCCTCGGCAAGGGCGCCGAGCCCGAGGAACTGCTCAATGCCATCCGCATCGCGGCGGCCGGCGACGCCCTGCTCTCCCCGGCGGCCACCAAAGGGCTCATCGCGACCTTCCTGAAGCAGGGCGGCGGCCTGCACCACGGCCCCGACTCCGGCCCGGCCCCCGGCACCCACGCCGAACGGCTCGCCGCCCTCACCGGCCGCGAGCGCGAGGTGCTCGTACTGGTGGCCGCGGGCCTGTCCAACGACCAGATCGCCGGGCGGCTGGAAGTCAGTCCGCTCACCGTGAAGACCCATGTGAACCGGGCGATGGCCAAGCTGTCCGCCCGCGACAGGGCCCAATTGGTGGTCATTGCCTACGAATCGGGACTGGTCCGGCCCCGGCTGGACTAGCCGCAGCAGTCCCGGCTGCTCCATTCGCTGTATGCGGGCGAGGTGGCGGACCCCGCCCATCGGCGAGCGTGGAGTCGCCCGCAGACTCACAGCAGAGAGACCCCCCATGTCCTGGCTGTCCCGCTTCGGCGTCTCTGATCAGCTCAGTGATCCTGTGTCAGACATGGCGTCCGGTTCGGGTATATGTGCCCACCATGGAGGGGTGGCGTGAGCGTGCAGGTGGAATCCTGCGCCCAGTGCCGCTCCTCTGGCCGGTGTCGGCCGGTGGTGGGTGTGCTGACCGTCGTCACGCCCTGGTGCCGGTGCGCTGCGCGGGGCAGCCGTCCCCGGCCCGTGTGAGCGTGTCCCTCCGGACGCCTTCCCACCCGACCGAAGGGCCGGGCAGGGGAAGGTATCCGGCGTCGCCTGGGCGTCGGACGCGGCCCTGGTGCGGGTGGAGGTTGGGCAGGTGCAGCACCGCGCCCGCCGGGACCGTCGGAGGCAGCGTGATGGGGCAGGACACCCACGTCCAGTCCCGGTACGACCGCGGGTCGGCCCGGGTCGGGAGCTGTGGACGCGACAGTGCACGGCCCGGCTCGGTCTCGTGACGTTCGATGGTGGCCTGCTGCCCGTCGCACGCCGACAGCAGTCGACGGTGCCCGCGCCGCGACGATCTCGGCGGAGCCGGTCGGCGACAACACCGGCGCCGTGAGCTCGGCCCTGCAGACCAAGCTCGGCCTGGTCAGCTCGACCCTGCTCACCCTGCTCACCGTGCTGCCGGCGCCGACGCTCTACGCGATGGTCGAGCTCCGCAAGGAGCGCCGCCGCGCCAAGCGGGCCGCGAAGCGCGAGGCCCGCCGGACGGCCGTCCCCGCCGGCCGCTCCAGCGCGGACGACGACCCGAGCCCGGCCAAGGTCTGGCCGGCACGCCGGAAGGGGCGCCCCCCCGCGCGGGTGGCGCCCCTTCCGTTCGTTCCGCGGGCGCTCCGGCTCGCCGCCGGGGCCCGGCTACGGGAGCGCGAGCATCCGCTCCAGTGCGAGCTTCGCGAAGCTCTCGGTCTCCTTGTCGACCTGGATCTGGTTGACGAGGTTGCCCTCGGCCAGGGACTCCAGGGTCCACACCAGGTGCGGCAGGTCGATGCGGTTCATCGTCGAGCAGAAGCAGACGGTCTTGTCGAGGAAGACCACTTCCTTGTCCTCGGCAGCGAAACGATTCGCCAGGCGGCGGACGAGGTTCAGCTCCGTACCGATGGCCCACTTGGAACCGGCCGGGGCCGCCTCCAGCGCCTTGATGATGTACTCCGTCGAGCCGACGTAGTCCGCGGCGGCCACGACCTCGTGCTTGCACTCGGGGTGCACCAGGACGTTCACGCCGGGGATGCGCGCGCGGACGTCGTTGACCGAGTCCAGCGAGAAGCGGCCGTGCACGGAGCAGTGCCCGCGCCACAGGATCATCTTCGCGGCGCGCAGCTGCTCGGCGGTCAGGCCGCCGTTCGGCTTGTGTGGGTTGTAGACCACGCAGTCGTCCAGGGACATGCCCATGTCGCGGACGGCGGTGTTGCGGCCCAGGTGCTGGTCCGGCAGGAACAGCACCTTGGTCTGCCCGGGCTCCCCCTGCTCGAACGCCCAGTCCAGCGCCTTCTTCGCATTGGACGAGGTGCAGATCGTGCCGCCGTGCTTGCCCGTGAACGCCTTGATGTCCGCGGAGGAGTTCATGTACGAGACCGGGACGGTCACGCCGGCGACGCCGGCCTCCGTCAGCACGTCCCAGCACTCGGCGACCTGCTCGGCGGTGGCCATGTCGGCCATCGAGCAGCCCGCGGCCAGGTCCGGCAGGACGACCTTCTGGTCGTCCGTGGTCAGGATGTCCGCGGACTCGGCCATGAAGTGCACGCCGCAGAAGACGATGTACTCGGCCTCCGGCTTGGCGGCGGCGTCGCGCGCCAGCTTGAACGAGTCGCCGGTGACGTCGGCGAACTCGATGACCTCGTCACGCTGGTAGTGGTGGCCGAGGATGAAGACCCTGTCTCCGAGCTTCTCCTTGGCCGCACGGGCGCGGGCCACGAGGTCCGGGTCGGACGGCGAGGGCAGGTCGCCCGGGCACTCCACGCCGCGCTCGCTCTTCGGGTCGGCCTCGCGGCCGAGCAGCAGCAGGGCAAGGGGCGTCGGCTGGACGTCCAAAGGCTGGGCGGTGGTCACGACACGCACCCTTTCTGTTCTGCGACTACAAGTCTGCAATCTGCGACTACACGACTTCTCGTCTAGTTGACGCTATCTATCATAACTGCTTCACGTCACTTTGACGATGCCGATAGTGTCGATGTGACGAATTCGCGCACGGCTCAAGAGAGGGTCCACCCCTCAGCCGCGGTGTGCGAGCATGAATATCTGAAACACGCGTCAGGCCCGGAATGAATCCGCGGCCCCGTCGGTTGCCACCGACGGCAAGAGTCCGACGTTTCCCTGCCCCGGCAGGGGCCGCCCACTTCGGGAGTGAATGCAGATGTCCGTTCAGGACGAAAAGACCACTGTGAGCGACGGCATCCTCCTGTCCGACGCCGCCGCCGCCAAGGTCAAGGCCCTGCTCGACCAGGAAGGCCGGGACGACCTGGCCCTGCGCGTCGCCGTCCAGCCCGGCGGCTGCTCGGGCCTGCGCTACCAGCTCTTCTTCGACGAGCGCTCCCTCGACGGCGACGTCGTGAAGGACTTCGACGGCGTCAAGGTCGTCACCGACCGCATGAGCGCCCCGTACCTGGGCGGCGCCTCCATCGACTTCGTCGACACCATCGAGAAGCAGGGCTTCACGATCGACAACCCGAACGCCACGGGCTCCTGCGCCTGCGGCGACTCGTTCAGCTAAGCCGCAGGGCGGGCCGGGCCACAGTGCCCGCCCGACCGCAGGAGAGGGGGGGGGGGGGGGGAGGCGGGGGGAGGGGCCCCCCGCCCCCCCCCCCCCCCCCCCCAAATCCTCTCCCCTATCGCGCCTCTCCCCCCCCCCTTTTCTCCTCCCCCCCCCCCCCACCTCC
>NZ_JBVJWO010000014.1:63030-99334 GCF_055602345.1 Streptomyces sp. NPDC037401
AACACGAAAAACCCGAAACACGGGGGTCTCTTCCGTGTGCGGAGATGTGTAAATGAAAAACAGGGGCGGGGGGGGTGGGGGGGGCCGCCCCCCCGGGGGGGGGGGGGCCCCCCCCCCCCCCCGCCCCCCCCCCTCTCCGCGTACCCCGCCGGGCCCCGCCGGGCTACTGCCTCGGCAGCGCCTTGCCCGTCGTCCCGTCGACCACCTTGCGCGTCCCCAGCGGCTCGTCCAGGGCCGCCGTCAGCGACATCTCCTGGGCGAGCAGGATGCACGCCTTGCCGGGGTCCCGCGGGGTGTCCGTGACCCGCACCGTGACCGTCGCCGCGTGCTCCCGCACCTCCAGGGCGTACGTGCTGCACACCCCGCCCCAGAAGTGCACGGTCAGCTTCCGGCCGCTCTCCTGGTACGAGAACCCGGGCACGGTCTGCACCACCGGCGGGATCCCCCGGTCCGCCGCGGCCGGCTGGGCCACGACATGCCCGGGGCCGCCGTCCCGCCCCGCCACCGAGAACAGCCAGGCGGGCACCAGCCGCCGCTCGCCCCCGGCGTCCGGGACGAGCCCCAGCACCGCGCCGGTCACCGACTCCGTCCGTACGGGCTCCACGGGGCCGCCGCCGTCGGGCGGGCAGGGCACCGCGTCGGGAGCGGAACCGGTCCGCACGGCGCCGCCGCCGTCCGGCACCGGGGTCGCGCAGCCGCCGATCCCCGGCCGCTTCGGGCCCGCGTTCAGCCGGGCCAGCGCCTGCGTCGCCGTCGTCACGTCCTGCTCCGCCGCGCGGTCCGGCACCGTCAGCTCGCCGGAGGCGGACACCACCTGGCCGTCGGCGCCGACGTGCACCTTGGTGGACCAGCCGTGGGTGGGCAGCCCGCCGACCACGGGATCCGCGGTCACCACCCGCACCGAACCCTGAAGCAGGCTCGCGTCGAGCTTCGCACCGGCCAGACCCGCCGCCTCGAGCACCGGCGCCGCGGCCGCCTTCGCAGCCGCCTCTCCCAGCGGCGTACCGCCGGGGCCCTCGGGGGGCGCCACCGGACCGCAGGTGTCCTTGCCGCGCACGCAGTTGTCGCTGCCCCCGGCCTGGAAGCCGGTGTACGACCAGGTCCCCGGCGCCTGCCGGTTCACCTGGAGACGGGGCTCGGAGGGGTCGCGGACCGAGCCGGCCCGCCAGACCTCGCCGGACAGCCGCGGCTCGCCGCCGATGCCCAGCGCTGCCGCCAGCCGGGCCACCCGGGCCTCGGTCACCTGGCTCCTGAGCTGGTACACGGCCGCCGAGCCGGGCCCGTCCGGCAGTTTCACCGCAGCCCGGTAGACCACCCCGCCCCCGGACGGGTCGGGCTCCCCGGGCGCGATGCCCGGCGGGGGAGTGGGCCCGGGAGTGGGCGGCCCCGAAACGGCCGGGGCGGCCTGGGCGGACCCGCGGTCGCCCTGGCCCCCGTAGGCCGTGCTCGCCCAGTACGCCGTACCGCCGCCCGCGAGCAGCACGGCGGCCGCGATCGAGGCGACGGCCGCGGAGGGCCGCCGTCCCATCCGAGAGGTGCGTTCACCGGTCACCGCATCGCTCCTTCGCCGTCCGTGATGCCTTTGGGACGGACTGGGACGGTATCCGGTTCCCGGAGCGCAGCGAGGGAGGCCGTCAGTACCCGTACTGCGCCGTGGCGGCGATCAGCCGGGCCGAGGACGGCGGGACGCTGATCCCGTGGATCTGGGAGGGGGCCACCCGGGCGGGGGCCGGCCCGGACGGGACCGCCCAGTGCGGGGCCATCCGTGCGCAGTCGCCCAGCAGCTGCGTGAGACCGGAATCGTCCGCCGCGCCGGCGGTGGACCTGGCGGAGTCGGGGTATGTCCTCATGCGGGCACCGTACGCATGTCGATCTATGCGAAGAAAGCCCTACTACGGGGTAGTTTCGCACCGTCCACGAACACGGGTCCGACCGGGTAGCTTTGACTGTCCCCTTCCGCCCCTCGCAGGAGCATCCACGCCGTGCGTATCGCTGTCACCGGCTCCATCGCCACCGACCACCTCATGACCTTCCCCGGCCGCTTCGCCGACCAGCTGGTCGCGGACCAGCTGCACACGGTCTCCCTCTCCTTCCTCGTCGACAACCTCGACGTGCGGCGGGGCGGGGTCGGCCCGAACATCTGCTTCGGGATGGGCCAGCTCGGTGCCCGCCCGATCCTGGTGGGCGCCGCGGGTTACGACTTCGACGAGTACCGCGCCTGGCTCGACCGGCACGGTGTCGACACCCAGTCCGTCCGCATCTCCGAGGTCCTGCACACGGCCCGCTTCGTGTGCACCACGGACGCCGACCACAACCAGATCGGCTCCTTCTACACGGGCGCGATGAGCGAGGCCCGCCTGATCGAACTGAAGTCGGTGGCGGACCGCGTCGGCGGCCTCGACCTCGTCCTGATCGGCGCGGACGACCCGGAGGGCATGCTCCGCCACACGGAGGAGTGCCGGACCCGGGGCATTCCGTTCGCGGCGGACTTCTCGCAGCAGATCGCCCGCATGGACGGCGACAACATCCGCATCCTCATGGAGGGCGCGACCTACCTCTTCTCGAACGAGTACGAGAAGGGCCTCATCGAGTCGAAGTCCGGCTGGACCGACGAGGAGATCCTCGCCCGCGTCGGCACCCGGGTCACGACCCTCGGCGCCAACGGCGTCCGCATCGAGCGCACCGGCCACGAGCCGATCCTCGTGGGCTGCCCGGAGGAGAACGCGAAGGTCGACCCGACCGGCGTCGGCGACGCCTTCCGCGCGGGCTTCCTCACCGGCCTCGGCTGGGGCGTCGGCCTGGAGCGCGCCGCGCAGGTCGGCTGCATGCTGGCCACGCTGGTGATCGAGACCCTGGGCACCCAGGAGTACACCCTCGCGCGCGCCCACTTCATCGAGCGCTTCACCAAGGCCTACGGCGACGAGGCCGCCGCCGAGGTCCAGGCCCACCTCCCGGCCTGACGCGCCCCCGCACCACGACGGCCCCGCCCTACCGGGCGGGGCCGTCCGCGTCTGACGCCCGGCCCGGGTCCGGGCGTCAGACGCGCCGGCGGACCAGATAGGCCGTGCCCCGGGGGCGGGGCTCCTCGCCCAGGTACTCCTGCTCGCGCATCGCGCACCACGCCGGGATGTCCAGGCGGGCCACCTCGTCGTCGGACAGGACGGTGACGGTGCCGCCCACCGGCACGTGGCCGATCACCTTCGCCAGCTCGATCACCGGCTGCGGGCACCGTAGCCCCAGCGCGTCCACGACCAGGGAGTCGGCGACCGGCGGCGCGTCCGCATCCGCCCCCGCCGCCGGGAGGCCGAGCTTCTCCCGGACCCCCGCCACCGCGCCCGGCAGCACCTCCAGGAAGGCGTTCACGTCCGCCGCCGTCGTCCCCGCCGGCAGGGAGACGCGGACGTTCCCCTCCGACAGCACCCCCATCGCGCTCAGCACGTGGCTCGGCGTCAGAGTGGAGCTCGTGCACGACGAGCCGGACGACACCGAGAAGCCGGCCCGGTCCAGCTCGTGCAGCAGCGTCTCGCCGTCGACGTAGAGGCAGGAGAACGTGACCAGGTGCGGCAGCCGCCGCTCCGCGTCGCCCACCACCTCCACGTCCGGCACCAGCCGGGCCACCCGCCGCCGGATCCGGTCCACCAGCACCCGCAACCGGGCCGCCTCCGCCTCTGCCTCCGCGCGCACCGCCCGCAGCGAAGCCGCCGCGGCCACGATCGCCGGGATGTTCTCGAAGCCGGCCGCGCGCCCCGACTCCCTTTCGTCGGACGGCCCTTGGGGCGCGAACCGGACACCCTTGCGGACCACCAGCAGCCCGACGCCCGCTGGCCCGCCCCACTTGTGCGCACTGCCCGTCAGCAGCGACCAGTCACCGGGCACGGGCCCCCACGCCAGCGACTGCGCCGCGTCGACGAGCAGCGGTACGCCCGCCTCCCGGCACGCCGCGGCCACCTCCGCCACCGGCTGCACCGTGCCCACCTCGTGGTTGGCCGACTGGAGGCAGGCCAGCGCCGTGTCCGGCCGCAGCACCTGCGCGTACCCGGCCTCCGACACCGCGCCCGTACGGTCCACCGGCACCTCGGTGACCGTCCCGCCGCGCGCCTCGTGCGACGCCGCCGCATGGAGCACGGAGGAGTGCTCGACCGCCGATACGACCAGATGCCCGCCGACGCGCCGACGCCCGGCGAGGGCTCCCTCGACACCCGCGTGAACCGCGCGCGTCCCCGAAGGAGTGAACACGAGCTCGTCCGGGCGACAGCCCACGGCCTCCGCAGCGGCCTCCCGCGCCGCGTCCAGCAGCAGCCTCGCCCGCCGTCCCTCCCGGTACAGCCGGGCCGGGTCGGCCCAGCCCTCGTCGAGCGAGGCCAGCAGGGCCTGGCGGGCCACCGGATGCAGCGGCGCCGAGGAAGCGGAGTCGAAGTACGGCATGCGGGAACGCTATCCCCCGGTCCCGCCCCCGTCCGCGGCGCCTCAGGTCAGGGGCCGTCAGATGGCTCCCGGATCCCGCCGGTCGGGGGTACGCCGGCACCCCCGGGGGCGTCCCCCGGAAGGCGGAGCCACCCCTTCGGGGGCTGTCGCGGCGCGTTGGGCACCCTCCCCGCGCGACCCCAAATAGCGTCCAGTAGGGTTTGGTCCGCATAAACATCCAAACCCCTGCCCGTGTCAGGGCCGGCGACCGACCCGCGAGACGGCCGCAGCCGGCCGCGCGGGCCGAGACTCTCGGGAAGGCGCTACGTGAGTCCCTACGGCTCCGACCGCTCGCCGCGGCGCCCGATGCGGCGGAAGCTGCTGCAGGCGCTGACTGCGGGCGTGGTCCTGGCGACCGCCACTGGTTGCTCGTATACCTGGAAAGACTTCCCCCGCCTCGGAATGCCCACTCCGGTCACCGAGGAGGCGCCGCGCATCCTCTCCCTGTGGCAGGGCTCCTGGGCGGCTGCACTCGTCACGGGCATCCTGGTCTGGGGCCTGATCCTGTGGAGCGTCATCTTCCACCGGCGCAGCCGCACCAAGGTGGAGGTACCTCCGCAGACCCGGTACAACATGCCCATCGAGGCGCTGTACACCGTGGTCCCGCTCATCATCGTTTCGGTGCTGTTCTACTTCACCGCACGTGACGAGTCGAAGCTCCTCGCCCTCTCCGAGAAGCCGAAGCACACGATCAACGTGGTCGGCTTCCAGTGGAGCTGGGGCTTCAACTACATCGAAGACGTCGATGGGGACCCCGCCACCCCGGTGCTGCCTCCCAGGGCGGTGCCCGAGGGCGCGTCCGCGAAGGCGAAGGCCGAGGCCGAGAAGGCGCCGCGCGTTCCGAAGGAACTCGCCTCCATCCCGGACAAGTACGCCGAGGACTTCCCCGCGGGCGCCGAGGGCGTCTACACCAAGGGCGTCCCCGGTGACCGGAACCCGCAGAACGGCAACCCGGGTCCGACCCTCTGGCTCCCCAAGGGCGAGAAGGTCCGCTTCATCCTGTCGTCCAACGACGTCATCCACTCCTTCTGGGTGGTGCCCTTCCTGTTCAAGCAGGACGTCATCCCGGGCCACACCAATGTCTTCGAGGTGACCCCCACGCAGGAGGGCACCTTCATGGGCAAGTGCGCCGAGCTCTGCGGCGCCGACCACTCCCGGATGCTCTTCAACGTGAAGGTCGTCTCCCCGGAGCGCTACCAGGCGCACCTGAAGGAGCTGGCCGAGAAGGGGCAGACCGGTTACCTGCCGGCGGGTATCAAGCAGACCGACCCGGCCCGGAACTCGGAGACGAACAAACTGTGAGCATCCTCAACGAACCTCAGGGTGCCGCGGCAGCTGACGCCTCGTACGAGAACGAGCTGCCGGTGCGGCGCAAGCAGCCGGGCAACGTCGTCGTGAAGTGGCTGACCACCACGGACCACAAGACGATCGGCACGCTCTACCTGGTCACCTCGTTCGTGTTCTTCATCATCGGCGGCATCCTGGCGCTCTTCATGCGCGCCGAGCTTGCCCGTCCGGGTACGCAGATCATGTCGAACGAGCAGTTCAACCAGGCGTTCACGATGCACGGCACGATCATGCTGCTGATGTTCGCGACGCCGCTGTTCGCCGGATTCGCGAACTGGATCATGCCGCTGCAGATCGGCGCGCCCGACGTGGCGTTCCCGCGGCTGAACATGTTCGCGTACTGGCTGTACCTCTTCGGCTCGACCATCGCGGTCGCCGGATTCATCACCCCCAACGGCGCGGCCGACTTCGGCTGGTTCGCCTACTCCCCGCTGTCGGACGCCGTCCGCTCGCCGGGCATCGGCGCCGACATGTGGATCATGGGTCTGGCCTTCTCCGGCTTCGGCACCATCCTCGGCTCGGTCAACTTCATCACCACGATCATCTGCATGCGCGCGCCCGGCATGACGATGTTCCGCATGCCGATCTTCACCTGGAACGTGCTGCTGACCGGTGTCCTGGTCCTGCTCGCCTTCCCGGTGCTGGCGGCGGCGCTCTTCGCGCTGGAGTCCGACCGCAAGTTCGGCTCGCACATCTTCGACGCGGGCAACGGCGGCGCCTTGCTGTGGCAGCACCTCTTCTGGTTCTTCGGACACCCAGAGGTGTACATCATCGCCCTGCCGTTCTTCGGAATCATTTCCGAAGTGATCCCGGTCTTCTCGCGCAAGCCGATGTTCGGTTACATCGGCCTGATCGCCGCGACGATCGCGATCGCCGGCCTCTCCGTGACCGTGTGGGCGCACCACATGTACGTCACCGGCGGCGTGCTACTGCCGTTCTTCTCCTTCATGACCTTCCTGATCGCGGTACCGACCGGTGTGAAGTTCTTCAACTGGATCGGCACCATGTGGAAGGGCTCGCTGTCCTTCGAGACCCCGATGCTGTGGGCCGTCGGCTTCCTGATCACCTTCACCTTCGGTGGTCTGACCGGCGTCATCCTGGCCTCGCCCCCGATGGACTTCCACGTCTCCGACTCGTACTTCGTCGTCGCGCACTTCCACTACGTCATCTTCGGCACCGTGGTCTTCGCGATGTTCTCCGGCTTCCACTTCTGGTGGCCGAAGTTCACGGGCAAGATGCTGGACGAGCGTCTCGGCAAGATCACCTTCTGGACGCTGTTCATCGGCTTCCACGGCACCTTCCTCGTGCAGCACTGGCTGGGTGCCGAGGGCATGGCGCGCCGTTACGCGGACTACCTGGACGCCGACGGCTTCACCGCGCTGAACACGATCTCCACGATCAGCTCCTTCCTGCTCGGCCTGTCGATGCTTCCGTTCATGTACAACGTGTGGAAGACCGCCAAGTACGGCAAGAAGATCGAGGTCGACGACCCGTGGGGCTACGGCCGTTCGCTCGAGTGGGCGACGTCCTGCCCGCCGCCGCGGCACAACTTCCTCACGCTGCCGCGCATTCGCTCCGAGTCCCCGGCCTTCGACCTGCACCACCCGGAGATCGCCGCTCTCGACCACCTCGAGAACCACGGTGAGTCGGCCAAGGCCGTCACCGGTGACAAGGAGGCCGGCAAGTGAAGATCCAGGGCAAGATGTTCCTCTGGCTCTCCGCCTTCATCCTGATCATGGCCGTCGTGTACGGCGTGTGGTCGAAGGAGCCGGCGGGCACCACCGCGCTCTTCCTGGCCTTCGGCCTGAGCGTCATGATCGGCTACTACCTGGCCTTCACGGCCAAGCGCGTCGACGCCATGGCCCAGGACAACAAGGAAGCCGACGTCGCGGACGAGGCGGGCGAGCTGGGGTTCTTCTCCCCGCACAGCTGGCAGCCGCTGTCCCTGGCCGTCGGTGGCGCGTTCGCCTTCTGCGGCGTCATCTTCGGCTGGTGGCTGCTGTACTTCTCCGCTCCCCTGATCCTCGTCGGTCTGTGGGGCTGGGTGTACGAGTACTACCGCGGTGAGAACCAGAACCAGTAACCCGGTCGCACCGGGCGGCTCCGCCGCCCGGCCGTAACCCGCTTGGGGCCCGGACACCTCCACACGAGGTGTCCGGGCCCCTCGTTTGCAGTCACCCCGCGCGCCGGGCCGGTCATATCTTCATAGCGTGTGGTGCATGAGCCACTCACCGCGTCTTTGGACCGTTCTCAGCTGCTCTCTGCTGGTCGCGTCCCTCGGAGCCGGCGCCACGGCGTGCGGGTCCGGAGGCCACCCGCTGTCCGCCCGCCCGTACGACGCGGCCGACCAGGTCGCCTTCAACCAGAGCGCGGGCAGCCGCCCGGTCGACCCCGACCGGCCGCTGGAGGTGACCGCCAGGGGCAAGGACGGCCGCATCACCGACGTGACCGCCGTCGACACCCACGGGCGGCGCCTGGCGGGCGAGCTGTCCGCCGACGGCAGCCGCTGGCACAGCACCGTGCCGCTGGCGGCCGGCGTCCGCTACACCGTCACCGTCGGCACCGAGAACGTGGACGGCTCCCCGGGGCGGCGCACGCTCGCTTTCGACACCACCCCGGCCCGAAAGGTCCTCAAGGTCGAATTCGGCCCGGACACGGGCACCTACGGCGTCGGACAGCCCGTCACGGCCGAACTCAACGAGCCCGTCAAGGACAAGGCGGCCCGCGCCGTCGTCGAACGCGCCCTGACCGTCGAGTCCACCCCCCGCGTGGAGGGCGCCTGGCACTGGGTCGACGACAAGAAGCTGCACTACCGCCCGAAGGAGTACTGGCCCGCCCACTCCGCCGTCTCCGTCCAGAGCAACCTGGAGGGCATCAGGGTGGCGGACGGCCTCTACGGGGCCGCCGCGAAGCCCCTGAAGCTCGACATCGGGGACCGGGTGGAGGTCGTCACCGACGCCGCGTCACACCAGCTCACCTTCACGCGCAACGGAGAAGTGATCAACACCATCCCTGTGACCACGGGCAAGCCGGGATTCTCCACCCGAAACGGCTACAAGGTCGTGCTGGGCAAGCAGTACTACGTCCGGATGCGCGGCGACACCGTCGGCATCGGCGGCAGCGAGTACTACAACCTGCCCGTCTACTGGGCTACCCGGGTCACCTGGAGTGGTGAATACGTCCACGCCGCACCCTGGTCGATCGGCTCGCACGGATACGCGAACGTCAGCCACGGCTGCACCGGCATGAGCACGGGCAACGCCGCGTGGTTCTACGAGAACATCCGCGAGGGCGACGTCGTGCGGGTGATCAACAGCTACGGCGAGGACATGGACCCGTTCGGGAACGGCTTCGGCGACTGGAACGTGCCCTGGAAGAAGTGGCGCCAGGGCAGCGCCCTGCTCGCCGGCACCGAGGAGGGCCGGAGCTCCTCCGACGTCGCCAGGCTCCGCCCCCGGGTCTGAGCGGTGCGGGGAGCCCCCGGCTCCCCGGTCGGGTCCAGGCGGCCCAGGACCGGCTCCCGCCGGCCCGGGCCGCGGCGCGCCCGGGTCAGTGGTTCACGGACAGCCGGGCGCGCAGCAGCCCCGCGAGTGCGTCCGCGAACTCCACCGGGTCCACCGGAAGGGTGACCGCACGGTCCGCACGGCTCCACGTGGCCAGCCAGGCGTCCTGCGGGCGCCCGATCAGCAGCAGCACCGGCGGGCAGTTGAAGATCTCGTCCTTGATCTGCCGGCACACGCCCATGCCGCCCGCAGGCACGGCCTCCCCGTCCAGCACGCACACGTCGATGCCGCCCGCGTCGAGGGCGGTCAGCACCGCGGGCAGCGTGGCGCACTCCAGGAACTCCACCGGCGGCAGGTCCGGGGCCGGCCTGCGCCCGGCCGCCAGCCGTACCTGCTCCCGGGTGTTGGCGTCGTCGCTGTAGACCAGAACCCTCGCAGTCGCCCGCATCGTTCCTCCACGCGTCCCATGAATCACGGTGATGATGCGCGGGATGCTACTCCGTCCGACGCGTGGTCAACATCGGTTCGGACACGCTCGGGATCACCCGTCTGATGGGCCGTTCGGGCAGTGCACACCCCGCTGACACTCCGAACGGCACCCCCCGGGGTGAGGGCGGGATAAGCGACCGACATAATGTCGGTCGTGGCGACAGCAACGACAGTAGATACCGGGCACGCGCACCCGACGGTCAACAGGCCGAACCTCGTCAGCGTCGGAACCATCATCTGGTTGAGTTCCGAGCTGATGTTCTTCGCGGCCCTTTTCGCGATGTACTTCACCCTGCGATCGGTGACGGGTGCCGAGTTCTGGACTGAGAAGGCGGACCTTCTCAACCTCCCGTTCTCGGCGACGAACACCACGATCCTGGTGCTCTCCTCCCTCACCTGCCAGCTCGGCGTCTTCGCCGCCGAGCGCGGTGACGTGAAGAAGCTCCGCACCTGGTTCGTGATCACCTTCGTGATGGGTGCGATCTTCATTGGCGGCCAGGTGTTCGAGTACACCGAGCTGGTCAAGCACGAGGGCCTCTCGCTCTCGTCCGACCCGTACGGCTCGGTCTTCTACCTGACCACCGGATTCCACGGTCTGCACGTGACGGGCGGTCTCATCGCCTTCCTGCTGGTCCTGGGCCGGACGTACGCGGCCAAGAGGTTCACCCACGAACAGGCCACGTCGGCCATCGTCGTGTCCTACTACTGGCACTTCGTCGATGTCGTCTGGATCGGCCTCTTCGCCACGATCTACCTGATCAAGTAGCGATCACGCCGCCGGGCCCCGCCCGGCACACCATCCAGCAAGCACCGACGCAGAAGATCCTGACACCGGGGTAATCCGTGAAAAAGCTCTCCGCACGACGACGCCATCCGCTGGCGGCGGTCGTCGTTCTACTCCTCGCGCTGGCGGCCACTGGGGGGCTGTACGCCGCGTTCGCGCCTGCGGGCAAGGCGCAGGCCGATGAAACCGCCCAGTCCCTCGCCATCGAGGAGGGCCAGAAGCTCTACGCCGTGGGCTGCGCAAGCTGCCACGGTGCCGGGGGTCAGGGTTCCACTGACGGCCCGAGCCTGGTGGGCGTCGGCTCTGCCGCCGTCGACTTCCAGGTGAGCACGGGGCGTATGCCCGCCCAGCAGCCCGGCGCCCAGGTGCCGAAGAAGAAGAACATCTACACCCAGGCGCAGATCGACCAGCTCGCCGCGTACATCGCGTCCCTCGGCGCCGGTCCGATCACGCCGACCGAGAAGCAGTACGACCCGGCCGGCGCGGACGTCGCCCGCGGTGGCGTGCTGTTCCGCAACAACTGCGCCCAGTGCCACAACTTCACCGGTGAGGGCGGTGCGCTGACGCACGGCAAGTACGCCCCGAACCTCGAGGACGTGTCGCCGAAGCACATCTACGAGGCCATGCTCACCGGCCCGCAGAACATGCCTTCCTTCCCGGACACGACCATGCCGGAGAAGGAAAAGAAGGACATCATCGCGTACCTCCAGACCGTGAACGGCCCGGAGTCCGAGAGCCCCGGCGGCCTCAAGCTGGGCGGCCTCGGCCCCGTCAGCGAAGGCCTCTTCGGCTGGATCTTCGGTCTGGGAACGCTCATCGCTGTCGCCGTCTGGGTTGCGGCCCACACCGCTAAGGCCAAGAAGTCATGAGTAGCCAAGACATTCCCGAAGAGAAGCACCTGCCGAGCGAGCAGGGCGACGCGCACCACGGTGGCGTAGCGGTGGCGGACGACCCGTTCGCCGACCCGGGCCTGCCGGCCCACAGGCCGCGCATCCAGGACATCGACGAGCGGGCGGCAAAGCGCTCCGAGCGCACGGTCGCGCTCATGTTCACGGTGTCCATGCTGGCCACGGTCGGGTTCATCGCCTCGTACGTGACCATCCCGGTCGACAAGATCGTCTACATCTGGCCCTTCGGCCACGTGAGCGGTCTGAACTTCGCCCTCGGCGTGACCCTGGGCATCGCCCTCTTCTGCATCGGCGCGGGCGCGGTCCACTGGGCCCGCACCCTGATGTCCGACGTGGAGGTCGCCGACGAGCGCCACCCGATCGCCGCCCCGGCGGAGGTCAAGGCGAAGGTCCTCCAGGACTTCGCCGACGGCGCCCGCGAGTCCGACATCGGCCGCCGCAAGCTCATCCGCAACACGATGCTCGGCGCGCTGGCCATGGTGCCGCTCTCCGGTGTGGTCCTGCTGCGCGACCTGGGCCCGCTGCCCGAGGACAAGCTCCGCAAGACGATCTGGGCGAAGGGCAAGCTGCTCATCAACCAGAACACCATGGAGCCGCTGCGTCCCGAGGACGTCGCGGTCGGTTCGCTGACCTTCGTCCAGCCCGAGGGCCTGGAGGAGGACCAGCACGACTACATGCAGCAGATCGCCAAGGCTGCCGTGATGATCGTCCGTATCCAGCCGGAGAACATCAAGGACAAGCAGGAACTCGAGTGGTCCCACGACGGCATCGTGGCCTACTCGAAGATCTGCACCCACGTCGGCTGCCCGATCAGCCTGTACGAGCAGCAGACCCACCACGTGCTCTGCCCGTGCCACCAGTCCACTTTCGACCTCTCCGACGGCGCCCGCGTCATCTTCGGCCCGGCCGGTCACGCCCTTCCGCAGCTGCGGATCGGTGTGAATGACGAAGGCTTCCTCGAGGCGCTCGGCGACTTCGAAGAGCCCGTCGGTCCTGCCTTCTGGGAGCGCGGATGAGCACTGCCACTTCCAACGACCAGCGCAAAGCGCCGGCGGGCGAACGCGTAGCCGACTGGGCGGACGGCCGCCTGGGCATCTACAGCCTCGCCAAGTCGAACATGCGCAAGATCTTCCCGGACCACTGGTCCTTCATGCTGGGCGAGATCTGCCTCTACAGCTTCATCATCATCATCCTCACGGGTGTGTACCTGACGCTGTTCTTCCACCCGAGCATGAACGAGGTCGTGTACCACGGCTCGTACGTGCCGATGCAGGGCGTCCGGATGTCTGAGGCCTACGCCTCGACGCTGGACATCAGCTTCGACGTCCGCGGCGGTCTGCTCATCCGGCAGATCCACCACTGGGCGGCCCTGATCTTCGTCGCGGCCATGCTCGTGCACATGATGCGCGTGTTCTTCACGGGCGCGTTCCGCAAGCCGCGCGAGGTCAACTGGGTCTTCGGCTTCCTGCTGCTGGTCCTCGGCATGTTCACCGGTTTCACCGGTTACTCGCTGCCGGACGACCTGCTCTCGGGCACCGGTGTCCGCTTCATGGAGGGCGCGATCCTGTCCGTGCCGGTCGTCGGCACGTACATCTCGTTCTTCCTCTTCGGCGGGGAGTTCCCGGGCCACGACTTCGTGGCGCGGTTCTACTCGATCCACATCCTGCTGCTGCCCGGCATCATGATGGGCCTGCTGGTGGCCCACCTGATCCTGGTCTTCTACCACAAGCACACCCAGTTCGCGGGTCCCGGCAAGACGAACAACAACGTCGTCGGCATGCCGCTGCTGCCGGTCTACATGGCCAAGGCCGGAGGCTTCTTCTTCCTGGTCTTCGGTGTCATCGCGGTGGTCTCGGCGATCGCCTCGATCAACCCGATCTGGGCGCTCGGCCCGTACATCCCGGACCACGTGTCCACGGGCGCGCAGCCGGACTGGTACATGGGCTTCTCCGAAGGCCTCATCCGTGCCATGCCGGGCTGGGAGATCAACCTGTGGGGCCACACGCTCGTCCTGGGCGTGTTCATCCCGCTGGTGATCTTCCCGCTGGTCCTGGCCGCGATCGCGGTGTACCCGTTCATCGAGTCCTGGGTCACCGGCGACAAGCGCGAGCACCACATCCTGGACCGCCCGCGCAACGCCCCGACCCGTACCGCCTTCGGTGTGGCCTGGCTGACGTGGTACGTCATCCTGCTGATCGCCGGTGGAAACGACATGTTCGCGCAGTACTTCCACCTGTCGATCAACGCGATCACGTGGTTCGCGCGCATCGGGTTCTTCGTCGGCCCGGTCATCGCGTTCGTCATCACCAAGCGGATCTGCCTGGGTCTGCAGCGTCGTGACCGCGACAAGGTGCTGCACGGTCGCGAGACCGGCATCATCAAGCGCCTGCCGCACGGTGAGTTCGTCGAGGTCCACGAGCCGCTGTCGCAGGGCCAGCTGCACTCCCTCACCACGCACGAGCAGTACAAGCCGGACGAGATCGGCCCGACGGTCGACGAGAACGGCGTCGAGCGCAAGGTGAAGATGATGGAGAAGCTCCGCGTCAAGCTCAGCAAGGGCTACTACGGCGAGGACAGCCAGATTCCGAAGCCGACGGCGGAGGAGTACAAGGAGATCCAGAGCGGCCACGGCCACCACTGATCCCCACCCGGTTCCGGACCCGCCCGCGGGTCCGGCCGGAACTGATCGCCACAGCAGGAGCCCCGTCCACACGCTGGACGGGGCTCTTCGCTGCCCCCGGGGCTGGATAGGCTGAAGCCCTTCCTAATCGGCTGTGGACCCAGGAGTGGACCATGAACGTTGTGACCCCGGCAGGCGGCGACAGCGTGGCGGGCCTGACCTGGCCGGGCGTACTGGACGCTCTGCTCGGCGGCACGGACCTCTCGGCCGACGAGACCGCCTGGGCCATGGACCGGATCATGCGGGGCGAGGCCACGAACGCCCAGATCGCCGGCTTCGCGGTGGCGCTGCGGGCCAAGGGCGAGACCGTCGCCGAGATCAACGGCCTCGTGCGGACCATGTACGCGCACGCGAACCTCATCGAGGTGCCCGGCCGGACCGTCGACATCGTCGGCACCGGCGGCGACGGCGCCAAGACGGTCAACATCTCCACGATGTCGGCCGTCGTCGTGGCCGGCACCGGCGCCAAGGTGGTCAAGCACGGCAACCGCGCCGCGTCCTCCGCGAGCGGCGCCTCGGACGTGCTGGAGAAGCTGGGGGTGAACCTCGACCTGACCCCGGCGCGGGTCGCCGAGGTCGCCGAAGAGGCGGGCATCACCTTCTGCTTCGCCGTGAAGTTCCACCCCGCGCTGCGGCACGTCGCCGGAGCCCGAAAGGAGCTCGGCATCCGCACCACCTTCAACTTCCTCGGACCGCTGACGAATCCGGCCCGGGTCCGGGCCCAGGCCACGGGCGTGGCGGACGCGCGGATGGCGCCCATCGTCGCGGGCGTGCTCGCCGAGCGGGGCTCCTCGGCCCTGGTGTTCCGCGGCGACGACGGCCTGGACGAGCTGACCACCACCGCCACGTCGCGGGTGTGGTGGGTGCGCGACGGCGAGGTCCGGGAACAGGCCTTCGACCCGCGCGACGTCGGCATCGGCCTCGTGGACGTCTCGGCGCTGCGCGGCGCGGACGCCTCGTACAACGCCGACGTCGCCCGCCGGCTGCTCGCGGGGGAGACCGGGCCGGTGCGCGACGCCGTCCTGCTGAACTCCGCGGCGGCGCTGGTGGCGGTGGAGCCGGGCGAGGGCACGCTGGAGGAGCAGATCGCCGCCGGGATCGCCCGTGCGGCCGAATCGATCGACTCGGGTGCGGCGCGGGCCGCCCTGGAGCGCTGGGTGGCCGCCAGCAACGCGTGACGCCCGCCTGCCGATCACTCTCGCCCCCGACCCCGGTCCACATCCTGGACCGGGGTCTTGCGTTCGGCGGATCTTGTGGCAGGATTTCGGATCAGGTCACGAGTGACAGCGTTTTGGCCCCGGCTTGCTGTCCGGCAACCCTCCGTCCGTGGCGGGGTGCCCCGGGTGATGACCAGGTCGTAGGCAGCGAGGTCTACGGCAAGCGCGGACCCCTCGATACCAGGGGTCCTGGTCTCTCGAGGAGCTTTTTCCGTGAGCAAGCGAATGCGATAGGCGCGTAGCGCCCCCTTCTTCACACCTCCGTGCGGACCGATGCGGTCCGTTGCGTCGAGGCATCACCCGTACCGCGAACACGGCACCCGTGTATCCGCCTACGGGCCATCGAAGCCATTCACCCCTGCCTGCCCGGGAGATACCGCCATGTCCGCGACCCTGAACACCGCTGCCGCCGCCCCTCGCTCCGACGACGCCGACCCCTGCTGCGCCGAGCCGCTGCCGGTGCTCGGCCGGGACGTCACCGTGCCCCTCGTGACCGGCGGCGAGGTCAGCTACGCCGCCCTCGACTACGCCGCCAGCGCCCCGGCGCTCCAGCGCGTGTGGGACGACGTCGCCGCGTACGCCCCGTACTACGGCAGCGTGCACCGCGGCGCCGGTTACCTCTCCCAGCTGTCGACGGACCTGTTCGAGCAGAGCCGGGCAGCGGTCGCGGAGTTCCTCGACTGCCGGGCGGGCGACCAGGTGGTCTTCACCCGGTCCACCACGGACTCGCTGAACCTGCTGGCGCAGGCGCTGCCGGCCGGCTGCCAGGTGTTCGTCTTCGAGACCGAGCACCACGCCTCGCTGCTGCCGTGGCGCGACGCCCGCGTCACCTACCTGAACGCCCCGCGCACCCCGGCCCGGGCGGTCGAGACCCTGGAGCGCGCGCTCGCCGACCGCGCCCCCTACGGTCCCGCGCTGGTCTGTGTGACCGGCGCCTCCAACGTGACCGGCGAGCTGTGGCCGGTGAAGGAGCTCGCCGCGGCGGCGCACGCGCACGGCGCGCGCATCGTTCTGGACGCGGCCCAGCTGGCCCCGCACCACGCGGTGTCCGTGCAGGACCTGGGCGTGGACTGGGTGGCCTTCTCGGGCCACAAGCTCTACGCGCCGTTCGGCTCGGGCGTCCTGGCCGGGCGCGCGGACTGGCTCCAGGAGGCCGAGCCGTACCTCGCGGGCGGCGGCGCCTCGCGGAAGGTGACGCGCCGCGTCGACGGCGAGGGCGCCGGCGGGGTGGACGTGGAGTGGCACACCACCGCGGCCCGGCACGAGGCCGGATCCCCGAACGTGATCGGCGTGTACGCGATCGCCTCGGCCTGCCGGGCGCTGACGGAGGCGGGCTTCGACCGTCTGGTGGCGCGGGAGCAGGAGCTGATCCGGCGGGTGCGCTCCGGACTCGCCGAGGTGCCGCAGGTGCGGGTGCTGTCCCTCTTCGGCGACGACGCCCCGCGGGTGGGCGTGATCTCGTTCGTGGTGGACGGCTGGAACAGCTCGCACTTCGCCGCGGCGCTGTCCGCGGAGTACGGCATCGGGGTGCGCGACGGCCTCTTCTGCGCGCACCCGCTGGTGCGCACCCTGCTCGGCAGCGAGCCGCAGGAGCCGGGCGAGTGCGGCGCCCCGGAGGCGGCGCCCGGCGAGCGGTCGCTGAACGCCATCCGCGTCAGCTTCGGGGCCGGTACGCCCGACGAGCACGTGGAGCGGTTCGTGCGCGCGGTCCGCGAGCTCGTCGAGGACGGCGCCAAGTGGCAGTACCGCACGGAGGACGGCCGCTGCGTGCCCGCGGTCTGACACGGCGGGCACGGGCCGGCCGGTGGGCGGGGGAGCGGCCGGCAGGGCGGGAACGGGGGGCCTGCCCTGCCCGGACGGGCAGCGGTCAGGCGTCGAGGCCGATCGCGAACGCGGCCTCCAGGTCGTGCTGGGAGTAGGTGCGGAAGGCGACGTGCGTGTCGGTCGCCTCCACGCCGGGGATCTTGCTGATGCTGCCCGGGATGATGTCCGCCAGGTCGTCGTGGCGCGCGACGCGCACGAGGGCGATGAGGTCGTACGTACCCGTGACGGAGTAGACCTCGCTGACGTTCTCCAGCGCGGCGATCGACTCCGCGATCTCGGGGATCCGGTCCACGCTGGTCTTGATGAGCACGATCGCGGTGATCACGGTTTGCTGTCTCCCTCGGTGGCCGTCGCTGGGGCCCTCACTCTAGCCGCACGCCGGTAGCGCACCCAGGCGTAGCCGAAGCCGAGGCCGAAGCCCACGAGGTGGGCGAGGTAGGCGACCCCCGGGCCGCTGCCGGCCCGGTGCGCGGCCGTCCACTGGAGGACGAACCAGCAGGCCAGGACGATCCAGGCGGGGAAGCGCAGCGGGAGGAAGAGGAGGAAGGGCAGCAGGCTGGTGACGCGGGCCCGGGGGAAGAGGAGCAGGAAGGCGCCGAGCACGCCGGAGATCGCCCCGGAGGCGCCCACCAGGGTCTGGTCGGACTGCGCGTTCGCGGCGGCGTAGGCGACGAGCGAGAGGTAGCCGCAGACCAGGTAGAACACCGTGAACTCGAGCCGCCCCATGCGGTCTTCCGTCATCACGCCGAAGACGTGCAGGAAGAGCATGTTCCCGAGCAGGTGCAGCCAGCTGCCGTGGACGAAGAGCGCGGTGAGCGGGGTGAGCGCGGCCCGGGCGTCGAGGGTGAAGAGCTCGTCGGGGACCACGCCCCAGCGCCGCAGGTAGGCGGTCTGGGCGGCCAGCAGGTCGTCGCCGCTGCCGTACACCGGGTTGAAGCCCGAGACCGGGCTGAGCAGGAAGATCACGGAGCACGCGGCGATCAGGGCGTGCGTGATGACGGGGCCCGTTCCCCATTCCTTCCGCAGGCGCGCCTTTGCGATCATGGCCAAGAGCATCTCGTACGGGGCGGAACGGGGCAGGTTGCCCCGCCGCGTCTCGCATGGAGGACGGTGGCCCGCGCGGGGGCACCGGGAGGCCGTAGGGTTACGAGCTGTATCCGTAGCGTCCTGAGGAGAGAACGGCCCGATGACGGTTCCCCTGCCGACCGCCACGACCCGGTGGCGCTGCACCCTGTGCGGCAATCTCACCCGGTTCGACGTCACCCGTTCGTCGAAGGTGGTCGAGTACGTGCACCTCGACCTTGCCGGAGAGCCGAAGGTCGAGGAGCGCGAGGTGGTGAGTGAGACCATCGAGTCGGTCCGCTGCCGCTGGTGCAACGCTGTGGACCAGATCGAGCTCGTGGACAGGCCGGGAGCGGACTCCTGAGGGAGCCGTGACCGGGTGGGTTTCTGACGGTAGGGGTGACGGATTGTGGAGCCTGCAAGCGGCGCCGGCGACGCCGCGGAGGCGCTCGACCGCCCGCTGCCGGAAGGCGTGCGGCGCCGGGTCGTCGCGTTCGTCTCGGACGCCTTCGGCGGACTGACGGTCGCCGACCTCCCGGCGCAGCTGCGGCAGTATGCCCGTTTCACCCCGAGTCGGCGGGCCAAGTTCGCGGGCAACGCGATGGCTGCCGCACTGGAGGGCGACCCGGTCTTCCGCGGGCGCATCGGGGAGAAGCTGAAGGAAGCCCAGCCGGAGCTGGCCGGGGCGCTGGAGTCAGGGGCGGCGCCGGCGGCCGCGGACCCCGTCGACGTGGCGGCCGCCGCGTACGTGCTGCGGCCCGCGGGCTGGGTCAAGCTGGTATCCGCCGCCGGTGAGGAGGCGCTGCGCGCCGACGCCGAGCGGGCGGGCGAGGAGTCCCAGCGCGAGCTGGAGCGGCTGCGCGAGGAGCTCGCGGCGCTCAAGGAGCAGCAGCGGACGGGCGGCGAGCACCTGCGGGTGGAGCTGGAGTCGGCGAAGAAGGAAGCGGAATCGCTTCAGCGCAAGCTGCGCAGCGCCCTCAACGACGTCAAGCGGGGCGAGGCCGCGCTGCGCAAGGCGGCCGCGGAGCTCGACGGGATCCGCGGCGAGGCGGCCGCGCAGGTCGCCGCGGCCGAGAGCGAGGCCCGGCGGGTCAAGTCGCGGCTGAGCGAGACCGAGGCGGCGCTGGAGGCGAGCCGGCGGGCCACCCGCGAGGGCCGCAGCGTCGAGGACATGCGGGTGCGGCTGCTGCTGGACACCGTGCTGGAGTCGGCGCAGGGGCTGCGGCGCGAACTGGCCCTGCCCCCGGTGTCGGTGCGGCCCGCCGAGACCGTGGACGCGGTGGAGCCGGGGCGGATGACCCCGAAGGACATCGCGGCGCGGGCGCTGTCGGAGACGGACCCGGCGCTGCTGGACCAGCTGCTGGCGCTCCCTCAGGCGCACCTGGTCGTGGACGGCTACAACGTCACCAAGACCGGCTACCCGACGATGCCGCTGGAGAAGCAGCGGCTGCGGCTGCTGGGCGGGCTGTCGATGCTCGCCGCGCAGACGGGCGCCGAGATGACGTGCGTCTTCGACGGCGCCGAGCTGGCGGCTCCGGTGCTGCTCGCGCCGCCGCGCGGGGTGCGGGTGCTGTTCTCCAAGCCCGGTGTCACGGCTGACGAGTTGATCCGGCAGCTGGTGCGGGCGGAGCCGCCGGGGCGGCCCGTGGTGGTGGTTTCCACCGACCGCGAGGTGGCCGACGGCGTCGCCAAGGCGGGGGCGCGGCCCGTTGCGTCCGCTTTGTTGCTGAAGCGGCTTTCGCGTATCTCGTAACGCTGGCAACTCATGTGCCCAATGCCCGGATTCGGCAGGACACACGGTCAAGTCGCCGCTACTGCGCGTGTGGAGTTGGCAAAGAAGCCCGTCGCGCAACGAATTTTTTCTCGTCAGGATTTGAACTGATCACAGATGGGTCACTAGGGTCTGGGCTCAAACCTTCGTGCGGTTGATCACCCATTCGGGGTGGCGGGCGGAGGTCCGCCGAGTCTGTGTTCTCCGGGCTGTCCCGGTCGGCGGCTCTAGGAAGAAGGAGCTCGCCTCCGTGGCGTCCCACCGTCGACCCAAGCAGCCGAACCGCGCCCGTGTGACCGTGCTCACCGCAACCGCCGCCGCGGCCGTCGCCCTTTCCACCCAGGGTGCCTCCGCCGCCCCCGCGAAGCCGGGCAAGGACGAGGTCAAGTCGCAGGTCGACAAGCTCTACGAGGAGGCCGAGCAGGCCACCGAGAAGTGGAACGGCGCCAAGGAGCAGCAGGAGAAGCTCGAGACGCAGATCGGCAACCTGCAGGACAAGGTGGCCCGCGGTCAGGCCGAGCTCAACGAGCTCCGCTCCACGCTCGGTTCGATGGCCAGCGCCCAGTACCGCTCCGGCGGCATGGACAGCTCCATACAGCTCTTCCTCTCCGCCGACCCCGACGACTACCTGGCCAAGGCCTCCGTGCTGGACCAGCTGGGCGCCAAGCAGGCCGACGCCGTCACGCAGATCCAGGCCAAGCAGCGCTCGCTCGCGCAGCAGCGCCAGGAGGCCGCGGGCAAGCTGAAGGACCTCGCGGAGACCCGCAAGGAGCTCGGCGAGAACAAGAAGCGCGTCCAGGCGAAGCTCGGCGAGGCGCAGCGGCTGCTCAACACGCTGACCGCCGCGGAGAAGGCCAAGCTCGACGAGGAAGAGAACCGCGCCAGCCGGGCCGGCGGCGGTGGCGGCGACCGCGCGGACCTCGGCAACGTGAAGGGCTCCGGCCGCGCCGGAGCGGCCCTGGCCGCCGCGAAGACCAAGCTCGGCTCGGCGTACGTGTCCGGTCACGAAGGCCCCAACTCCTTCGACTGCTCGGGTCTGACCCAGTGGGCGTACCGGCAGGCCGGCGTCGACATCAGCCGCGTCACCTACACCCAGGTCAACGACGGCACGCGGATATCCCGCAGCCAGCTGCAGCCCGGCGACCTCGTCTTCTTCTACGGCGACCTGCACCACGTCGGCCTGTACGCGGGCAACAACATGACGCTGCACGCCTCGAACCCGCGCAGCGGCGTCAAGTACGAGTCGATGGACAACATGCCCTTCCAGTTCGGCGTCCGCGTCGGCTGATCTGCCCGGTTGCAGGCCTCCCGGTCTCCCCGGCCGGGACGCGCCGACACCGCCCATCCGGGCGAATTGCGGCACCTTCAACTGACCTCACGCCCCGCCGGTGACCTGTGTTCTCCGGCGGGGCGTCACTCTGTGTGCCTGCTGGGGTCTTTGGTGGGGGTGTGGTCGCGCGGCTACTGTCTGCCAGCGCGGAACCCGGCACACGGCCGTCCACGGGGGGCGGACACGGGAGCCGCGCAGCGGAAGGGAGTGCGGCTTCCAGTGGCGTCCCATCGCCGGCCCGCGCCGTCGGGCCTTGACCGGAGCAGCAAGGTCACCGTGCTGTCCGCGGCCGCGGCGACTGCAGCGGCGGCCTTGTCGGCCGCCCCCGCGACCGCCGCGCCGCACGACCCGGCGCAGGGCGCCCGGGCCACGGTCGACCGGCTCTTCGAAGAGGCCGAGAAGGCCACCGAGCGTTTCAACGAGGCCGGGGAGAAGGCCGGGAAGCTGCGCGACGAGGTCCGCGGCGTCCAGGACGCCGTCGCCCGCGGCCAGGACCGCATCAACACGATGCGGGGCGTGCTCGGCAGCTACGCGGGGGCCCAGTACCGCTCCGGCGGTGTCGACCCCGCCGTCGAGCTGATGCTCTCCGAGGACCCGGACGGCTACCTCGACAAGGCGGCCGCGCTCGACCGGCTGGCCAGCCGCCAGACGGGCCGCCTCGCCGAACTCCGCGAGGCCCAGCGCAAACTGGGCCAGCAGCGCCAGGAGGCCTCCCGCAAGCTCGCCGAACTCGACCGGCTGCGCGCCGAGGTGGCCCGGCAGAAGCGGGCCGTGACCGCGAAGCTCGCGGCGGCCCGGCGGCTGCTCAACGCGATGCCGACCGAGGAACGCGCGGAGTTCGAGCGGTCCTCGCGCTCCGGCCGCGGCGAGGCCGTGCCCGAGACGTCCGGTGCGGGCGCCTCGTCGGGACGCGCCGCTGCCGCGGTCTCCGCCGCCCGCGCGGCCGTCGGACGCCCCTACGTGTGGGGCGCGACCGGCCCCTCCGGCTTCGACTGTTCCGGGCTGATGGTCTGGTCGTACCGGCAGGTCGGCGTCTCCCTGCCGCGCACCTCGCAGGCGCAGCGCCACGCCGGCCGGCGCGTGCCCCTCTCCGAGGCCCGGCCCGGCGACCTGGTCACGTACCGGTCCGACGCCAGCCACGTGGGCATGTACGTGGGCAACGGCCAGGTGGTCCACGCGCCGTACCCGGGGGCGCCGGTGCGCTACGACCCGGTCGGGATGATGCCGGTGTCGGCGGTCACCCGGGTCTGACCGGCCCGCCGGTGCGTCCGGCGGCGCGCGTACGATCGGGCGGGTGACGGCAGCGCGGCGGGTGCGGTACCGGGCGGCGGCAATGCTGTCGGCCCTCCTGCTGCTGCCCGCCGCCGGATGCGCGGCGCCCGCAGCCCCCGCCGGCACCGCAGCCCCCGCCGGCACCGCCACCCCCGCCGGCACCGCCACCCCCGCCGGCACCGCCACCCCCGCCGGCACCGCCACCCCCGCCGGCACCGCCACCCCCGTCGGCACCGGGCCGCGGGAGGTCCGGGCCGCGCTCTCGGCCTGGTCGGCCGCGCTGTTCGCCCGCGACGAGGCCGGATACCTCGCGCAGGACCGGCGGCCCGGCGCCCGCGAAGCCTTCGCCCGGCTCGCCCGCGTGCCGCTGGCGTCCTGGGAGTACGCCGTCACCTCGGTCCGCACGGACGGCGGCCGGGCCGTCGCCGCCGCGGAACTGCGCTACCGCCTCGCCGGATACGACGCCGCGCCCGCGACCGCCGCCCGGGAGGTGGAACTCGCCCGGCAGGACGGCCGCTGGCGGGTCACCGCCGACCGCCCAGGCCGGGGCGCGAAGCCGCAGCTGTGGGACCAGGGCCCGGTCGCGGCCGTGCGCGGACACCGCGTCCTGGTGATGGGAACCGGGCAGCCGGAGCCGCTGCTGACCGCCGTCGCCGCCGCGGCCGACCGCGCGGTGCCCGCCGTGGACGCCGCCTGGCCGGGCCGGTGGCCGGGCCGCGCGGTGGTCCTCGTACCCGCCTCCCTGGACGGCATGGCCGCGCTGCTGGGCTCGGCGCCGTCCGCGTACGCCGGGATGGCGGCGGTCACCACCGGGGAGACCGGCGCCCGGCCGGCCCCCGCGGACCGGGTGGTGGTGAACCCGCAGGCGTACGGAGAGCTCGGCGAGCTCGGCCGGCGCGTGGTGCTCGCCCACGAGATCACCCACGTCGCGACCCGGACGGCCACCTCCGCCTCGACCCCGCTGTGGCTCTCGGAGGGCTTCGCGGACTGGGCGGCGTACCGGGTAAGCGGCCGCACCCCGCGGGAGGCGGCGCCCGCCCTCGGCAGGGCGGTGCGCCGCGGGGAGGTCCCGGGGCGGCTGCCGCAGAACGGGCAGTTCGCCTTCGGCGGTGACGCGGACGCGCTGGCCGCGGCGTACGAGGGCGCCTGGCTGGCCTGCCGCCTGATCGCGCAGCAGTGGGGCGAGGAGAAGCTCACCGCCTTCTACACCGCCGTGGCCGCGTCCTCCCCGGAGGCCGCCTTCGCCTCCGTCCTCGGCACCGACGAGCGCACGTTCACGGCGTCCTGGCGCCGTTATCTGCGCGCCGGGCTCGGGCAGGACGGGTGATCCGCCGCGCCCCCTCCCGCGGGGGCACGGTGTCCGTCCACAGCGCGCGGCAGGCCAGCAGGGCGGCCGCCACCAGCAGGCCGTTGCGCACGAACAGCGCCGTGACGCCCGGCCAGCCGCCGTGCACCACGTGCGAGAACCACAGGGGGAACTCCAGGAAGGTCGCGAACGCCGCCACGAGCACCAGCCGGGCCGGGAGCAGCATCCGCGTCGAGCACAGCGTCAGGCAGACCGCGGCCAGCCCCACCAGCCACACCAGGTACTGCGGGCTGATCACCCGGCTCGTCGTCGTGAAGAGCAGCACCGCCGTGAAGGCCGCGTCCGCGGCCGTGTGCGGCCGGAAGGTCCCCACGGCCCCGGCCCGCAGCCGCCAGTACAGCAGCCATCCGAAGGCCAGCACGGTCAGTGCCAGTGCGCACCGGCTGGCCAGCGGCACGTACGGCCCGAGGAACTCCACCGAGCCGTAGTTCATCTGCACCCGCCCCTCCCAGCCCAGCCGGCGGGCCACGTGGAACGCCAGTGCGCCCAGCGACTCCACCTCGGTGCCGCGGTCCCTCTGGAAGGCCAGGAAGGACAGCGCGCCCGGCATCGCGACGGTGAAGGCGGCCAGGAGGGCCGCACCGGTCAGTGCGGCCGACCGGAAGGCGGCGGCCCCCCGCACCCCCGTGAGCAGCAGGACCGGCCACACCTTGAGCAGTGCGCCGAGCGCCACCAGGGGCCCGCGCGCCCGGGGGAGCAGCAGGGCGGCCACCGCCACCGCCGTGACCATCAGGTCGTAGCGGGCGTACGCCGTCGGGCCCAGCAGCGGCAGGCCCGCCACCCAGGTCCACGCGCCGAGGCGCCGGCGTCCGGGCCGCCGACCCTCCCGTACCAGCAGTCCGGTGACCAGCGCGTCGGTGGCCAGGGCCAGCACGAAGAACGCGGTCGCGTAGTCGAGGAAGGGCAGCAGGGCGGGGGAGAGGACGGCGAGCGCCGCGGCGGGCGGGTACTGCCAGGTGACGTCGTCCAGCGGGAAGGTGCCCGTCCGCAGCACCTGGTACCAGCCCTGGTAGATGACGTGGACGTCGGTGGTGACATCGGGGCCGGGCAGGACGAGCACCCGGAAGACGCACAGGAGCAGCAGGGCCCGGGACGCCGCCCAGGCGGTGAGGAGCATCGCGCCATGATGCCGCCGGGCGGCCCCGGCAGCCGCGAAGCGCGGCCGTTCGGTACTGTCGCAGACGATGCACAAGACGCTGATCGTGACCAACGACTTCCCGCCCCGCCCCGGCGGCATCCAGGCCTTCCTGCACAACATGGCGCTGCGCCTGGACCCGGACCGGATCGTCGTCTACGCCTCCACCTGGAAGCACACCGACGAGGGACGCGCGGCCACCGCCGCCTTCGACGCGGAGCAGCCCTTCCAGGTGGTCCGCGACCGTACGACCATGCTGCTGCCCACGCCCCGGGTGACCCGGCGGGCGACCGAGCTGCTGCGTGCCCACGGCTGCGGGTCCGTGTGGTTCGGCGCGGCCGCCCCGCTCGGGCTGATGGGTCCGGCGCTGCGCCGGGCCGGTGCGGAGCGGCTGGTCGCGACCTCGCACGGGCACGAGGCCGGGTGGGCGCAGCTGCCCGCGTCCCGGCAGCTGCTCCAGCGGATCGGCGAGGGCACGGACACGATCACCTATCTGGGCGAGTACACCCGGTCCCGGATCGCCGGCGCGCTGACCGGCGCGGCGGCGGCCCGGATGGTGCAGCTGCCGCCCGGGGTCGACGAGAAGACCTTCCACCCGGATTCGGGCGGCGACGACGTACGGGCGCGGCTGGGCCTGACGGACCGGCCGGTGGTCGTGTGCGTCTCCCGGCTGGTGCCGCGCAAGGGCCAGGACACGCTGATCCTCGCGATGCCGCGGATCCTGGCCGAGGTGCCGGACGCCGTCCTGCTGGTGGTGGGCGGCGGACCGTACGAGAAGGACCTGCACCGGCTGGCGGCCGAGACGGGGGTGGCGGACTCGGTCCGCTTCACCGGGGCGGTGCCGTGGGAGGAGCTGCCGGCGCACTACGGCGCGGGCGACGTCTTCGCGATGCCCTGCCGGACCCGGCGGGGCGGGCTCGACGTGGAAGGGCTCGGCATCGTCTACCTGGAGGCGTCGGCCACGGGCCTGCCGGTGGTGGCGGGCGACTCCGGCGGCGCTCCCGACGCGGTGCTGGACGGCGAGACGGGCTGGGTGGTCCGCGGCGGCAGCCCGGAGGAGAGCGCGGACCGCATCACGGCCCTGCTGAAGGACCCGGAGCTGCGGCGCCGCATGGGCGAGCGGGGCCGGGCCTGGGTCGAGGAGAAGTGGCGCTGGGACCTGCTGGCGGAGCGGCTCAGGCAGCTGCTCTGAGGCGGCTCCCGCACGGCGGCTCCGGGGGCGCCGGTCGCGCCCGCCTCGCCGGGCCGGGTGGTCCGTTCGTTCCTATCCTCGGAAGGAGGGAACGGCACCGCGCCCGTACGCTCCGTCCGTCCGGTGGACGGGACGCCGGGCCGACCGGAGGTGAGCTGCCATGACCGTCGGGAACGACGCGGCCGGAGCCGACCGCGAACTGAAGGCCCGGCACCGGAAGATGTGGGCCCTGGGCGACTACTCGTCGGTGGCCTCCTCGCTCATCCCCGAGCTGGGCGAGGTCCTGGTCCGGGCCTGCGCCGTCAAGCCCGGTGACCGGGTGCTGGACGTGGCGGCGGGCACCGGCAACGCCGCCGTCCCGGCGGCGCTGGCCGGCGCGGACGTCGTGGCCTCGGACCTCACCCCGGAACTGCTGGAGGCCGGCCGGCGGGAGGCGCAGGAGCACGGGGCGGTCCTGGAGTGGCAGGAGGCCGATGCGGAGGCACTGCCCTTCGAGGACGGGGCCTTCGACACCGTGATGTCCTGCGTCGGCGTCATGTTCGCCCCCCACCACCAGGCCGCCGCCGACGAGCTGGTCCGGGTCTGCCGGCCGGGCGGCACGATCGGCCTGGTCAGCTGGACCCCCGAAGGGTTCATCGGCCGGATGTTCGGCGTCATGAAGCCCTACGCGCCGGCGCCGCCGCCCGGTGCGCAGCCCCCGCCGCTGTGGGGCCGCGAGGAGCACGTGCGCGAGCTCCTCGGCGACCGGGTCACCGGGGTCGAGGCGCGTCGGCAGACCGTGAGCATCGACCGCTTCGAGCGGCCCGAGGACTTCCGCGACTTCTTCAAGGCGGCGTACGGCCCGACGATCGCCACCTACCGCAACATCGCCGACGACGCGGAGCGTACGGACGCGCTGGACCGGGAGCTGGCCGAGCTCGCCCGCGGGTCGGCCCGCGACGGCGTGCTGGAGTGGGAGTACCTGCTGCTGACCGCCCGCCGGGCGACGCCCGCCTGACTGTCACTCAGAAGTCTGTCAACACCGCGTCTGGGCGGACGGCCGAATTCCGCTCATGATGCGCCCATGACACCTCATCTGACGCGCCGTCATCTCCTGGGTCTCGGCGCACTGCAGACGGCGGCTGCCCTCGGATTCACCAGGATCGGCCTGGAATCGGCGGCGGCCGCGGAGCCCCCGGCCCGCGGCTTCGCCCCCGCCGTCGTCGTCGGGTCCGGCTACGGCTCGGCCGTGGCCGCGCTCCGGCTCGGGCAGGCGGGCGTGCGCACCGTCGTCCTGGAGATGGGCAGGCTCTGGGACGCTCCCGGCTCCGACGGCAAGGTCTTCCCGTCCACCTCCGCGCCCGACCGGCGCTCCATGTGGTTCCGCACCCGGACCGAGGCCCCGCTCGCGCAGTTCCTCTGGCTCGACGTGGTCAACCGGAACATCACCCCGTACCCCGGCGTCCTCGACCGCGTGCACTACGGCGACATGTCCGTGTACGTCGGCCGCGGCGTCGGCGGCGGCTCCCTCGTCAACGGCGGCATGGCCCCCACGCCCCGCCGCTCGTACTTCACCGAGGTCTTCCCCGGCGTGGACGCCGACGAGATGTACGGCACGTACTTCCCGCTGGCCCGCCGGATGCTCGGCGTGAACGACATCGACCCCGCGTGGTTCGAGTCGACCGAGTGGTACCGCTTCGCCCGCGTCTCCCGCAAGCACGCCGCCCGGACCGGCCTGAAGACGGTCTTCGTCCCCAACGTCTACGACTTCGGACACATGCAGCGCGAGGCCGCCGGCGAGGCGCCCCGGTCCGCGCTGGCCGGCGAGGTCATCTACGGCAACAACCACGGCAAGAAGAGCGTCGACAAGACCTACCTGGCCGCCGCCCTCGGCACTGGCAACGTCACCATCGAGACCCTGCAGCGGGTGGTCGGCGTCCGCCGCGAGCCCGACGGGACGTACGTGCTCACCGTCCGCCGCATCGACCTCACCGGACAGGTGACCGAGACCCGCGAACTGGGCTGCCGGCAGCTCTTCCTGGGCGCCGGCAGCCTCGGCACCACCGAGATCCTGCTGCGCGCCCGCGAGACCGGCACCCTCCCCGGCCTCAGCCCGGAGGTCGGCCTCGGCTGGGGGCCCAACGGCAACGTGATGACCGCCCGCGCCAACCACCTGTGGGACACGGTCGGCGCCCACCAGTCCACCATGCCCGCCCTCGGCATCGACGACTGGGACAACGCCGCCAACCCCGTCTTCGCCGAGATCGCCCCGCTGCCCATGGGCCTGGAGCACTGGATCTCGATGTACCTGGCCATCACCAGGAACCCGGAGCGCGGCCGCTTCACCTACGACGCCGCCACCGACTCCGCGCGGCTGAACTGGACCAGGGACCAGAACGCCCCGGCGGTCGCCGCCGCCCGACGGCTCTTCGACCGCATCAACCGGACCAATGTCACCGTGTACCGGCACGACCTCTTCGGCGGCAACAGGGCGTTCGCCGACGACTTCACGTACCACCCGCTGGGCGGCTGCGTGCTCGGCCGGGCCACCGACACGCACGGGCGGGTCAAGGGCTACCCGAACCTGTACGTCACCGACGGCTCGCTGGTGCCGGGCACCCTCGGCGTGAACCCGTTCGTCACGATCACCGCGCTCGCGGAGCGCAACCTCGCCCGGGTACTCGCCGAGGACCAGCGATAGGCCGTCTCTTCCGGATCTAGCCGCGGTAGAGCGCCTCGATCTCGTCCGCGTAGTCCTTCGCCACCACGTTGCGCTTGAGCTTCAGCGACGGGGTGATGTGTCCCGACTCCTCCGTGAACTGGGAGGGCAGGATGCGGAACTTCCGCACCGATTCCGCCTTGGAGACGGCGGCGTTGCCGTCGTCGACCGCCTTCTGCACGGCGGCGAGCAGGTCCGCGTCCTCGCGCAGCGCCGCCGCCGTCGCCCCCGCGGGCTTGCCGTTCTCCTGCGCCCAGCGGCCCAGGAACTCCTCGTCGATGGTGACCAGCGCGCCGACGAACGGCCGCCCGTCGCCCACGACCATGCACTCCGCGACCAGCGCGTGCGCCCGGATCCGGTCCTCGATCACCGCAGGGGCGACGTTCTTGCCGCCCGCGGTGACGATGATCTCCTTCTTGCGGCCGGTGATCGCGAGGAAGCCGTCCTCGTCGAGCGTGCCGACGTCACCGGTGTGGAACCAGCCGTCGGTCAGTGCCTCGGCGGTCGCCGATTCGTTCTGCCAGTAGCCCTGGAAGATGTGCTCGCCGTGCAGCAGCACCTCGCCGTCGTCCGCGATCCGCACCACGGAACCCGGCAGCGGCTGGCCGACCGTACCGATCTTCTGCCGGTCCCACGGGTTGAAGGCCGTGGCCGCGCAGGACTCCGTCAGGCCGTAGCCCTCCAGCACCGTGAAGCCGATGCCGCGGAAGAAGTGGCCGAGCCGCTCGCCCAGCGGCGCGCCGCCGGAGATCGCGTACTCGCCGCGCCCGCCCAGCACCGCGTGCAGCTTGCTGTAGACGAGCTTGCCGAAGATCTTGTGCTTCAGGCGCAGGCCGAAGCCCGGGCCCGAAGGGGTGTCCAGCGCCCGGCTGTACGCGATGGCCGTGTCGGCCGCGGCGTCGAAGATCTTGCCCTTGCCGTCGGCCTGCGCCTTGGCGCGCGCCGAGTTGTAGACCTTCTCGAAGACCCGCGGCACGCCGAGGATCAGCGTCGGGCGGAAGGACTGCAGCTCGTCGGTGAGGTTCTTGATGTCCGGTACGCAGCCCAGCCGGATCGGCGCCAGCACGGCCGCGACCTCGACCAGCCGCCCGAACACGTGGGCCGCCGGGAGGAAGAGCAGCACCGAGCACTCGCCGGTGCGGAAGAGCGGCTTGAGGCGCTCGACCACGTTGCCGCACTCGGCGAAGAAGTTGCGGTGGGTCAGCACGCAGCCCTTGGGGCGGCCCGTGGTCCCGGAGGTGTAGACGATGGTCGCCGGGTCGTCGGCGTTCGCGAGCGTGCTGCGCTCGTCGACCAGCGCGTCGCTCACCTCGGCGCCCGCGGTGCGCAGCTCCTCGATGCCGCCGCGCTCGATCTCCCAGACGTGCTGCAGGGCGGGCAGGCTGTCGCGCAGACCGGAGAGCGCCTCGCTGTGCCCCGAGCCCTCGACGATCACCGCGACGGCGCCGGAGTCGCCGAGGATCCACTGGATCTGCTCGGGCGAGCTGGTCTCGTACACGGGCACGGTCACCGCGCCGGCGGTCCAGATCGCGAAGTCGGCCAGCACCCACTCGTAGCGGGTGCGGGAGATCAGCGCCACGCGGTCGCCGGGACCGACGCCCGCGGCGATCAGGCCCTTGGCGACGGCCCGGACCTCGGCCAGGAATGCGGTGGCCGTCACGTCCTGCCAGACGCCGTCGGCCTTGCGGCTCATGACGGCGGTGTCGGGATGCTGAGCGGCGTTACGGCGGATGAGATCCGTCAGATTCCCGTCCGACGGGACCTCGTACAGGGCCGGAAGGCTGAACTCGCGCAAGACTGCTGCTCCTCTGGGCGCCATCGCCACGATGCGGACCGACCGGACGTTACCCACCGGTAGTGGGTTCCGGATAGAGGGAACCGGCCAGATGTTCCGTGCGTCACACAACGCGGTCTTTACCGGCTGACAGTAGTCGACGCCGTTCCACACTAGGAAGTAACCGCAGGTAGGGCCGTCGCTTCCGGTTGCGCCCGGGACTGGTGGGGCTGCTTCCGGCCCCCGTGGCAGCACCCTCTACCGGCCTCGCGCGGCCCGCCCTAGGGTGATCGGCATGGGTGGTACGAGGCGGGGCAACAACAGGGTTCACGTCGTCAGCGACGTCCACGGCAACACCGAAGCCCTCGCGCGGGCGGGCGACGGCGCCGACGCCCTCGTCTGCCTCGGCGACCTCGTCCTCTTCCTGGACTACGCCGACCACTCGCGCGGCATCTTCCCCGACCTCTTCGGCACCGAGAACGCCGACCTGATCGTGCAGCTGCGCACCGAGCGCCGCTTCGAGGAGGCCCGCAGGCTCGGCGCCCGGCTCTGGGCCGGCATGGACCGCGAGGCCCTCATCGAGGGCGCGGTGCGCAAGCAGTACGCCGAGATGTTCGCGGTCTTCTCCACCCCCACGTACGCCACCTACGGCAACGTCGACATCCCCGCCCTGTGGCCCGAGTACGCCCGGCCGGGAACCACCGTCCTCGACGGCGAGAGCGTCGAGATCGGCGGCCTCGTCTTCGGCTTCGTCGGCGGCGGCCTGCCCTCCCCCGTGCGGACCCCCTACGAGGTCGACCCCGAGGAGTACGCCGCCAAGGTCGAGGCCCTGGGCGAGGTGGACGTGCTGTGCTCGCACATCCCGCCGGAGGTCCCCGAGCTCTGCTACGACACCGTGGCGCGCCGGTTCGAGCGCGGCAGCGAAGCCCTGCTCGCCGCGATCCACCGGGTCCGGCCCCGCTACGCGCTCTTCGGCCACGTCCACCAGCCCCTCGCCCGCCGGATGCGGATCGGGGCCACGGAATGCGTGAACGTCGGCCATTTCGCCTCGACAGGGCGGCCGTGGGCCCTGGAGTGGTGACGGGCCCCGTGCGCGGTAGCCTTCACGCGGCGGCCCGTGGCCGCCGCCTTCCCCGATACACACCGAGGAGAGCCCCAGCGATGGCGGAACACACCAGCTCGAGCATCACGATCAAGGCCTCCCCGGCCGAGGTCATGGCCGTGATCGCCGACTTCGCCCGCTACCCGGAGTGGACCGGTGAGGTGAAGGAGGCCGAGGTGCTCGCCGCGGACGCCCAGGGGCGCGCCGAGCAGGTCCGCCTCCTGCTCGACGCCGGGGCGATCAAGGACGACCACACGCTCGCCTACACCTGGAGCGGCACCGACGAGGTCAGCTGGACGCTGGTCAAGTCGCAGATGCTGCGGGTGCTCGACGGCTCGTACAAGCTGGCCGGCCTCGACGGCGGTGTCGCCACCGAGGTCACCTACCAGCTCACCGTCGACGTCAAGATCCCCATGCTCGGCATGATCAAGCGCAAGGCGGAGAAGGTCATCATCGACCGCGCCCTCGCCGGCCTGAAGAAGCGCGTCGAGTCGGCCTGAGCGGTCTCCCGGACGGGGGTGCGCCCCCGGACGGGACGGACAGGGGCGGGGAAACGACCGCCCCCGCGGGGCCGGCCGGCCCCGGCAGACACCGCTACGGCAGGACGAGCACCATGCGCACCCTCCTCGTGACCGGCCCCGGCGGCGCCGGCCGCACCACCGTGGCCGCGGCCACCGCCCTCGCGGCCGCCCGCCAGGGCCGCCGCGTCCTGCTGACCGGCGCCTGCCTCCCCGACGGCGACCTCCCGGGCGTCACCACCGCCCGCCTCGACCCCGACGCCCGGTTCCGCGCCGAGATCGTCGCCCTCCAGGAACGCGGCGGAGCCGTGTTCGAGCTGCTCGGCGCCCGCCCGCTGGAGGCCGAGGAGCTCACCGCCGTCCCCGGCGCCGAGCAGTTCGCGCTGCTCCGCACGCTGCGCCGGGCCGCGGAGAGCGGTGCGTACGACCTGGTCGTCGCCGACCTCCCGCCGGTCCGCGAGGCCGTCGACCTGCTCGCACTCCCGGCCCAGCTGCGCCGCTACCTGCGCCGCCTGCTCCCCGCCGAACGCCAGGCCGCCCGCTCGCTGCGCCCCGTACTGGCCCAGCTCGCCGGGGTGCCGATGCCCGCGCAGTGGCTGTACGAGACCGCCGCCCGCTGGGACGAGGAGCTGGCCGCCGTCCAGGCGGTCGTCGATGCCGGGAGCACGGCCGTCCGGCTCGTCGCCGAACCCGGACCGGCGGGCGCCGCGGCCGTACGCGCCGCCGTCACCGGCTTCGCCCTGCACGGGCTGCCCGTGGAGGCGCTGATCGCGAACCGCGTGCTGCCGCGCGGATCCGCCGACCCGTGGCTCGCCGGACTCGCCGCGCAGCAGGACGAGTGCCTCACCGCCTGGGCCGCGCAGGCAGCCCCCGTGCGCGAGCTCGCGCACCTGGGCCGCGACCCGCGCGGCGCCGGCGACCTGGCCCTCCTCGACCCCGGCCCCTGCGGCGCCCCCGGCCGGACCCCCTGGGCCGTGGAGGACCGGCGCGCGCAGGACGGCGTGCTGGTCTGGCGGGTGCCGCTGCCCGGCGCGACCAAGGAAGGGCTCGACCTGGTCCGGCGCGGCGACGAACTGCTGCTCACGGTCGGGCCGTTCCGCAGGATCGTTTCCCTGCCGTCGGCGCTGCGCCGCTGCGGCGTCTCCGGCGCCTCCCTGCGCGAGGGCGAGCTGCGGATCCGCTTCACCCCCGACCCCGGACTGTGGCCCTCCCGCGGGTGACGCCCGCAACCGGTGGCCGCTGAACAGCGTGCACCCGTTCGGGTAAGGTCGAAGGGCAGAGCCCGAGCGGTCCGCCGCCGCAGTCCCAGGAGTCGCCATGAGCGAGGCCACCGACCGCCCCACCGACGACGACGCCTGGGCGAAGGCCTGCGCCGAGGACCTCGCCGCCGAGCAGGCGCGCATCCGCGCCGAAAAGGGCGCCTCCGCAGGCACCCCCGGCAGCGCCGCCGAAGAGCTCTTCAAGCTCGTCGAAGCGGTCGCCGACAAGGTGTCCTCCTTCAACAACCCGCTGTTCGGAGCCGCAGCCCAGGGGGCCGTCCGCCAGTTCGTCAGCCAGGCGAAGTCCGCGGTGGAACCCGTCATCGAACGCAACCCGCAGGTCTTCGACCACCTCGCGGCCGCCGGATCCGAGCTGCTCGCCGCCTACCGGTCCGCCGTCGAGGGCCACGAGAGCCGCTGGACCCGGGACGCCCAGGACCCGCAGGGCCCCCGGGCACCCCGCGACCACGGCCCCGAGGACGACGGCCCCGGCCGGTCCGAGCGCATCGACCTCGACTGACGGGCCCGCGCGCTCGGGTACGGTTGGCCCTGGCGGGGTTTGACCGGAAACCGAGGGACTAATGGGACTCACCATCGGCGTCGACATCGGCGGCACGAAGATCGCGGCCGGAGTGGTCGACGAAGAGGGCACCATCCTTGAGACGTACAAGGTGCCCACCCCGCCGACCGCGGACGGAGTGACGGACGCGATCTGCACCGCCGTCGCCGAAGTCAGCAGCAGCCACACCATCGAGGCCGTCGGCATCGGCGCCGCCGGGTACGTGGACGACAAGCGCGCCACCGTACTCTTCGCCCCCAACATCAACTGGCGCCACGAGCCGCTCAAGGACAAGGTCGAGCAGCGCATCGGCCTCCCCGTGGTCGTCGAGAACGACGCCAACTGCGCCGCCTGGGGCGAGTACCGCTTCGGCGCCGGCCAGGGCCACGAGGACGTCATCTGCATCACCCTCGGCACCGGCCTGGGCGGCGGCATCATCATCGGCAACAAGCTCCGCCGCGGCCGCTTCGGCGTCGCCGCCGAGTTCGGCCACATCCGGGTCGTCCCCGACGGCCTGCTCTGCGGCTGCGGCAGCCAGGGCTGCTGGGAGCAGTACGCCTCCGGCCGTGCGCTCGTCCGGTACGCGAAGCAGCGCGCCAACGCCACCCCCGAGCACGCGGAGATCCTCCTCGGCCTCGGCGACGGCACCGTCGCGGGCATCGAGGGCAAGCACATCAGCGCGGCCGCCCGCCAGGGCGACAAGGTCGCCGTCGACTCCTTCCGCGAGCTGGCCCGCTGGGCCGGCGCGGGCCTCGCCGACCTCGCCTCCCTCTTCGACCCGTCGGCGTTCATCGTCGGCGGCGGAGTCTCCGACGAGGGCGAGCTCGTCCTCGACCCGATCCGCAAGTCCTTCCGGCGCTGGCTGATCGGCGGCCAGTGGCGTCCGCACGCCCAGGTCCTGGCCGCGCAGCTCGGCGGCAAGGCCGGACTCGTCGGCGCGGCCGACCTGGCCCGCCAGGGCTGAGGCCCCGCCGCGGTTCCCGCATCCGTCGGTACCCGCCCGCATTCCTGCATTCCCGCACACGCGGACACGCTGCCCGTCGCGCCCCCTGTGGCCGCGGCGGGCAGCTGCCTATGTTGGTGGCCATGGATGCCATGGATGCCCTGGAGCTGCCCAACTCCCGTACTGAAGCCGACGGTTCCGCCGTGATCCGGGTGCTGAGCTACAACATCCGGTCACTGCGCGACGACGAGGAGGCACTCGCGCGGGTGATCCGCGCCTGCGCCCCCGACCTGGTCTTCGTCCAGGAGGCCCCGATCTTCTTCCGCTGGCGCAAGCACGCGGCCCGCCTCGCCGCCAGGACGGACCTCGTGATGCTGAGCGGTGGCGCGACGGCAGCCGGCCCGCTGCTGCTGTGCTCGCTGCGGGCCACGGTCGAACACGCCGAGGACGTCCTGCTCCCGCGCACGCCCGGCCTGCACCGGAGGGGCTTCGCGACGGCGGTCGTACGGTTCGCCGGGGCGCGGGTCGGCGTGCTGAGCGCCCACCTGTCCCTGCGGGCCGACGAGCGGCTCGTCCAGGCCGGGATGCTGCTGGACCGGCTGAAGGCCATGGACGTGCCGTACGCCGTCGCCGCCGGGGACGTCAACGACGAACCGGAAGGGCCGGCCTTCCGGAGGCTCGCCGGGGAACTGCAGGACTGCCGGACCGTACGGCCCTGGGGCGACGGGCCGACCTGGCCGGCGGCCGGGCCCCGCAAGCGGATCGACGCGGTCTTCGCCACGGCGGGCGTCGAGGTCCTCGGCTGCGGAGTGCCCACCCCCGGGACCCTGCCGGGACTCGACCCGCGGGACCTCCACACGGCGACGGACCACCTCCCGGTCCTCGCCGCCCTGCGCCTGCCGTCCGGGTAGCGGCGCCGTACCGGAGCAGGACAGCAAAACGGCAAAACAGCCGGACAGCCGGACAGTACGACGCCGGGGGGGGGGGGGGGGTGGTCCCCCCCCCCCCCCCCCCCCCCCCTCCCCCGGCCGGGGTCCTCATTGAGGGCCCGCCACCCCCACCCCCGCCCCCCTCCTCCTCTCCCCCCCCCTCTCCCCCGCTCCCTCC
>NZ_JBVJWO010000014.1:99344-130563 GCF_055602345.1 Streptomyces sp. NPDC037401
TTTTGGGTGGTCGCCTCTTCACGGAGGAAAAAAAAAAAAACAACAAAACACCACCCCCCCCCCCCCCCCCACCGTCGGGCGACCCCCCCCCCCCCCCCCCCCCCCCCCCTCCGGCACGGCTCCGGCGGGCGGAGTCCGCGTGGAGGATCAGACGACCGCGCCGCGGCCCGGGTCGTCGTCGCCGTCCTCGTCTTCGTGCTGCATCCGCGCCACCAGGGTGGCGAAGCCGCCGAGGAAGCCGCCGACGCCCAGCGTCGTCAGCCACCAGGTCATCTCCCACTGGAGGAGCACGGCGAGCAGGAGCAGCACCGGGCCGCCCAGCACCGCCAGCCAGGCGAACTTCGCCGTGGTGTCGGCCGACGGCAGCGGCGGCGGCTCCGGCGGCACGAAGTGGCCCTCGTCGCTCTCGTCGAGGTCGTCGTCGGCCGGCTCCGCCAGGGAGTGGTCCCGCGGCCCCACCCCGGGGGCGAACACGACCGAGCTGCCCAGCGGCGGCTTGGCGGAGTTCTCACCCGAGCCCTTGCCCGCGCCCGGGTCGGCGTCGGAACCGCCGTCCGCCGACGGGGCCGCCGGGAGCACGTTCACATCCCCCTCGGGCAGCAGCAGGTCCTCGATCGGCTTGAACGGCTTCGAGCCCGGCGGGTCCGCCGGCTCCTCTCCGTACCCCGCGACGATGGCTGCCCAGGCCGCTTCCTCGTCGAGCGGCTCGCCGCTCCCGGATGCCTGGGGATCGCGGTCCTCGTGCTCAGCCACCGGTGGCCGTCCCCTCCTTGCCGACACTCGGAGCGAGCCGGCCGATGAATGCGTAACTGTCCTCGAAGATGCGCTCTGCATCATGGTCCAACGTCGCGACGTGGTAACTCTGTTCCAGCAGGGTCTCGGTCACGTCCGTCGACGAGATCCGGCTCAGCACCCGCGCCGAGTCCGCCGGCGGGACCACGTGGTCCTGCGGACTGTGCAGCAGCAGCACCGGCTGCGTGACCTGCGGCAGCTCGCTGTCCACGAGCTGGAGGAAGGTGCGCAGCGAGTGCGCGGCCCGGGTCGGCACGCGGTCGTACCCGACCTCCTCGATCCCCGGCTTCGCGATGTCGCTGGCGATGCCCGGGGTGGAGCGTACGAAGTGCTTCGTCACCGGCAGGGTGAACGCCAGCGGGTCGTGGACCTTGTTGGCCGGATTCACCACCACGACCCCGCTGATCGCGTCCCCGTGCTTCGCGGCCAGCCGCAGCGTCAGCGCCCCGCCCATGGACAGCCCGAAGACGAACACCTGCTCGCATCGGTCCCGGAGCTCCCGCAGTGCCCGGTCGACCTCGGCGTACCAGTCCTGCCAGCCCGTGAGCTGCATGTCCTGCCAGCGCGTGCCGTGGCCCGGCAGCAGCGGCAGCGACACCGTCAGCCCGCGCCCGGCCAGGAACTCGGCCCAGGGGCGCAGGGACTGGGGGGAGCCGGTGAAGCCGTGGCAGAGGAGGACGCCGACCTCCCCGCCCTCGTGGCGGAACGGCTCGGCTCCAGGGAGGACGGGCACCAGGATCTCCTGTTCGATCAGACCGATGGGGGTGCACAGAGTGTGTCCTTCACGGTACGCGACCGGGCTGACACCGACCAGGGCCGTCACCGCGGTGGCGGGCGAGAGCACGGCGCCCCCAGGGGTTAAGGTCTGTTCGACAGACACAGGAAGGCATTCGAGTTGATCTACGGCGCAATGAAGTTCTCCATCGGGGGATCCCTGAAGCTCGCCTTCAGGCCCTGGGTGGAGGGCCTCGAGAACATTCCCGCCGAGGGGCCGGCGATCCTCGCGAGCAACCACCTGTCGTTCTCGGACTCCTTCTTCCTTCCGGCGGTGCTCGACCGGAAGGTGACCTTCATCGCGAAGGCCGAGTACTTCACCTCCCCGGGCGTCAAGGGCAAGCTGACCGCCGCGTTCTTCAAGGGCGTCGGACAGCTCCCCGTGGACCGGTCCGGTGCGCGCGGTGCGGGCGAGGCCGCCATCAAGAGCGGCATCGAGGTCATCGAGCGCGGTGAGCTCTTCGGCATCTACCCCGAGGGCACCCGCTCGCCCGACGGCCGGCTCTACCGCGGCAAGCCCGGCGGGCTGGCCCGGGTCGCGCTGGCCACCGGCGCCCCGGTGATCCCCGTGGCGATGATCGACACGGAGAAGATCCAGCCCCCCGGCAAGGTCGTCCCGAAGCTGATGCGCCCGGGCATCCGGATCGGCAAGCCGCTCGACTTCAGCCGCTACCAGGGCATGGACGGCGACCGCTTCATCCTGCGCTCGGTGACCGACGAGGTCATGTACGAGATCATGAAGCTTTCGGGGCAGGAATACGTCGACATCTACGCCACGGCCGCCAAGCGCCAGATCGCGGATGCCGAGAAGGCCGCCAAGGCGGAGAAGGCCGACAAGGCGGGCAAGTCGGACCACTGAGGTCCGGCAGGCCCTGGGGGTGGGGATGGCCAAGCGCGAGCGTGTCGTGCGCATGTCGGTCGAGCAGCCGCTGTGGCAGGCGCTGACCGCGTACCGCCTGCTGACCATGGTCTACGCGGCGCTGCTGTTCGGTTCCGCGTACCGCGAGTTCGTCCGCCCGTGGGTGGCCGTCGCCTACCTGTCCGTCCTCGCCGTGTGGACCCTGGCCACCCTGCCCAAGGTCGCGAACGCCGCGAGCTGCACCCGGCGCTTCCTCGTGGCCGACCTCGGCCTCGCGCTGACCGGGATCCTGCTGACCCCGCTCGCCGACGCCCCCGAGCGGATCGCCGGGGGCGGCCCGACGCTGCCCTCGATCTGGACCGCCGGCTCCGTACTGGCCTTCGCGATCAAGGGCGGCTGGCGCTGGGCCGGCGTCGCGTCCACCTTCGTGGCCGTCGTCAACGTCGCCCAGCGCGGGGAGGTCACCCGCGACACCGTGCACAACGTCCTGCTGGTCTGGGTCGCCTCCATCGCGATCGGCTACGTCGTCGAGGTGGCCCGTGCCAGCGAGGCGACCCTCGCCCGCGCCCTGGAGATCGAGGCGGCCACCCGCGAGCGCGAACGGCTCGCCCGCGACATCCACGACGGCGTGCTCCAGGTGCTCGCCATGGTCCAGCGCCGCGGCGCCGCCGTCGGCGGCGAGGCCGCCGAGCTGGGCCGGATGGCGGGGGAGCAGGAGATCGCGCTGCGCACCCTGGTCTCCAGCGGGCTCGTACCGACCTCGCGGATCTCGCAGGACGCGGCCCGCGGGGCGCTGGTCACCGCCGTGGACGAGGAGGAGCCCGCCGGGGACGCGGACCTGCGCACCCTCCTCGCCCCGCACGCCGGGTCGAAGGTGAGCTTCGCGGAACCGGGTGCCCCGGTGATGCTGTCCGCGGCGGCGGCGAAGGAACTGGCCGCGGCGGTCGGCGCGGCCCTGGACAACGTCCGCCGGCACGCGGGCGACACCGCCCGCGCCTGGATCCTGGTCGAGGACGAGCCGGACGAGGTCATCGTGACGGTCCGGGACGACGGGCCGGGCATCCCGGCGGGGCGGCTGGCCCAGGCCGAGGGCGAGGGCCGGCTCGGGGTGGCCCAGTCGATCCGCGGCCGGCTGCGGGACTTGGGCGGCACCGCCGACCTGGTCTCCGTACCGGGCCAGGGGACCGAGGTCGAGCTGCGGGTGCCGAAGGCCGGCAACGCGCGGAGGGGGAGGACGGACAACTGATGAGCACTGAGAGCAGCGGTAGCGGCAGCGGCGGCACGGTCCGGGTGATGGTCGTGGACGACCACCCCATGTGGCGGGACGCGGTCGCCCGCGACCTGGCCGCCGCGGGCTTCGATGTCGTGGCCACCGCCGGGGACGGCCCGCAGGCGGTGCGCCGCGCGCAGGCCGTCACCCCGGACGTGCTGGTCCTCGACCTGAACCTGCCCGGCATGCCGGGCGTGCAGGTCTGCAAGGAGCTGGTCGGCGCGAACGCCGCCCTGCGCGTGCTGGTCCTCTCGGCCAGCGGCGAGCACGCGGACGTCCTCGAGGCGGTGAAGTCCGGTGCGACCGGCTACCTGCTCAAGTCCGCAGGCGCCGAGGAGCTGATCGACGCGGTGCGCCGGACGGCCGCCGGCGATCCGGTCTTCACCCCGGGCCTGGCCGGCCTGGTCCTGGGCGAGTACCGGCGGCTGGCCTCCGACCCGGCCCCCGCCGCGCCCGACGAGCCGAAGGCCCCGCAGCTGACGGACCGGGAGACCGAGGTGCTGCGGCTGGTCGCCAAGGGGCTGTCGTACAAGCAGATCGCGGAGCGGCTCGTCATCTCGCACCGCACGGTCCAGAACCACGTCCAGAACACGCTGGGCAAGCTCCAGCTGCACAACCGCGTGGAGCTGGTCCGGTACGCGATAGAACGCGGACTTGACGATGCCTAGTTCCTCGTACGAGTGAACGGCTCTACGCAACGACCCGTATTTTCAGCGGAATTACCCCTTCACACCCCGCACGTGTGACCCCGGTCACCACTAGCGTGGCCGCCGTGCGGGCTCAGTGGGCCTGGGCCCTTTACGGCGAAGGGAAGATTCCATGAAGGTCGGAGTGCTGACCGGCGGCGGTGACTGCCCGGGGCTCAACGCGGTCATCCGCGCGGTCGTCCGCAAGGGCGTCCAGGAGTACGCGTACGACTTCATCGGCTTCCGGGACGGCTGGCGCGGCCCCCTGGACGGCGACACCGTTCCGCTCGGCATCCAGGCCGTCCGCGGCATCCTGCCCCGCGGCGGCACGATCCTCGGCTCCTCGCGCACCAACCCCTTCAAGACCGACGACGGCGTCCGCCGGATCAAGGAGAACCTCGCCAAGTACGAGGTGTCCGCCCTGATCGCGATCGGCGGCGAGGACACCCTCGGGGTGGCAGCCCGGCTCCACGAGGAGTACGGCATCCCGTGCGTCGGCGTGCCGAAGACCATCGACAACGACCTCTCGGCCACCGACTACACCTTCGGCTTCGACACGGCCGTCGGCATCGCCACCGAGGCCATCGACCGCCTGCACACCACCGCCGAATCCCACATGAGGGTCCTGGTCGTCGAGGTGATGGGCCGCCACGCGGGCTGGATCGCCCTGCACTCCGGCCTCGCCGGCGGCGCGAACGTCATCCTCATCCCGGAGCAGCGCTTCGACGTCGACCAGGTCTGCTCCTGGGTGACCTCCCGCTTCAGGGCGAGCTACGCGCCGATCGTGGTCGTGGCGGAGGGCGCGATGCCCAAGGACGGGGACATGGTGCTCAAGGACGGCACCCTGGACTCCTTCGGGCACGTCCGGCTCTCGGGCGTGGGGGAGTGGCTGGCCAAGGAGATCGAGTCGCGCACCGGCAAGGAGGCGCGGACCACCGTGCTCGGCCACGTCCAGCGCGGCGGCACCCCGAGCGCGTACGACCGGTGGCTGGCCACCCGCTTCGGGCTGCACGCGATCGACGCCGTGCGGGACGGGGACTTCGGGAAGATGGTCGCCCTGCGCGGCACCGACGTGGTCCGGGTGCCGATCGGGGAGGCCACCGCCCGGCTGAAGACGGTGGACCCGGCGCTCTACGCCGAGGTGGGCGTCTTCTTCGGCTGAGCCGCAGCGCATGCGCGGACCATGGACCGTATCGTGACGAACGGTTCATGGTCCGGCGTAGGGAAAGAAGCGGGAGCAATCGTGGAAATCCTGGCATTCGGTGTGACGGCCGACGAGAAGCCCCTGCTGGAGAAGGCCTTCGAAGGACAGCACCACGTCCGCTGCCTGGAGGTCTTCCTGAGCGAGGACACCGCCCCGATCGCCACCGGCTACGAGGTCGTCAGCTCCAGCGTCAACGCCGACCTGAGCGGACGGGTGCTGCGCACCCTCGCCGCGGGCGGCACCCGGATGATCGCCCAGCGTTCCACCGGCTTCAACAACATCGACCTCGCCGTCGCCCGGCAGCTCGGCATGACCGTCAGCCGGGTCTCCTCCTACTCCCCCTACTCGGTGGCCGAGTTCGCCTGGACCCTCGCGATGGCCGTGAACCGCCGGATCGTCCGCGCCTCCAACCGGACCCGCGACTTCGACTTCCGGCTGAACGGCCTGATGGGCCGGGACATGCGCGGCCGCACCGCCGGCGTACTCGGCACCGGCAGGATCGGCGAGGCCTTCACCCGGATCGCCCACGGCTTCGGCATGCAGCTGCTCGGCTGGGACGCGGCGCAGAACCCGGCCTGCGTAGAGCTGGGCATGCAGTACGTGGAGAAGGAGCGGCTCCTCGCCGAGGCGGACGTGGTCAGCCTGCACGTGCCGCTCATGGAGGCCACGCACCACCTCATCGACTCCGCGGCCCTGCGGGTGATGAAGGACGACGCCGTCCTGGTCAACTCCAGCCGGGGCGGGCTCATCGACACCGAGGCCCTGGTCGCGGAGCTGCGGGCGGGGCGGTTCGCCGGGGTCGGGCTCGACGTGTACGAGGCCGAGGCCGGGGTGTTCTTCCTGGACAAGTCCCTGGAGGCGGTCGAGGACGACACGCTGGCCCGGCTGGTCACCTTCCCGAACGTCGTCGTCACCTCTCACCAGGCGTACTACACGCGCGACGCGGTCGACCAGATCATCGGGACGACGGTCGGCAACGTCGCCGACTACGTCGCCGGGCGCCGGTCCGAGAACACCCTTTCCCCGGCCGTGTGACGTTCGGCCGGAGTTCAGCCGGAACCCCTACCTTCGCAGCGTGCAGATACCCGACTGGCTCCGATGGATCTTCGTGGTGTGGGGCGCGGTCCTCGCACTCGGCACCCTGGACCACGCCCTGCGCGTGGCCCGGACGCGGCCCGGCCCGCCGCGGGCGCAGCGGGCCGCCGAGGCGTGCGACTGGGCGGGCTCGGCGGTCTTCGCCCTGGGCGTCGCCGCCGAGTCCGTGCCGGTGGCGGCGGCGGGCCTCGCCGCGTACGCCGTCATGGCCCTCCGCCGCCGTCTCTCCTGAGGCCGGGCGCGCTACCCCAGTGGGGTCGGCGCCGGGCGGACGGCGGCCAGGAGGTCGCGGACCACCTCGGAGCCGCGTAGCGTCAGCACCGACTCCGGGTGGAACTGCACGCCCGCGAAGCCGTGCGCCGACCGCAGTGCGTGCACCTCACCCGTCTCCCGGTCGCGCGCGACCTCCACCCCGTGCTGCGCCAGCTCGGCCTCCGCCTCCGCGTCGCAGTACGCGGTGAACGTGTTGTAGAAGCCGACCACCTGCTCCGTGCCGAACAGGTCGACGGTCAGCTGCGCCCCCTGCGCCGGCTCCGCCTTGCGGACCAGCGGCAGCCCCAGCTCGGCCGCCAGCAGCTCGTGCCCCAGGCACACGCCCAGCAGCCCGTGCCGGTGGGAGGCCAGCAGCTCCGCCGCGAGCGGGCGCAGCAGCGCCATCCGCGGGTCGGACAGGTCCTCCGGATTGCCCGGACCCGGACCCAGGACCACCGGGCCGGGGTGCGACAGGGCCGCCTCCCGCAGTCCCGGCTCGTCGTAGCGCCGTACGGTCACCTCGACCCCCGCCGCCCGCAGCACGTGCGCCAGCATCGCCGTGAAGGTGTCCTCCGCGTCGATCACCAGCACGTGCCCGTCCGGCTCCGCCGCGTCCCGGTCCTGCATCCGCAGCCAGAACGGCGCCAGGTCCTCTCGGCGTGCGGCCAGCGCCGCCTGCACCCGGGGGTCGTCGGCCAGCCGCGGCCGGGCCGCCGGGGGCGTCGCGGCCTGCGGCCGGACCCCGAGGGCCGCCAGCACGCCCGCGGCCTTGGCGTGCGTCTCGGCGACCTCGCCCAGCGGGTCGGAGTGGCGCACCAGCGTCGCGCCCACCGGCACCTGCAGCCGTCCGCCGGGCGCGATGTGCGCGGTGCGGATCAGGATCGGCGAGTCCAGGGTCTGCGCGCCGCCCGCGTCGTGGCCCAGCAGGGCCAGCGCCCCCGCGTAGTAGCCGCGGCCGGAGCCGTCCGGCCCGACGGGCTCGTACCGCTCGATGACCCGGCAGGCGTTCTGCACCGGCGAGCCCGTCACCGTCGCCGCGAACATCGTCTCCTTGAGCACCTCGCGCACGTCCATCGAGGAGCGGCCGCGCAGCTCGTACTCCGTGTGCGCCAGGTGGGACATCTCCTTCAGGCGCGGGCCGACCACCACCCCGCCCATGTCACCGACCGTGCACATCATCTTCAGCTCCTCGTCGACGACCATCGACAGCTCCTCCGTCTCCTTGCGGTCGGAGAGGAAGGACAGGAGCGAGTCCACCGTCGGACCGCCGGCCGGATAGCGGTAGGTGCCGCTGATCGGGTTCATCACGACGGTGCCCCCGGACATCCGCACGTGGACCTCGGGGCTGGCCCCGACCATCGTCCGCTCGCCGGTGTGCACGACGTACGTCCAGTACGCGCCCCGCTCGGCCGACAGCAGCCGCCGGAAGAGCGCCAGCGCGTCGGTCCGCCCGAAGCCGGGGATCTCGCCGGTGTAGGTGCGGCGGATGACGAAGTTCGCGCCCTCGCCGCTGCCGATCTCCTCGCGGATGACCCGGTCGACGATCTGCGCGTACTGCTCGTCGGAGACGTCGAAGCCGCCGCCCTCGACCCGGACCCGGTGGGCGGGCAGGGCGTCGAGCACCTCGCCGAGCGGCAGCTCGTACGCCTCGTCGGCGACCAGCACGCTCAGCGGGGTCCCGTCGTCGCGCACGTCGAAGCCGCGCTCCCGGATCTGCCGGAAGGGCACGAGGGCGAGGGTGCCCTTGTCCCCGATGGGGATGTCGGCGAGGCGCTCGGCCTCGTGCACCGGGCCGAGCAGCAGCTCGACGACGTCGTGGTCGCGGCCGGGCGTGCGGCGGCGGATCAGGGCGAACGGCGGGCAGCCGGGCTCGGTGAGCCGGGTGAGGAGACGGCTGACGATCATGGGGCGGTTCCTTCCGGAGGAGAGTGGAGAGGAACGGCCCCGACATGCAGGAAGGCCGCCCCTCGGGCGGCCTTCGCGTCAGTCTGGGTACGCGCAGTCAGTGGGCCGCCGGATGAGCGGGCCACCACCAGTTCAGGTTGAAGTGTGCGTACATGGCGGCGATCGTAGCGGATCACGGGCCCGCGGAAAGCCGCCTTGAGAACTGCGTCTCACAAAGCGGGCACGGGCGAATCCGGCAGCAGCGAACACGTACTGTTGTCTGCGTGACCGTGAAAGCAGAAACCCACGCCCTCGCCGACAAGGCGACCTGGCGAGACCTTCCCGCGGCGCAGCAGCCTGAGTACCCCGATGCCGAGGCTCTGCGCGAAGTCGTCGCGGACCTCGAGTCGTATCCTCCGCTTGTATTTGCCGGCGAGTGTGACCAGCTGCGCGCCCGCATGGGAGCCGTCGCCAAGGGCGAGGCGTTCCTGCTGCAGGGTGGCGACTGTGCCGAGGCGTTCGACGCCGTCTCGGCCGATCACATCCGGGCCAAGCTCAAGACGCTGCTCCAGATGTCGGCCGTGCTGACGTACGCCGCCTCCGTGCCCGTCGTGAAGGTCGGCCGTATCGCGGGCCAGTACTCGAAGCCCCGCTCCAAGGGCACCGAGACCCGCGACGGCGTCACCCTTCCGACGTACCGCGGCGACTCCGTCAACGGCTTCGGCTTCGACGAGAAGTCCCGCATCCCGGACCCCGAGCGCCTCAAGCGGATGTACCACGCGTCCGCCTCGACGCTGAACCTGGTGCGCGCGTTCACCACCGGTGGCTACGCCGACCTGCGCCAGGTGCACGCCTGGAACCAGGACTTCGTCAAGTCCTCCCCCTCCGGGCAGCGCTACGAGCAGCTCGCGCGGGAGATCGACAACGCCCTGAACTTCATGAAGGCCTGCGGCACCGACCCGGCCGAGTTCAAGGCGGTGGAGTTCTACTCCTCGCACGAGGCCCTGCTGCTCGACTACGAGTCCGCGCTCACCCGCACCGACTCGCGCACCGGCCGGCTGTACGACACCTCGGGCCACATGGTCTGGGTCGGCGAGCGCACCCGCCAGCTGGACCACGCGCACATCGAGTTCTGCTCGCAGATCGCCAACCCGATCGGCATCAAGCTCGGCCCCACGACCACCGTGGACGAGGCGCTCACCTACATCGACCGCCTCGACCCGGAGCGCGAGCCCGGCCGTCTGACCTTCATCGTCCGCATGGGCGCCGACAAGGTCCGCGACAAGCTCCCCGAGCTGGTCGAGAAGGTCACCGCCTCCGGCGCGACCGTCGCCTGGGTCACCGACCCGATGCACGGCAACACCTTCGAGGCGGCCTCCGGCCACAAGACGCGCCGCTTCGACGACGTGCTCGACGAGGTCAAGGGCTTCTTCGAGGTCCACAAGGCCCTCGGCACCCACCCCGGCGGCATCCACGTCGAGCTCACCGGTGACGACGTCACCGAGTGTGTGGGCGGCGGCGACGAGATCTTCGTCGACGACCTGCACCAGCGCTACGAGACGGCCTGCGACCCCCGCCTCAACCGCAGCCAGTCCCTGGACCTGGCCTTCCTGGTCGCCGAGATGTACCGCGACCAGTAAGCGGATCAGTACGGAGATTCCTACGACTGTGGGGCACGGATCGATGTGATCCGTGCCCCACAGTCGTTGACGGGTCTTTTACGGCCGCCCCGCGGCGGGTAAGGTTAGGTTAGCCTCACCGAAAAGACGGGAAGGCGCACCGAAACCTGTCCGGGAGGTGAACCGCGTGTACGTCTGCTCTTGCTTCGGCATCACCGACAAGCAGGTCAAGCAGCACGCGGAGGCCGGTGCCTGCACCCCCCGCCAGATCGCCTCGGAGACCAAGGCCGGCACGGACTGCGGTTCGTGCGTCCGCGCCATCCAGGGCATCCTCGGCCGGGGCGCCTGCCCGCGCCGCCAGCTGCTCGACCAGGGCAGCGCCGAGAAGGTGCTCGCCGCGGAGCCGGAGCTGGCGGAAGCCGCCTAGCCCTCGGGAAGCCGCCCGGCTGCGGGAAGCCGCCCGGCACTCGCCGGCGGGCCGTTCCCGGACGGGCGTCAGCTGGGCTGCTCGATCAGCTGCGAGATGTACAGCGCCTCACCCAGGCTCTCGATGAGCTCCAGCTGCGTGTCCAGGTAGTCGATGTGGTGCTCCTCGTCGGCCAGGATCTCCTCGAAGAGGTTGGCCGAGGTGAAGTCGCCCTTGCCGCGCATGACCTCGATCCCGCGCTTGAGCCGGTCGATCGCCTCGACCTCGACCTGGCGGTCGGCCTGGAACATCTCCGTGAGGGTCTGCCCGACGCGCACGTGGAAGAGCCGCTGGTAGTTCGGCAGGCCGTCCAGCATGAGGATGCGCTCGGTGATCTTGTCCGCGTGCTTCATCTCATCGATGGACTCTTCGCGGGTGTACTTGGCGAGCTTGGTCCAGCCCTTGTTGTCCTGGATGCGGTAGTGCAGCCAGTACTGGTTGATCGCCGTGAGCTCACCGGTGAGCTGTTCGTTCAGAAACTCGAGGACCTCGGGGTCGCCCTGCATCGCAGAGGCTCCTTCCAAGCAAGTGACTGGGCGGGGGCACCTCCAGTGCTAACTGGGGGAGTGCGCGCATCCTTGCACCGCCGCCGGAGGCCGTCCAGTAAGTGCCTCCTTAGTAGGAGATACCGGGAGTTGCCTGAATCCGGCACTCACCTGGTCATGACCACCCTGCCCAGTCTGTCACCATGGAGTCATGGGTCAGCCGGAAAGCCGGGAATCTCCGGGAGCAGAGCAGCTGGAGCTTCCGCCGGGGCAGCGGCTCCAGCGCGGCTGGCCGGTCACTCACTACGGTCCCGTGCCCAAGTTCAAGCCGGACCGCTGGGAGTTCAGGGTCTTCGGGGCGACCGCCGACGGCGAGAAGCACTGCTGGAACCACGAGCAGTTCGCCGACCTCCCCTTCGCCTCGGTCGTCGCCGACCTCCACTGCGTCACGAAGTTCAGCATGCTGGGGGCCGAATGGGGCGGTGTGCTCGCCCGTACCGTCCTGGAGATCGCCCCGCCGGCGCCCAGTGTCACGCACGTGATGGTCTGGGCCGAGTACGGCTTCAGCTCCAACATGCGCCTCGCGGACTTCGCCTCCGACCGTACGGTTTTCGCCACCCATCAGGGCGGCGAGCCGCTCACCGCGGAACACGGCTTCCCGCTGCGCCTCGTCGTGCCGCACCTGTACGCCTGGAAGGGCCCCAAGTGGGTCCGCGGCGTGGAGTACATGACGGCCGACCGCCGCGGCTTCTGGGAGGAGCGCGGCTACCACAACATCGGCGACCCCTGGCGCGAACAGCGCTTCTCCTACCAGGAGGAGCCGGGGGACGGCCCGGAGCTGTAGCGCCCGTCTGGCCTGGTCAGTGGTGGTAGCGGTGGACGACCGCGTGGCCCTTGCCGCGGCCGATCAGCCACTTGTTGACCGGGGTGGTGACCACGAACGCCGCCGCCAGCGCGATGGCCAGCACGGTCCAGAACAGCGGCGACGAGAGGTGCGCGTCCATGGCTCCGGGCCACAGGGCGATCACGCCGTTGTCGATCAGCTCCATGACGGCGATGGACAGGGTGTCCGCGGCCAGGGCGATCCGGAACGCCGTGCGGAAGTCCACGCCGGCCTTGAGGATCCCGCGCAGGGTCAGCGCGTAGCCGAAGAAGAACGCGAGGACGATCGCCAGGACCATCGTCGGGACGTTTCCCCAGCCCAGGGCGGTGCCGATGACCATGCCGAGGACCTCGCCGATGGCGCAGCCGGTGAGGCAGTGCAGGGTGGCCCGGGCCGCCGCCGCCCAGGTGACCTTGCCGCCGGAGCCGTGCCCGTCGTGCCCGTCGTGCGTCTCGTGGTGTGCGTGCGCATGATCCATGAGAACCCCCAAAGCCGGGTGTACGGTCCTGTCGATGTACAGAACCGTATACCCCCCTGGGGTATTCCTCAATGGATCACGGGATCTCGCGCAGCTCCTTGAGGCGGGCCACGTCCGCCGCGTGCCCCTCCTTGCCGCCGGGCGTCTCGATGATCAGCGGCACCCCTGCGGTCTCCGGGTGCGTGAACAGCTCCCGGAACGCCCCCTCGCCGATGTGGCCCGCGCCGATGTTGGCGTGCCGGTCCTTGTGGGCCCCCACGCCTTCCTTCGAGTCGTTGGCGTGGATCAGCTTCAGCCGCCCCTCGCCGACGGTCCCCACCAGCAGGTCCAGGGTCTCCTTCATGCCGCCCGGCTCCGCCAGGTCGTGCCCCGCCGCGAAGATGTGGCAGGTGTCGAGGCAGATGCCGAGCTTCGGGTGTGCGTCCAGTGCCTCGAAGTACGGGCCGAAGTCCCAGGTCCGCGAGCACAGCGAGAAGCCCTGCCCGGCCGTCGACTCCAGCAGCAGGAACGGGTCGTCGTCGTGGGTCAGCTCGTCGAGCAGCGGCAGCATGTGCTCGCGTACCTGCGCGAACGCCTCCTCGCGCGGCCGCCCCCCGGTCGCCGAGCCGGTGTGCACCACCACGCCCAGCGCGCCGATCTCCCGGCCGCGCCGCAGCGAGTGGCGCAGCGACTCGACCGACTTCTCGACCGTCGCGGCCGTGTGGGAGCCGAAGTTGATGAGGTACGGGGCGTGGACGTAGGCCGGAATGCCCTCCTCCGCGCAGGCCGTGCGGAACAGCTCGTCCTGCGCCGGATTCCCGGTGGGGGTCGCCCAGCCGCGCGGGTTGGCGACGAAGACCTGCACGGTCTCGGCGCCCATCTCCCGTGCGTACGCCAGGCCGGTGGAGGCCAGTCCGCCGGCCACGGGCACGTGCCCGCCCACCGGATTGCGGATCGCGGTGGCCTTGCTCGTGCTCACTTGCCTGTCACAGTCCCTTGATTCGGATGGTGATCGTGCTGCCTTCGGGAGCCGTCTCGCCGCCCTTGACGGACTGGCTCGCGACGTCGTCGCTGAAGGACAGGAGGGGCCGGTCCACCTTGACCTCGAAGCCCGCGGCCTTCAGCGTGCGCCGCGCCTCGTCCGCATTGCGGCCGGTGACGTCCGGAACCCGGACCATGCGGGGGCCCTTGGACACGGTCAGCGTGACCGTGTCGCCCGTCGCCGCCCTGGCGCCCGCGGCCACGGACTGGTTGGCGACCGTGCCCGCCGGGTGGGGGGAGTTGATCTGCTCGGTCGCGACCTCGACCGTGAGGCCGAGGCCCTCCAGCGCCGCCCTGGCCCCGTCCAGCGGGCTGCCGACGACGCCGGGCACGGACACCGGGCGCCCCTTGCTGACCAGGAGCGCGACGGCCGTGTCCGGGGCCCGCTGCTCCCTGGCCGCCGGATCCGTGCGGATCACGGCGCCCGCCGGGACGTCCTGGCTGAAGGCCCCGGTGACCAGCCCGGGGGCCAGCCCCGCGCGGGCCAGCTCGGCCTTCGCCGCAGCCAGCGGCCTGCCCTTCACATCGGGCACCGCGACGAGCTCCGGGCCGCGGGAGACGGTCAGGGTCACGGAGCCGTTGCCGCGGATCTGCTCGCCGCCCCCGGGGTCCGTGGCCATCACGGTGCCGCGCTCGAAGGTGTCGCTGAAGCCCTTCTCCACCCGCTCCACGTCGAGCCCGGCCTCCGCCAGCCGGTCCCGGGCCTGCGCCTCGGTCTTGCCGAGCAGGTTCGGGACGCGGGTGAACTGGCCGGAGCTGATGTACCAGACCCCGGTGCCGAGCCCGAGGGCCAGCAGCACGCCCGCGATGACGAGCAGCGTGCCGCGGCCGGGCCGCCGTCCCGGGGACGCCGCAGGAGCGGGCGGCAGCGGCGGCGACTGGAGCCGGGCCGTGTGGTGCACGGACGGCCCCGACGTGAGCTGCCCCGACGCGACCGGCCGCGGCACCACGCCGGTGCGGTCCTCGGACGCGGAGCGCTGCCCGGCCCGGGCCTGCGGCGGTACGGCGTCCAGCTCGGCCTCGCTCAGCTCGGCCCGGGCCTCCCGGGCCATGGCCAGCAGCGCCACCGCGTCGTACGGGCGCAGGTCGGCGCTGCGAGCGGTGGCGGCCGCGACCAGCACGTCGAGTGCGGCGGGCAGTCCCGGCACGGCGGCCGACGGGGCGGGCACGTCGTCGTTCAGGTGCCGGTAGAGCACCTGGGCGGGGGTGTCGCCGGAGTGCGGCTTGGCGCCGGTGAGCATTTCGTAGAGCACGACGCCGCAGGCGTATACGTCGACGCGGGTGTCGGTGGCGCCGTTCTCGATCTGCTCGGGGGCGAGGTAGGAGACCGTGCCCAGCACCGACCCGGTGGTGTTGGTGACCGAGCCGACGGCACGTACGAGGCCGAAGTCGGCCACCTTCACGCGGCCGTCGTCCCCGATGAGGACGTTCTCGGGCTTCATGTCGCGGTGGACGAACCCGGCCCGGTGCGCGGCGCCGAGCGCGGCCAGCACGGGCTCCAGGATGTCCAGGGCCGCGCGCGGCTGGAGGGCGCCGCGCTCGCGGAGCACGTCGCGCAGGGTGCAGCCGGAGACGTACTCCATCGCCAGGTAGACGTACGGCCCGTCGGTGCCCTGGTCGAACACGGCGACCACGTTGGGGTGCGCGAGCCGGGCCACGGACTTGGCCTCGCGGATGAACCGGTCGACGAAGGCGGCGTCGGCGGCGAGCGCCGGGTGCATCACCTTCAGCGCGAGGATGCGGTCGAGGCGGGTGTCCACGGCCCGGTAGACCGTGGCCATGCCGCCGACCGCGATCCGCGCGTCGATGCGGTACCGGCCGTCGAGCGTCTGCCCGACGAGGGGGTCTTCCAGGGTCGTGTCCACCCCGCGATTCTACGAGCGCCGGGGTGGCCGCCTGCCCGGCCGGTACCCGTTGCAGCGCAGCTGTGACGTGCACGGGCGGCCCGGACCGGGCCGCACCGGTCCCGCCGCCCGCACGTTCACCGCCTTCAGAACGCCGGGCGCTCCGGGTCCAGGGGCGCGCGGCCCTCCGCCGGGGAGGAGGCGCGGGCGAAGCGGCGCACCGGGATCCGCCCGGCGCGGTGGGCCAGCCGGCCCGCCGAGACCGCGTCCCGCATGGCGGCCGCCATCAGCACCGGTTCCTGCGCCCGCGTGACGGCCGACGCCAGCATCACCGCCGCGCAGCCCAGCTCCATGGCCAGCGCCGCGTCGGAGGCCGTGCCCGCGCCCGCGTCGAGGATGACCGGGACGCCGGCCCGCTCGACGATCAGCTCGAAGTTGTGCGGGTTGCGGATGCCCAGCCCGGACCCGATGGGGGAGCCGAGCGGCATGATCGCCGCGCAGCCCACGTCCTCGAGCTTGCGGGCCAGCACCGGGTCGTCGTTGGTGTACGGCAGCACGGTGAAGCCCTCGTCGACGAGCGTCTCGGCGGCGTCGAGCAGCTCCACGCCGTCCGGCAGCAGCGTCCGCTCGTCCGCGACCACCTCCAGCTTGATCCAGTCCGTGCCGAGGGCCTCCCGGGCCAGCCGGGCGGTCAGGACCGCCTCGCCCGCCGTGAAGCAGCCGGCGGTGTTCGGCAGCACGCCGATGCCCAGCCGGGACAGCACGGAGAAGACCGACCCCTGGACCGTGGGGTCCAGGCGGCGCATCGCGACGGTGGTGAGTTCCGTGCCCGAGGCGATCAGCGCCCGCTCCAGCACGTCGAGGCTCGGGGCACCGCCGGTGCCCATGATCAGCCGGGAGGAGAAGGTCCGGCCGCCGAGGGCGAACAGGTCGTCAGCCATCGCGCTCAGCCTCCCTGCACCGCGGTGAGGACCTCGACGCGGTCCCCCTCGCCGAGTGCGGTGGCGGGCCACTGCCCGCGCGGTACGACGGTTTCGTTGACGGCGGCGGCGACCCCGGCCGGGGCCCGGGTCAGCGTGGCGACGACCGCGTCGAGCGTGGTGCCGGAGGCGAACTCGCGCGGCTCGCCGTTGACCGAGACGCTCAAGGGGCGGGACATACCGGTCATACGAGGGACTCCTCACGGGCGCCGGAGCGGGCGGCGAAACGGCCGGGGGTGAAGGGGCGGGCCGCCGCGGGCAGTTCGCCCGTCGTCAGCAGCTCCGCCATGACCTCGCCGGTGAGCGGGGTCAGCAGGACGCCGTTGCGGTAGTGCCCGGTGGCCAGGTGCAGGCCCGGCAGCAGGCTGGGGCCCAGCAGCGGTGCGTTGTCGGGGGAGGCGGGGCGCAGGCCCGCCCGGGTCTCGGTCAGTGGGAGTTCGGTGATCCCGGGCACCAGCTCGTGGGCGTCGCGCAGGAGTTCGTACACGCCGCCCGCGGTGACCGTGGTGTCCCAGCCCTGTTCCTCGCTGGTGGCGCCGACGACCAGCTCGCCGTTGGCGCGGGGGACCAGGTAGACGTGGCTGCCGCGGACGACCGCCCGTACCGTGCGGTGCAGGAACGGCGCGCAGGAGCGCGGCACCGTCAGGCGCAGGACCTGGCCCTTGACGGGCCGCACCGGCGGCACGGCCTCCGGGGGCACCCCGGCCAGCCGGCCGCTGAGCGACCCGGCCGCCAGCACCACCTGACCCGCGGCGAGCTCCGTGCCGTTGGCGAGGACGGCTCCGGCCGCCCGGTCACCGGTGACCGTCAGCCGCTCCGCCGTGGCCCGGTGGAAGACCACCCCGGCCCGCTCGCACGCGGCGAGCAGCGCGGCCGCGAGCCGGCGGGGGTCCACCTGGTGGTCCCCGTCCACCCGCAGCCCCCCGCGCACGCCCGGGGCGAGCATCGGCTCCAGGCGCCGGCACTCGCGGCCGGTCAGCCACTCCGACTCCAGCCCGCACCGCCGCTGGAGCGCGTGCAGGTCCCGCAGGTGCGCCCGGTCGTCGGCGTCGAGGGCGACCGCCAGGGTGCCGCAGGCGCGGAAGCCGATGTCCAGGCCCCCGCTCGCCTCGGCCAGTTCGGCGGCGAAACGCGGATACAGCTCGGCGGAGGCGAGGTTGAGGCCCAGCAGGGTTTCCTCGCCGAAGTGCAGCTCGGTGACGGCGGCGAGCATGCCGGCCGCGACCTGGGCCGCCCCGCCGCCCGGCGCCGGGTCGGCGACCGCGACGCGCAGCCCGCGCTCCGCCGCCCGCCAGGCCGTGACCAGGCCGATGATGCCGCCCCCGATGACGAGGACGTCCGGTCCGCTGCCGTACGTCGCGTACGGGGACCGCCGTGTGGATGCAAGCATGGGCGTCCAGCCCCTCCCTTCGCCGGCATGACCCGGATCAGGTTCGTACGGTCGGAGGCCGGCCAGCCTCCCTCTCAGCCCGGTGCGTCCGGACTCCCGCGATAGGTACGGTGGCCAGACTAGCCCCCGGCGCGAGCGGCGGTAAGGCGGCCCGTCGGCAGGCGGCGGGCACCGGACCGGCAGCCCCCTCCCTAACGGACCGTCAGGTGGTTAGGGTGATCCGCGTGAGCGATCAGCGGAGTCAGACAGAGCAGCGCGTCGTCATCGTCGGCGCGGGAATGGCCGGCGTGCAGACCGCGGTGGCCCTGCGCGAGCAGGGGTTCCCCGGCCCGGTCACCCTCCTCGGCGCCGAACCCCATCAGCCGTACGACCGGCCCCCGCTGTCCAAGGCCGTCCTCCTCGGGAAGGCCGAGGACTCGGCCTTCGACGTCGACTTCGAGGAGCTCGGCGTCGACCTGCGGCTCGGCGTGGACGTCACCGGACTGCGCGCCGCCGACCGCGAGGTCGACACCCTGACCGGCCCGGTCCCGTACGACGTCCTGGTGCTGGCCACCGGCGCCGAGCCGGTCACCCTGCCCGGCAGCGCCGGAGTCCCCGGCGTCCATCTGCTGCGCACCCTCGACGACGCGGCCCGGCTGCGCCCGGTGCTCGACGGGCGCCACGACATCGTGGTGGTCGGAGCGGGCTGGATCGGCGCGGAGTTCACCACCGCCGCCCGCGAGGCCGGCTGCGCCGTCACCGTCGTCGAGGCCGCTGCCCTCCCGCTGGCCGGGGCCCTGCCCGCCGAGGTGACCGCCCCGATGGCCGCCTGGTACGAGGCCGCCGGGGCCCGGCTGCTCACCGCCACCCGGGTCGCCGCCGTCGAACCGGGCCGGGTCCTCCTCGCCGACGGCTCCGCGCTGCCCGCCGCGGCGGTCGTCGTCGGCATCGGAGCCCGGCCCGCCACCGGCTGGCTCGCCGGCTCCGGGATCGAGCGGGGCGCGGACGGATCGGTGACCGCCGACGACCGCCTGCGCACCTCGCTGCCCGGGGTCTACGCCGTCGGCGACTGCGCGTCCTTCCCCTCCGCCCGCTACGGCGAGCGGCTGCTCGTCCACCACTGGGACAACGCCCTCCAGGGGCCGCGCACCGTCGCCGCGGACATCCTGGCCGGCGACGGGGACGGCCCGGCCTACGACCCGGTCCCGTACTTCTGGTCCGAGCAGTTCGGCCGTTTCGTGCAGTACGCCGGACACCACACCGGCGGCGACCGGCTGCTGTGGCGCGGCGACCCGGCGGCCGAGACCTGGTCGGTGTGCTGGCTGCGCGGCGAGGTGCTCGTCGCCGTGCTCTCCGTGGGCCGCCCGCGGGACCTGGCGCAGGGCCGCAAGCTCATCGAGTCCGGGGCCCGGATCGACGCGGCCAAGGCCTCGGACCCCGCCGTCCCGCTGAAGACGACGGTGCTCGCGGCCGCCGGGGAGTCCTGAACCGGTCGCCCGTCCGCCCGGCCCGGGTACCGGCTGCCGGTCCGGGATGGCAGGCTTGTTCCCGTGACCGAGATTGACGCAAAGACCGATTCCCTCGTCCCCGACTGGCTCTACCTCCCCGACATCGCGGAGATGCTCGACGTCGAGGTGACCCGGGTCCGCCAGCTGGTCAAGGAGGGCCAGCTGATCGCGGTGCGCCGTGGTGAGAACCGCGCCCTCCAGGTGCCCGCGGCCTTCATCGACGGCGACAAGATCGTCAAGGGCCTCGTCGGCCTGCTCACCGTCCTGCGGGACGACGGCTTCTCCGACGAAGAGATCCTCGAATGGCTCTTCACCGCCGACCCGACCCTGCCGGGCACCCCCGTGCAGGCCCTGAGCGAGAATCGCGGCACGGAGGTGAAGCGCCGCGCCCAGGCGCTCGCCGTCTGACCTGATCCGCTCCACCCGGTGTACGGGCCCCGCGGCCCGTACACCGCCCACCACGGGGGGTTTCTCCGCATGTCCCTGGCCCTTGGCGGCGCGGCCGCCCGCGCTCGGCTGTCCGATGCCCGCCTGTACCTGTGCACCGATGCACGCAAGCGCCAGGGCGACCTGCCCGAGTTCCTCGACGCGGTCCTCGCCGGCGGAGTGGACATCGTCCAGCTGCGCGACAAGGGCATGGAGGCCGGCGAGGAGCTGGAGCACCTCCGGGTCTTCGCCGAGGCCGCCCGGCGGCACGGCCGGCTGCTCGCCGTCAACGACCGCGCGGACGTCGCGCACGCCATCGGCTCCGACGTCCTCCACCTGGGGCAGGGCGACATCCCGGTGCCCACCGCCCGCGCCATTCTGGGCGACGGCATCCTCGTCGGCCGGTCCTGCCACGCCGAATCCGAGGTGGACGGCGCCGTCGCCGAGCCCGGCGTGGACTACTTCTGCACCGGCCCCTGCTGGCCGACCCCCACCAAGCCCGGCCGCCACGCCCCCGGCCTCGACCTCGTCCGGTACGCCGCAGGGCTGCGCCAGGACCGGCCGTGGTTCGCCATCGGCGGGATCGACGCGGGCAATCTGGACGAGGTCCTGGACGCCGGGGCCACCCGGGTCGTGGTCGTCCGGGCCATCACCGAGGCCGACGACCCCGGCGCGGCCGCGGCGGAGCTGGCCAAGCGGGTCCGCGCCCGTACCGCCTGACGCGCCGCGGCTGTCACGGCGGCCCGCAGCGGCCCGTACGGGTCCCGCCCGGGTCCCGTGGCGGTCCCGGGAACTGTCCAAAGTCGTGTCCGATGCGTGGACGCTTCTTTGGGGGATCATGGACCGCGTCTAACCTGCCGGTATGGCCCTTGGAACCGCGTCCACCCGGACGGACCGCGCACGCACGGTCCGCGACATCCTCGCGTCCGGAAAAGCGTCGTACTCCTTCGAGTTCTACGCCCCCCGGACGGAGAAGGGCGAGCGGACCCTGTGGAACTCGCTGCGCCGGGTCGAGGCCGTCGCCCCGAGCTTCGTCTCCGTCACGTACGGCGCCGGCGGCTCCACCCGCGGCGGCACGGTCAAGGCCACCCAGGAGATCGCGGCCGACACCACGCTCACCCCGGTCGCCCACCTCACGGCGGTCGACCACTCGGTGGCGGAACTGCGCCACGTCCTCGGCCAGTACGCCGACGCCGGCATCCGGAACATGCTCGCGCTGCGCGGCGACCCGCCGGGCGACCCGCTGGGCGAGTGGGTCGAGCACCCCGAGGGCGTGAAGTACGCCGCCGACCTGGTCCGGCTCATCAAGGAGTCCGGCGACTTCTGCGTCGGCGTCGCGGCCTTCCCCGAGATGCACCCCCGCTCCGCCGACTGGGACACGGACATCCGGCACTTCGTGGACAAATGCCGTGCAGGCGCGGATTACGCGATCACGCAGATGTTCTTCCACCCGGAGAGCTACCTGCGGCTGCGCGACAGCGTCGAGAAGGCGGGCTGCGAAACGCCGATCATCCCTGAAGTCATGGCCGTTGTGAACGCCAGGACGCTCGACCGGCTGCCCCAGCTGAGCAACGCCGCCTTTCCCGACAATGTGAAAGACCGCATCCTCGCCGTCAAGGACGATCCGGCCGCTGTACGCTCCATTGGCATCGAGTTCGCCACGGAGTTCTGCGCGCGGCTGCTCTCGGAGGGTGTGCCGGGGCTGCACTTCATCACGAACAACTCCACGGCGACCCTCGAGATCTACGAGAACCTGGGCCTGCATCAGCGGCCCTGACCGGCCGCACCCGTAAGGCGGCGGCCGTACGGAGAGGGGCCATGCATGGGCTGGACGGTCCTCTACATCGCGTTCGGATTCGTCGCGTTGTGGCTGCTGGCTGAAGTTCTGCTCCAGAACAAGGCCCGGCTGCGCTGGCGCGTCCTCGCCTTCGCGGGCTTCGCCGGCGTCGTCGCGGGCGTCCTGCTGCCCTCGGTGCTCGTCATCGGGATCGGCGCCACGGCCTTCGCCGTGGGCCAGACCCTGGTCACGCTGTCCTTCCGGCGCGGCTTCGAGGCGGGCTGGGCGATCGGCAAGAAGCCCGCCGTGGCCCGGCGCCGCGGCGCCGGAGGCGGCAAGCCCGGCAAGCCCGTACGCGAGGAGCCCGCGCTGCAGGTGTCCGGCCTCGAGTACGCCGACGACGAGCAGGACGTACGGGGCGCGCGGGAAGCCGCCGGCATCGCCGCCGACCCCGCCCCGACCGCGGCCTTCGCCTCGCCGTTCGCCGCTACGGACGACTCCGCGCCCTACGGCGACGGCTCCGGCTACGCGGACGGCGCCTCCTACACCGACGGCGCACCCGCCTTCGCCGCGGCCCCCCGGGGCGACCAGGACGGCGGCTACGGCTACGCCGCCTACTACGACCCGCAGACGCAGTCCCAGGGCGGCCAGGACGCCTACGCCGCCGGATACCAGGGCGGCTACGACTACGGCACCGGCGAGCAGCCCACCTACGCCGCCTACTCGGACCCGTACATCGGCACCGGGGGCGTCGCCCAGCCCGCCGACCAGGGCTACGCCGACTACCCCGGCCAACCCGCGGAGGGCGCCGCGTACCTCGGCACGGGCCAGGACGGCTACCAGAGCTACCAGGACCCGTACACGAGCCACCAGTACGCCATGGACACCCCGCCGGGCGGGGTGTGGGTCCCGGCGCAGCGGGACGCGCACCCCGACGGGCAGCAGTACGCGCCGGAGGCGGGCCAGGAGCAGCAGGGTTACCCGTACCAGGGGACTCCGGGGTACGCCGGGGAGGCGCCCACCGGGGAGTACGAGCAGTACCGCTACTGACGGCGGTGCGCGCCGCGCGCCCGCCCGTCAGCGGGAGCCGCGGAAGTCCGCGCCCTCGACGATCAGTCCGGCCACCAGCGCCCCGGACATCCCGGCGTGGGCCAGCCCGCCGCCGGGGTGGGCCCCGCCGCCGGCCAGGTAGAGGCCCGGCAGGGCGGTGGTGTTCGCCGGGTGCAGCAGCCGCCCCCCGGCGCCCGCGAGGGCCGGCGCCGGCACCGTACCGCCCACGGACCCGGTCGCCTCGGCGACGTCGGCCGGGGTCCGCACCTCGTGCCACAGCAGCCGCTCCCGCAGCCCCGGGACGGCGGCGGCCGCGGCGTCCAGCAGCTGCTGCGCACCGGTGGCACCGCCGGCACCCGCCGCGCCGGCGGCCGGGACGACCGCGCGCAGGGTGAGCGCCTCGTGGTCCTCGTCCGGCCGGGTGGCCGGGTCGTCGGGCCTCAGCACGGTGACGGCGGGCAGGCCGGCACCGGTGGCGTGCACGAGGGTGCGGTGGACCGTTCCGGCCGGGCGGGCGCCCCGCAGCGCGCAGAACACCGTGAGACGGGCGGTGCCGCCCGCCCCGGGCTCCCGGGCCCCGGCGGGCCACAGCTCGCGTCCCGGCAGCAGTTCGCCGAGCCGTCGCGGGTCGATGCCGCACACGACGGCGTCGGCGGCGGCCCCGGTGCCGTCGGCGAGGACCAGCCCGGCCGCCCGGCCGTCCCGTTCCGTCACGGCGGTCACCGCGGCCCCGAAGGCGAACTCGACCCGGCGCTCCAGGCAGCGCTCGTAGACGGCGGTGGCCAGCGCCCGCATGCCGCCGCGCACGTACCAGCTGCCGAAGGTCTGCTCCATGTACGGCAGGACCGCGGCCGCCGCCGGGGCGGTGCGCGGGTCGAGGCCGTACGCCAGCACGCGGTTCTCCAGCAGGGAGGCCAGCGGGCCGCCGAGCTCGCGGTCCGCTACCTCGGCCAGTGTGGGCGGCCGGCGGCGGAGCAGGCCGCTCTTGCGCACCGCCGGGTACGGGTCGCGGCCCAGCACCTGCCAGTCGGGCCACAGGGGCTCTTCCAGCAGCGGGCGGCGGGTGGCGTCCCAGGCGTCGCGGGCCCGGTTCAGGGTGGCGGACCAGCGGTCGCCCGCACCCGGTCCGAAGGCCTCGTCGAGGGCTGCGGCGACGCCGCCGCGGGAGGCGTTGGGCAGGGAGAGGGTCGTCCCGTCGGGCAGGACGTGCCGGACGGCGGGGTCCACCTGGGCCGTCTCGACGCAGCTCTCCAGGGGTTTCCTGCCGGTCTTGACGAACAGGTCGCGGTAGACCGCGGGAAGGTGCAGCAGTCCGGGCCCGGTGTCGAAGGCGAAGCCGTCGCGTTCGAACCGGCCGACGGCACCGCCGTAGGTCGCCGCGCGCTCGTACACCGTCACCTGGTGGCCTGCCACGGACAGCCGGGCGGCCGTCGCCATCGCGCCCATCCCGGCGCCGATCACCGCAATTCGTGCCATGCCCGCGACTGTATCGGCCGTGGTCAGCGAGGTGGCAGCCCGGTCCCGGCGCCGGCCGTGCCACCGGACGGGGCAGGGACGTCCTGGGCGAGCCGTCTCTCCTCCTTGCGCCGGGCCCGGCGGCGCAGGAACCTGCGGATCCGGGTCCACAGGAAGAACAGCATTGCGATGCCGATGAGCAGCAGCACGGCCGCGATGATCGCCGCGGCCTCCGGGTAGAACATCGCGAAGGTGACGAGCCCGGCGACGCCGAGGTCCTCGGCGATGCTCACGATGATGTTGCTGAAGGGCTCGGGGGAGGTGTTGATCGCCATCCGGGTGCCGGCCTTGACGAAATGGCTGGCCAGGGCGGTGGAGCCGCCGACGGCCCCGGCTGCGAGGTCCGGGAGGGATCCGCTCTGCCCGGCGAGCAGCGCGCCCACGACGGCCCCGGAGACCGGCCGGATCACGGTGTGCGCCGCGTCCCAGGCCGTGTCCACGTAGGGGATCTTGTCGGCGACGACGTCGCAGAGGAAGAGCACGGCGGCGACCAGGAGGACGTCCGTGCGCTGGAGGGACGCGGGGACCTCGTCGGTCAGCCCGCTCGCGCCGAAGATGCCGAGCAGGAGGACCACGGCGTAGGCGTTGATCCCGCTGGCCCAGCCGCTGGTGAAGACCAGGGGGAGCACACTCACCTGATCATCATGCCGTACGGAGATGCGTGAGGGAGCACCCGTTCGAAAACGGGTGCCCCCTCATACACGCAAGCGCTGCGGGGCTCAGTGGCCCTGTTCGTCGCGGCGGCGCTGCCACCGCTGCTCGATCCGGTTCATCATCGACCGGCGCTGTCGGTTCTGGCTGCCGTGGCCCTTGCCGCCGGCGCTGCCGGGGTGGGGCTGTTCGCCAGGTTTGGGTGCCTTGCGCCATCCGGTGACCGCGAGAACAGCACAGCCCAGCATGACGAGAAAGCCCACCACGCTGATCCAGAGCAGGTTCGGCGCGACCATTCCGGTCATGAGGAGCGCGATACCCACCAGAAAGCCTGCGACTGCCTGGTAGACCCGTCGTCGGGTGTACGTACGCAGCCCGCTTCCCTCAAGCGCTGTCGCGAACTTGGGATCTTCGGCGTACAGCGCTCGCTCCATCTGCTCGAGCATTCGCTGCTCGTGCTCCGAGAGCGGCACGGGAGTCCTCCTCATCCGTCGGTCGCGGGGGGTAGCGACCGGGGGTCCCCTCCAGGATAGGCAGGGAATCGCCCCCGTGAAACCCGCCCTCTACGCCACGTTCCTGAATAAGCACTGTGCCAAACCGTACCGTCGCGCGGGCGGTCGTTGAGGCGCTTATTCCCCAACAGTCGCTCCGCCATGCCGGTCGGCGTCCCCCGATCATACGGGGCCGCCCGGCGGAACGGAGGGTGTGTGGCCTACTCCATCCGCGACAGCGTCGCAGATCAGGGCTGCTTCCGGCCCAGGACGTGCAGCTGCGTGGCCACGGCGTGGAAGGCGGGCAGTTCGGCCGCGGCCTCCTCCAGCTTGAGCAGGGCCTCCACGGCCCCCGGCTCGGTGTCCACCAGGACCCCGGGCACGAGGTCGGCGAAGACCCGTACGCCGTGCACCGAGCCGACCTCCAGCCCGGCCCCGCCGACCAGCTCGGACAGCTGCTCGGCGGTGAAGCGGCGCGGCACCGGGTCGCCCGCGCCCCAGCGTCCGGACGGGTCGGTCAGGGCGGTGCGCGCCTCGGTGAAGTGGCCGGCGAGCGCGCGGGCCAGGACGGCGCCGCCGAGGCCGGCGGCCAGCAGGCTCAGGGTGCCGCCGGGGCGCAGGGCCGAGGCGGTGTTGGCCACGCCCTCGGCCGCGTCGTCCACGTACTCGAGGACCCCGTGGCACAGGACGACGTCGTACGCCTCGCGCTCGACCACGTCCAGCAGGCCCTGGGCATCGCCCTGGACGCCCGTGACGAGGTCGGCGACGCCGGCCTCGGCGACCCGGCGCTCCAGGCCGAACAGGGCGTTCGGGCTCGGGTCGACGACGGTGACGCGGTGGCCGAGGCGGGCGAGCGGCACCGCGAAGTTGCCGGTGCCGCCGCCCGTGTCGAGGACGTCCAGCGCATCCCGCCCGGTCGCCTTGACCCGGCTGTCCAAGGCCTCCTTGAGGACCTCCCACACCACGGCGGTGCGGAGGGAGGCGCGGGGGCGGGAAGTGTCCGACACGGCTGATGACTCCTCGGCGCGGGAACCGCCGCGGGCGGCGGGGTGGGGAACGTGCACTGTGTGATCCACCCTATTGCCTCCCGCGGCGGGGCCCGTCATCCCGCGTCGGGCTGCTCCGAACGGGGCTGCGGGAGCGTCGGCGGAAGGGCCAGCATCCGCTCGACCAGGCGGAGGAACATCGAGGCGGCGCGCAGCAGGTCGTCCGCGTCCCGGCTGCTGGCCGCGTCGCGTATGCCGGCCTCGGCCCGGGCCCGTCGGGCGGCCCCGGAGGCGAACAGCGCGCTCCATTCGGTGAGCTCCGGTGCGAGTTCCGGCAGCACTTCCCAGGCGCTGCGGATCCGGGGCCTGCGACGCGGCCGGACCGGCTCGGGACGGGCCCGGGCGGCGAGTACGGCGGCTGCGGTGCGCAGGGCGGCGAGGTGGGCGGTGGCGTAGCGCTCGTTCGACAGGTCCATGAGAGCGGCCTCCTCGAGGCCCTGGCGGGCCTTGGCGAGCAGGTCGAGGGCCGCGGGCGGGGCCGAAGCCCGGCGGAGGACGGGGTGGACATCGGCGGCAGGTGTTGCCATGACGTACCTCCTGTCTTCGTCGTGTTCGTCCCATCGTGACGTGCACCACTGACAGTCGGCCTGACCTGCCCTTTTGACGGCCCGGGGCACCCACGCTAGTTTTTGAACTGACTGGTCAGTTCAAAAAGGAGGGAGAGGGGTGTGGACAGCCCGCACGGCGCCGCCGTCAAGGCGGAGCACTTCGGGATGAAGGGCCCGCGCGGCTGGGTCTTCCAGGGGGTGGACTTCGATGCGGCGCCCGGCTCGCTGATCGCGGTGGAGGGGCCCTCGGGCTCCGGGCGCACCTGCCTGCTCCTGGCACTGACCGGCCGGATGAAGCCGACCGCCGGCCACGCCGAGGTGGGCGGCCTCCGGCTGCCGAAGAAGATGGCGGCCGTACGCCGGACGGCCGGCCTCGGGGCGGTCCCCGGGGTCACCGACCTCGACCCCTCGCTGACCGTCGCCGAGCAGCTGCGCGAGCGCGCCCTGCTCCAGGGCCGCTTCGGCGGTCCCGTCCGCGCCCTGCTGCGCCCGCGTGCCGAGCGGTCCGCGCAGCTCGCGCAGCGGATCGACGAGGCCCTGGCCGTCGCCGGCCTGGACGTCGACGCCCTGCCCAAGGGGGCGCGCACCCCGGTGCGCGGACTGGAGCGGCTGGAGGAGCTGCGGCTGACCGTGGCGCTCGCGCTGATCGGCCGGCCGCGGCTGCTGGCGGTGGACGACAGCGACCTGAAGCTCTCGGACGCCGAGCGCGCCGAGGCCTGGGAGCTGCTGCGCTCGATCGCCGCCCGGGGCACCACCGTCCTCGCGGTGTGCAGCGAGGCACCCGCGGACGCGGTGGTCCTGCGGACCGCCCCGGCCGCGTCCGTGGCGCAGGTGATGCCGGGGGGCACCATCTGCGCCGCGGACGCCCCGGAGCCGACCGAGGAGCCCGAGCCCGCCGAGCCCGTGGCGGCTGCCGAGGACGCCGAACCGGAGCCCGCCTCCGAAGCCGAAGCCGAGTCCGAAGCCGAGTCCGAAGCCGGCGGCGGCGAAGACGGCGGTGACGACGACCTCGAAGCCGGTGCCGGTGCCGGTGCCGGTGCCGGTGCCGGTGCCGGTGCCGAGGCCGGGTCCGACGCCGGGTCCGAAGACCGCCGCACCGCACAGAAGGGGGCGGCCGATGCGCTCGCCGAAGCTCGCCGTTCTTGAGCTGAAGAAGTTCGGCCGGGGCCGGATGCCCCGGGCGGCGCTCGTCGCGCTGCTCCTCCTGCCGCTGCTGTACGGCGCCCTGTACCTGTGGTCCTTCTGGGACCCGTACAGCCGGCTGGACAAGGTGCCCGTGGCGCTCGTCAACGCCGACAAGGGCGCCGTCGTCGACGGCAAGCGCGTCGAGGCCGGCGACGAGATCACCAAGGGGCTGCACGAGAGCAAGACCTTCGACTGGCAGGAGGTCGGCGCCGACGAGGCGCAGAAGGGCCTCGAAGAGGGCCGGTTCTACCTCTCCCTGACCATGCCGGAGGACTTCAGCAGCCGGATCGCGTCCAGCTCCGGGGACTCGCCGGAGACCGGCGCGCTCCAGGTCCGCACCAACGACTCCAACAACTACGTCGTCGGTTCGATCTCCAAGACCGTCTTCTCCGAGGTCCGCGCCTCGGCGTCGTCCAACGCCTCGCGCACCTTCCTCGACAAGATCTTCATCTCGTTCTCCGACCTCCACGGCAAGACCCAGGAGGCCGCCGACGGCGCGACCCGCCTCAGCGACGGCATCGGCAAGGCCAAGAAGGGCTCCGCGGACCTCGCCGACGGCCTGAGCACCGCCAAGGAGAAGACCGGCGAGCTCGCGGGCGGCCTGCGCAAGCTGGACACGGCCGCGGGCCGGCTGGAGACCGGTACCCGGGACATCGCCGACGGCACGCAGGCGCTCGCCGACAAGGTCAACGGCGTGGCCGACAAGACCCGCCCGTTCCTGAAGGAGAACGCCCAGCGGATCGCGGACACCGCCGAGCTCGTCGCGGACACCGCCAAGGTCGTCCGCAACCACCTCGACACCTTCGCGAAGGCCGCCCCGGCCGCCGAGCGGGCCGCCCGGGCCGCCTCGGAGGACCTGGACGCCGTCCATGCCGAGCTGTGCACCGGCGGCGCCGAGCCGTCCCCGTCCTGCCCCCGGCTGAAGAAGGCCAAGGACGCCGCGGCCGAGGCCGCCGAGCTGGCCGGCGACGTGAACAAGGTGGCCAAGGGCGCCGGCGGCGACCTGGACAAGCTGGACGCGCAGCTGAAGAAGCTGGAGGACCAGGCCCGCGAGCTCGTCGAGAAGGCGCCCGACCTGGCCGCCGACCTGGACGCGGCCGTCGCCAAGGTCAACGCCCTCAACAAGGGCGCCCACCGGGTCGCCACCGGCATGGACAAGCTGCACACCGGCCTGTCCTCCGCCACCACCGGCTCCGCGGGCATCGACAACGGCGTCGGCCGGCTGGGCGACGGCGCCCGCAGCCTCGACGGCGGCATCTACAAGCTCGTCGACGGCTCCGGCGAGCTCGCGGGCGGGCTCCACGACGGCGTCGACCAGATCCCCGACTACGACAAGCAGCAGCGCGACCAGCGCACCGAGGTCATGTCGGACCCGGTCCAGCTCGCCGCCAAGTCCCTGCACAAGGCACCGAACTACGGCACCGGCTTCGCCCCGTACTTCATCCCGCTCTCCCTCTGGGTCGGCGCGATGGTCGCGTACATGCTGATCCAGCCGCTCAACCGGCGGGCGCTCGCCGCGGGCGCCTCCGCCTGGCGGATCGCCCTCGCGGGCTGGCTCCCGGTCGCCGCCATCGGCGCGCTCCAGGTGGGCGCCCTGATGTCCGTACTGCACTGGGGCCTGGGCCTGGACATGGCCGCACCGGCCGCCACCGTCGCCTTCCTGGTCCTGGTCACCGGCTGCTTCGCCGCCATCGTGCAGTGGCTCAACGCCAAGTTCGGCGCGGCCGGCCGGATCCTGGTCCTCGCGGTCCTGATGCTCCAGCTCACCTCGGCGGGCGGCACCTACCCGGTGCAGACCAGCCCGGACTTCTTCAACGCCGTCCACCCGTACCTGCCGATGTCGTACGTCGTCGAGAGCCTGCGCAGGCTGATCACCGGCGGCGACCTCACGCCGGTGTGGCAGGGCAGCCTGGTCCTGGCGGCCTTCACCGCCGGAGCCCTGGTGCTGACCGCGCTGGCCGCCCGAGGCAAGCAGGTGTGGACCATGGACCGGCTGCACCCGGAACTGAGCCTGTAGACCTGTGAGAATCAGCGCCATGGAAAGCAGCGGCACCACCAGCGGCACCACGCGCCGGCAGGCCACCCGGCAGAAGCTCTACGAAGCGGCCGTCACCCTCATCGCCGAGCAGGGTTTCTCGGCGACGACGGTCGACGAGATCGCCGAGCGCGCCGGGGTCGCGAAGGGCACGGTCTACTACAACTTCGCCAGCAAGAACGTCCTCTTCGAGGAGCTGCTGCGGCACGGCGTAGGACTGCTGACCGCCTCGCTGAAGGCGGCGGCCGAGGAGACCGAGGAGCGCGGCGGGACCCGGGTCGAGGCGCTCGACGCCATGATCCGGGCCGGCCTGGTCTTCATCGACGCCTACCCGGCCTTCACCCAGCTGTACGTCGCCGAGCTCTGGCGCACCAACCGGACCTGGCAGTCCACGCTGATGGTCGTGCGCGGCGAGGCCGTCGCCGTCGTCGAGAAGGTGCTGCGCGAAGGGGTCGAGCGGGGGGAGCTGAGCGCCGAGATCGACGTCCCGCTCACTGCGGCCGCACTGGTCGGCATGGTGCTCGTCGCGGCGCTGGACTGGCAGTCCTTCCAGCGCGAGCGCTCGCTCGACGACGTCCACTCGGCGCTGTCCCTGCTGCTGCGCGGCCGGGTCGGCGGAAGCTGACGGGATGCCCCGGTGCCGCCCGGTCGGCGGTGCCGCGGGCCGGGTGCGGGCGCGTAGAACTGAGTATCCGTACCTAGACCCAGAGATGAGTAGGTACACGGATGGCTCCCACCTGCGCAGACGGGAGAGTGGTGGCCAACGGAAGGGGCGCCCGCCCCGTACCGCCGACACGGGGCGGCGGTACGCGGCGGGTCCTCTGACGTGACCCGGGGGAACGGGTAACAGGGGAAGACGGGGGGCCACCGGACCGCAGCCGGTGGAACGGAAAACGCCGGTGTCGGCGAGGCTCGGGGGGATCGAGCTTCACCGCACCGGCGTTTTCGCGTCCCCCGGGGGGGGGGGGGGGGGGGGGGGGGGGGGTGGGGGTGGAGGGGGGGGGGGGGGAGGGAGGGGGGGGAGGGG
>NZ_JBVJWO010000014.1:130572-178861 GCF_055602345.1 Streptomyces sp. NPDC037401
GGCCCGGGTACGCCGTACCCGGGCCCGCCGGGGGACGCCTGCCGCGCGCGGCCGTCAGCCGCGGCCGCGGAGCGGGAGGCGTACCCGGACCGCGCGGGTGCGGGCCGACAGGGCCGCCTGCAGGGCCGCGCGGCGTTCGGACAGGGACCACAGCACGCGGACCGCCGAGCGGGGGGCCAGGCGGGCGCGGAGACGGGGCCAGCGGCCGACGGCCGCCAGGAGGCCGGCGCGGGCCGACAGCGCATCCGCACGCAGACCGGTCACCGGCGGCGCCACCGGGGCGTAGAGGACCTTCTCCACCGCTCCGGCCACCCGGTGCACGGCCGCCGCGGGCTCCGCCTCCAGCTTGCCGAGCCGTACGATCCGCTCCGCCGCCATCCGCGGCGACAGCGCGTCGTCCGGGAGGATGCCCACGTCCCACGCGGCATCGGTCAGCTCCTGCCAGACCGCGAGGGTCCGGCGGGTCGTGCCGCCCGCCGCCTGCGGCCGCGGGCCGCCGGACCCGGCCGCCTCCAGGGTGGGCCCGGCGGGGTCGCCCTCCGGGCCCGTACCCGGTGCCAGCCGCCGCCTGCGCACGGCCAGCCGCCACAGGAACGGCAGCAACAGCAGCAGCGCCACCGGCGCCGCCACGGCGAGCACCACGAGGGACTGCACCCACCACGGCGTGCCGTCGTCCACGGGGGTGACGTCCGCGCCCGCGGTCGGGCCGCAGTCGCCGAGCCGCCGCATCTGCGCCGTGCAGCCCGCCGAGGCGGACGGCGCGGGAGCCGCACCGCTCGCCTGGCCCGTCGGCAGAGTGGCGCCCGGACCGGTGGTCCGGCCCGGCGTGACCTCGCGCTGCGTGTACTCCGGGGTGCTGCCCCGGGTCGGCGTGGGCTCGAACCGCGTCCAGCCCACCCCCTCGAAGTACAGCTCGGGCCACGCGTGCGCGTCCCGCAGCCCCACGGACATCGTGCCGTCCGACTGCGCGGTGCCCGGGGTGAAGCCCACCGCCACCCGCGCCGGGATGCCGAGCTCGCGGGCCATCGCCGCCATCGAGAAGGAGAAGTGGACGCAGAAGCCCCGCTTGTCCTCCAGGAAGCGGACGATGGCCTCGGAACCCGTGCCCGACGCGACGCTCGTGTCGTACCGGAAGCCGCCCGAGGACGCGAACCAGTCCTGGAGGGCGACGGCCCGCGCATGGTCCGACTTCGCGTTGCGGGTCACCGAGCGCGCCGTCTTGCGCACCACGTCCGGCAGGGTCTCCGGCAGCGCCGTGTACTCGGCCTTCAGCTGATCCGGCGCGGGCGGCGCCTCCGCCAGCTGCTTCGACGTCGGCTCCACCTGGAGGCTGCGCACGGTGTACTGCGCCCCGCGGGTGTCCTGCTTGCGGTCGCCGACCAGCGTCCGCCCGGCGGGCTCGAAGCGCCAGCGCCCGCCGATCTCCACCTGCGTCGCCGGATAGGGGAGCGGCAGGTACGTCTGCCCGTACCAGCCGGCCGCGGACAGGCTCGTGCGGACCTCGGTGGTCTTCACCGCCGGGCTCAGCCCCGGCGGGGCCGGCAGCCGCTCCGGCACGTCCGTGATCTTGCGTTCGGAGGTCTTCCAGGACGTGCCGTCGAAGGAGTCGAGCGCCACGATCCGCAGGTACTGGCCCGACACCTGGCGGCTGTCGGTCCGGTAGCGCAGCACCTCGCGGTTCTCCGGCTGGTTCAGGTTGCTCTGGAGCGAGACCAGCGGGTTGACCGCCGAGATGGTCCCGCCGCCGAGGCCGTTGCCCTCGCCCTCCCCGGTGCCGGCCAGCATCCCGCCGTCCAGCGCGGGCAGCAGCAGCGGCACGGAGACCGCGATGCCGAGCGCCGCCGCCCCCAGCCGCCGTCCGGTGCGGGCGGGCGCCAGCGCGCCGCCCGCCGTCAGTCCGGCGTTCGAGCGGCCCCGGGAGGCGCTGCCGAACACCCGGCCCCACTGGGAGACCCGGTCCCGGCTCTCCGCGAGCAGCATCAGCAGGTACCCGGCCGCGGCCAGCACGAAGAAGCCCCAGGCGGCGCCGCCCGCGGTGAGCCCGGCGGCCACCGAGTACAGCGCGAGCAGCGGCAGCCCGGCCGCCGCGGCGGTCCGCAGGGTCACCGCCAGCAGGTCCACCAGCAGCCCGATCAGCAGCACCCCGGAGACGAGCAGCAGCCCGATCCCGTCGGTGAGCGGCGCGGGCGTGGCGTAGTGGCTCACGTCCTCGACGCCCTGCCGGTACAGCTCCGCCAGCTCCTGGAAGACCCCGGGACCCGGCAGCACCCCGGCGAGGGCGCGTTCCCCCGCGTAGAACAGCGTGATCAGCACGGCGGAGGCCAGCAGCTGGGCCAGCACCGTCAGTACGCGGGCCAGCGGCACCCGCCGCGCCAGCGCGCCGACCCCGCTCTGCACGCCCGCCAGCAGCGCCGCCCGCAGCAGCCAGGTGTCCGGATGCACCAGCGGGATCAGCGAACAGGCGGTCAGCAGCGTGGCCAGCAGCGCGAACAGGGTCAGTCTCGCCCGGCCGCTCATCCCCAACCCCCCGGGGCGCCCGCGGCGCCCGACTTGTTCTCATGACCGAACCCGCGCCCGCCCGGGGCGTCCCCGGCCTGGCGCCAGAGCTCGGCGAACGGCATTCCCGGCGTCACGGCCACGGCCGTCCACCCGGTCTCCCGCAGCCGCCGCAGCCGGTCCTCGACCGCGGCCGTCCCGCGCTGTGCGCCGCCCGGCCCGGCGGTCCACGCCGCGGAGCCCAGGACGAAGGCCACGGCCGCGCCGCTGCGCTGCCGCATCTTCGCCGCCAGCTCGGCCTGGGGCTCGTCGAGATCGCCGAAGAAGGCGATGAGCAGGCCCTCGTTGCCCCCGCGCAGCGCGTCGTTCGCGCGCGACAGCCCGGCGCCGTCGGAGTGCCCGACCACGGCCAGCGTGTCCAGCATCATCCCGGCCGCCTCGGCCGACTCCTGGCCGCCCGCGGTGAACCCGCCGGCGCCGCCCTCGCCGGGCACCGAGTCGCCGGTGTCGGTCAGCAGCCGGGCCGAGAAGCCCCGTTCGAGCAGGTGCACCAGGGCCGACGCGGCCGCGGAGACGGCCCACTCGAAGGCCGAGTCCGGCCCCGCGCCCTGGTAGGCGACGTTCCGGGTGTCCAGCAGCACCGTGGCACGGGCCCGCTGCGGCTGCTCCTCGCGGCGCACCATCAGCTCGCCGTACCGCGCCGTGGAACGCCAGTGCACCCGGCGCAGGTCGTCGCCGTAGCGGTAGCCGCGCGGGATCACGTCGTCGTCGCCGGCCAGCGCGAGCGAGCGCTGCCGCCCGTCGCCGTACCCGCTCGCCTCGCCGGTCATCCGCACCGCCGGCAGCGGCTCGGTCCGCGGGATCACGGTCAGGGTGTCGTACGCCGTGAAGGAGCGCGTCAGCTCGACCATCCCGAACGGGTCCGAGAGCCGCAGCTGCAGCGGGCCCAGCGGATAGCGCCCGCGCAGGTCGGAGCGCACGCGGTACGACACCTCGCGCTTGCCGCCCGCCTCGACCCGGTCCAGCACGAACCGGGGCCGCGGCCCCAGGACGTACGGCACCCGGTCCTGGAGCATCAGCAGGCCCGTGGGCAGCCGGGAGACGTTGTCCAGGCGCAGCTGCACCCGCGCCTCGCCGCCGGCCGGCACCCGCTGCGGGGTCAGCCGCCGGCCGGCGGCCACCCGGTACCGGGTCCGGTGCAGGGCGCCGGCGCACAGCAGCGGCAGCACGGCGAGCAGCACGCCGACCCGCAGCAGGTCGCCCTGCCCCAGGACGTAGGCGCACACGGCCGCGGCGACACCCGCGGCCAGGAAGGAGCGGCCCCGTGTGGTCAGCCCCGACAGGGCAGCCCGCAGCCCCGTGCGCTCCCCGGCGTCACGGCCCGCGGCCGCGGGGCGCACCCCGGCAGCCATCAGTACCCCCGCACGCCCGGCGCACGCTCGCCGCGCCCGGCCGGGGCGCCGATGCCGCCGCCGCCCGCGGCCGCGGTCGGGACCGGGGTGCGCTGGAGGATCTCGGCGACGACCTGCTCGGCGGTACGGCGGTTCAGCTGCGCCTGCGCGTTCGGCAGCAGCCGGTGCGCGAGCACCGGGGCGGCCAGCGCCTGCACGTCGTCCGGCAGGACGTAGTCGCGGCCGGCCAGCGCCGCCGAGGCCTTCACCGCGCGCAGCAGGTGCAGGGTGGCGCGCGGCGAGGCGCCGAGCCGCAGGTCCGGGTGGCTGCGCGTGGCGGAGACCAGGTCGACGACGTAGCGCCGGACGGGCTCGGCGACGTACACCTCGCGGACCGCGTCTATCAGCTTCACGATGTCGTGGGCGTGGGCGACGGCCTGGAGGTCGTCCAGCGGGGAGACCCTGCCGTGCACGTCGAGCATCTGGAGCTCGGCCTCGGGGCTGGGGTAGCCCACCGACACCCGCGCCATGAAGCGGTCGCGCTGCGCCTCGGGGAGCGGGTACGTGCCCTCCATCTCCACCGGGTTCTGCGTGGCGACCACCATGAAGGGGCTGGGGAGCTCGTACGTCTGCCCGTCGGTGGTGACCTGCCGCTCCTCCATCGACTCCAGCAGCGCGGACTGGGTCTTCGGCGAGGCGCGGTTGATCTCGTCGCCGATCACGATCTGGGCGAAGATCGCGCCGGGCTTGAACTCGAACTCCCTGCGGTGCTGGTCGTAGATGCTGACGCCGGTGATGTCGGAAGGCAGCAGGTCCGGCGTGAACTGGATCCGCTGCACCGAGCAGTCGATGGACTTCGCCAGCGTCTTGGCCAGCATCGTCTTGCCGACGCCGGGGACATCCTCGATGAGCAGGTGTCCCTCGGCGAGCAGCACGGTCAGCGCGAGCCGAACGACCTCGGGCTTGCCCTCGATCACGCTCTCCACCGACCGGCGTACCCGGTCCGCTGTGGTGGTCAGATCAGCGAGGCTCGCTCGATCGTCATAGGTCGTCACCCGGCCCTCCTCGGCCCTTTCCCGGGCCGACGCCCTGTGCGCATGACCGGCCCACCCCAAAAACACATCGCGCCGGCCGGGTCTTCTTCGTCTCCCGGTCGGGCGCCACACCGCATTCTTGACGGCGTTACGCCCTTATGTCACTCAAGAGGCGGGATCGATCTCCCGCAGGAGTCCGGTGGTCACGTCGAAGACGAAGCCTCGCACGTCGTCCTTGTGGAGCAGGAAGGGGGAGGTGCGCACGCGCTGCATGGACTGCCGGACGTCCTGGTCGACGTCGCGGAAGGCCTCCACGGCCCAGGCGGGGCGCTGGCCGACCTCGTCCTCCAGCTCGTGCCGGAAGTCCTCGGTGAGGGACTCCAGGCCGCAGCCGGTGTGGTGGATGAGGACGACGGTCCGCGTGCCCAGGGCGCGCTGGCTGATCGTGAGCGACCGGATCGTGTCGTCCGTGACCACACCGCCGGCGTTGCGGATGGTGTGGCAGTCGCCCAGCTTCAGGCCGAGCGCGGCGTGAAGGTCGAGACGGGCGTCCATGCAGGCCACGACGGCGACGCCCAGCACGGGGCGGGCGTCCATCCCCGGGTCGGCGAACTGCTCGGCGTAGCGGCGGTTGGCATCGACGAGCCGGTCGGTGACCGTTCCGGTCGCGAGTGCGGACGCGGGCTCGACAGGCAGGGAAGCGGAAGTGGTCATGAGTACGACGGTAGTGCTCACGAGCGGTCTCGGCAGGTGTGAGGTTGGGACAAAGCGCACCGTGATCGCTTGTTGTGAGCTAACCCACAGGAGTGGGCGGACGCGGCCGTCCGGGTGATCCGCGGCTTTTGCCGGTTCGCCCCGAGAGGGCCGCACGGCGCGCGGGCCGGTTCGTTGACCGGACGGGGCCGTGGACTAAAGTGGCGCGAACCGGCCGGCGCCACGGGCTTGACCCGTCTGCCCTGATTCCCTGTGTGCCCGGCCCCGAAAACTTCCCGCGTGCGCGGCGCGTATCGCAGGTCGCGCCATTGTCTGAGAGGGCGCATGAGCGAGACTCGGCATGTCCCGGTGATGCTCCAGCGGTGCCTGGACATGTTGGCCCCGGCGCTGGAGAGGCCCGGGGCCGTCGTCGTCGACTGCACCCTGGGCCTCGGCGGCCACAGTGAGGCCCTGCTGACCCGATTCCCCGAGGCGCGGCTGATCGCCCTCGACCGCGACAAGGAAGCCCTGCGGCTCTCCGGCGAACGCCTCGCCCCCTTCGGCGACCGGGCCACGCTGGTCCACGCGGTGTACGACGAGCTCCCCGACGTCCTCGCCCGGCTGGGCGTCCCCCGGGTGCAGGGGATCCTCTTCGACCTCGGCGTCTCGTCCATGCAGCTCGACGAGGCCGACCGAGGCTTCGCGTACGCCCAGGACGCCCCGCTCGACATGCGCATGGACCAGACGACCGGCATCAGCGCGGCCGAGGTGCTCAACACGTACCCGCCCGGCGAGCTGGTCCGGATCCTGCGCGCGTACGGCGAGGAGAAGCAGGCCAAGCGGATCGTCTCCGCCGTCGTGCGCGAGCGCGAGAAGGAGCCCTTCACCAACAGCGCCCGGCTCGTCGAGCTGATCCGCGACGCACTGCCGCAGGCCGCCAAGCGCACCGGCGGCAACCCGGCCAAGCGCACCTTCCAGGCCCTGCGGATCGAGGTCAACGGCGAGCTGACCGTGCTGGAGCGGGCCATCCCGGCCGCCGTCCAGGCCCTCGCCGTGGGCGGCCGCATCGCCGTCCTGTCGTACCACTCGCTGGAGGACCGGCTGGTCAAGCAGGTCTTCTCGGCGGGTGCCACCAGCACCGCGCCGCCCGGCCTGCCGGTCGTGCCCGAGAAGTACCAGCCCAAGCTGAAGCTGCTGACCCGCGGAGCCGAGCTGCCGACGGAGGAGGAGGTCGCCGAGAACCGGCGCGCCGCCCCCGCCCGGCTGCGCGGGGTCCAGCGCATCCGCGAGGAGGAACTGTGACCACCGGAGCACGGCCGGAGCACCGGGAGGCCGCGTGAGCAAGGGGGCCGCGCCGTCGGGCGGGCGCGCGGGACGGCTCGGGGGAGTGCTCCGGATCAGGCCCGCCGGGCCCGCCGGCGCCGCGCGGACCCCCTTCGTCCTGCTGGTCGTGGTGCTGCTCGGCGGCGGACTGATCACGCTGCTGCTGCTGAACTCCGCACTCAACCAAGGCTCCTTCCACCTCAGCAGGCTGAAGAAGGAGACCACCGGGCTCACCGACGAGCAGCAGGCGCTCCAGAAGGACGTCGACGCCTACTCCGCGCCCGACGCGCTGGAGCGCCGCGCCCGCGAGCTCGGCCTCGTCCCCGGCGGCAGCCCGGTCTTCCTCGGCCCCGACGGCAAGGTCAACGGCGTGCCCAGCACGGCGTCCGCCCCGCCCCCGCCCACCCCCGCAGCGGCCCCGGGCGGCACCCGCCCCGGCCCGCAGCCCGCCGCGCAGCCGCAGCAGTCCGTACCGCAGCCGGCCGCGCAGTCCGCGGTGCGCTCCGCGGCCGACGCGTACCCGGCGCGATCCGGGCCCGCGGGGGTCTCCGGGCCGTACGGAAACCCGGAAACGACGGGCACTCCAGGCGCATCGGGCACCGCGGGGGCATCCGAGACCTCCGCGGGCCGCGGCAGCGCCGAGAACCCCGGCGGTGCCGGGTCCGGCGGGTCCGCCGATGGACCTGCCGTCCCCCTCGCACCCGCCGAGGGGCTCCCGGCCCCCGCGGACGGCACATCCGACCCCGACGCGAAGCCCACCCCGACCCCCGGCAGGTGACGCTGTGATCGCCCAGGAACCCTCCCGCCCGGCGGGAGCTTCCCCCGCCCCGCCCCGCTCCGGGGAGGCGCCGTGAGCCCCCAGGAACCCCCGCGCCGCCGCGTGGTCCCCGGCCCCGGCCGACCGCGCGGCGGGGACCGGACCCGGCCCGGGGCCCGGCCCTCCGCCCGCCGCCCCCGGCCCTCCGCCCGCAACGGCCACGCCATCCGCCTCGGCAGCCCGCGGCCCCGGCTCCGGCTGGTCAGCCTCGGTCTGACCCTCGTCATGCTGGCCTTCGTGGTGCGGCTGCTCCAGGTCCAGGCTGTCGACGCCTCCGAGTTCTCCGCCCAGGCGGAGAAGAACCGGTACACGAAGTACACCCTGGCCGCCGAGCGCGGCCGGATCACCGACCGCACCGGCATCGCCCTCGCCACCAGCGTCGACGCGTACGACATCACCGCCGACCCGACGATGTTCACGGCGCAGGAGAGCAAGGCGCCCGACGCCCCCGAGCAGGCGGCCGCGCTCCTCGCGCCCATCCTCGGCAAGGACGCCAAGGAGCTCACGGCCCTGCTCAAGACGCCGAACACGAAGTACGTCGTCCTGGCCCGCCGGCAGACCCCGCAGGTCTGGAACCAGATCAAGGACCTCAGGAAGGCCTTCGCCGACAAGGCGCAGGCCGACAAGCGCAGCAACGGCCCCGGCGCCAACGTGCTCGCCGGCGTTTTCCAGGAGCCCAGCAGCAAGCGGATCTACCCCAACGGCAACCTCGCCGCCGGGATAATCGGATACGTCAACGCCGAGGGCAAGGGCGCCGGCGGCCTGGAGTCCGCCCTCGACGAGAAGCTCTCGGGCGAGGACGGCGAGCTGCGCTACGCCCAGGCCGGGGGACGCCGCGTGCCCACCGCCGGCTCCCACGAGAAGCCCGCCGTGCCCGGCGACGACATCGAGCTGACGATCGACCGCGACATCCAGTGGGCCGCACAGAACGCCATCACCGAGCAGGTGCGCGCGTCGGCCGCCGACCGCGGCTACGTCATCGTCCAGGACACCCGTACCGGCGAGATCCTCGCCATGGCCAACGCCCCCGGCTTCGACCCCAACGACCTCAGCCGGGCCCGCTCCGCCGCCATGGGCAACGCCGCCCTCCAGGACGTGTACGAGCCCGGCTCCACCGCCAAGGTCATTTCCATGGCCGCCGTACTGGAGGAGAAGGCCGCCGGCCCGCTCACCCGGGTCACCGTCCCCAACCGGCTGCACCGCGGCGACCGGCTCTTCAAGGACGACATCGACCACCCGACCTGGTACCTGACCCTCAACGGCGTCCTCGCCAAGTCCAGCAACATCGGCACCATCCTGGCCACCGGCCAGCTCGGCAAGACCCAGTCCGACGCCAACGACGTCCTGTACTCGTACCTGACCCGCTTCGGCCTCGGGCAGCCCACCGGCCTCGGCTACCCCGGCGAGTCCCGCGGCATCCTCGCCAAGCCCCGGGAGTGGTCCACCTCGCAGCAGTACACGATCCCTTTCGGCCAGGGACTCTCCCTGAACGCCATGCAGGCGGCCTCCGTCTACTCGACCGTCGCCAACGGCGGCGTGCGCATCGAGCCCACCCTGGTCCGCGGCTCCCGGGGCCCCGACGGGCGGTTCGCCCCCGCCCCCGAGCCCGAGAAGACCCGTGTGGTCAGCGAGGCGACCGCCAAGACGCTCGCGCAGATGCTCGAGTCGGTCGTCGACGACCAGGAGGGCACCGGCACCAAGGCCCGCATCCCCGGTTACCGCGTCGGCGGCAAGACGGGAACGTCCAACCGGGTGGATCCGGCCACCGGCCGCTACAAGGGCTACACGGCCTCCTTCGCCGGATTCGCGCCCGCCGACAACCCGCGGATCACGGTCTACTGCGCCATCCAGAACCCCACCCGGGGCAGCTACTTCGGCGGCCAGATCTGCGGCCCCATCTACAAGAAGGTCATGGAGTTCGCGCTCAAGACCCTCCAGATCGCCCCCACCGGAGCCGCGCCCGCCGGTCTGCCGGTCACCTTCACCCCGTAAGGCACCACAGTGACGACGATCACCCAGGACCCCGGGAACCACCGCGCCCCGGGCCCCTCAATTCCCGGCGGGCCCGGTACGCCCGGTACGCTCACCGCCGTGCCCCACGCTGATCAGCCCCGAACCACCCAGGAAGACGCCCCGGCAGCGCCGCCGGGAGCGCCCAGGCCCGCCACGCTGCGCCCGACCCCGCTGGGTGAGCTGGCCGCGCTGCTGGGATCCGGCGCCTCCGGTGCCCCCGGCGCCGCGGACACGGAGATCACCGGCATCACGCACGACTCCCGTGCGGTGCGCCCCGGCGACGTCTACGCCGCCCTCCCCGGCGCCCGGTTGCACGGCGCGGACTTCGCCGCGCAGGCCGCCGGCCTCGGTGCCGCCGCGATCCTGACGGATCCCGCGGGTGCGGAGCGGGCCGCCGCCACCGGACTGCCGGTCCTCGCCGTAGAGGACCCGCGCGGCCGGATGGGCGAGCTCGCCGCCGCGATCTACGGCAACCCCGGCCGGGACCTGCTCCAGATCGGCATCACCGGCACGTCCGGCAAGACCACCACCGCCTACCTGGTGGAGGGCGGCCTGCGCGGAGCGGGCCGCAGCACCGGACTGGTCGGCACGGTCGAGATGCGCATCGGCGACGAGCGCATCAAGTCCGAGCGCACCACCCCCGAAGCCACCGACCTCCAGGCGCTCTTCGCGGTCATGCGCGAACGCGGCGTCGAGTCGGTCGCGATGGAGGTCTCCAGCCACGCCCTCGTGCTCGGCCGGGTCGACGGCTGCGTCTTCGACGTCGCGGTCTTCAACAACCTGAGCCCGGAGCACATGGAGTTCCACTCGGGCATGGAGGACTACTTCCAGGCCAAGGCGCAGCTCTTCACCCAGCGCCGCAGCCGCCTCGGCGTGGTCAACATCGACGACGAGTACGGCCGCCGCCTCGCCAAGGAGGCCGGCGTCCCCGTCGTCACGTTCTCCGCCGAGGGGGACCCGGCCGCCGACTGGCGCGCCGAGGACGTCGTCTCCGGGCCCGTGGACTCCACGCTCACCCTCGTCGGCCCCGGCGGGGAGCGGATCCGCGCCACCGCCCCGCTGCCCGGCCCGTTCAACGTGGCCAACACCGTCGCCGCCATCGTCACCCTGGCCGCCGCCGGCCTCGACCCGCAGACCGCCGCCGACGGCGTCGCCGCCGTGCCCGGCGTCCCCGGCCGCCTGGAGCGCGTGGACGCGGGCCAGCCGTACCTGGCCGTCGTGGACTACGCCCACAAGACGGACGCCGTCGAATCGGTCCTGCGCGCCCTGCGCAAGGTCACCGAGGGCCGGCTGCACATCGTGATCGGCTGCGGCGGCGACCGCGACCAGACCAAGCGCGCCCCGATGGGCGCGGCCGCCGCCCGGCTCGCCGACACCGCCGTGCTCACCTCCGACAACCCGCGCTCCGAGGACCCGCTCGCGATCCTCGCCGCGATGTTCGAAGGGGCCGTCTCGGTGCCCGCGGACGAGCGCGGCGACGTGCTCGTCGACCCCGACCGGGCCGGCGCCATCGCCGCCGCGATCGCCCGCGCCCGGCCCGGCGACACCGTGCTCGTGGCGGGCAAGGGCCACGAGCAGGGCCAGGACACCGCCGGAGTCGTCCGGCCCTTCGACGACCGCAAGGTGCTCCGCGCCGCCATCGAGGCGCAGCAGAAGCACGCCCGACAGGCCGAGGTGAAACAGTGATCGCCCTCTCCCTCGCCGAGATCGCCGACATCACCGGCGGGCTTGCGCACGACATACCGGATCCGTCCGTACGGATCACCGGCCCCGTCGTCATCGACTCCCGCCGCGTCGAGGCAGGCAGCCTGTTCGCCGCCTTCGCCGGCGAGCACGTCGACGGCCACGACTACGCCGAGCGCGCGGTCGCCGCCGGGGCCGCCGCCGTGCTGGCCGCGCGGCCCGTCGGGGTGCCCGCCGTGGTCGTCCCCGACGTCGAAGCGGCCCTCGGCGCCCTCGCACGCGCCGTCGTGGAGCGGCTCGGCACCGATGTGGTCGCCCTGACCGGGTCGGCCGGAAAGACCTCCACCAAGGACCTGATCGCGCAGGTGCTCCAGCACCACGCGCCCACCGTGTGGACGCCCGGCTCCCTCAACAACGAGATCGGCCTGCCGCTCACCGCGCTCCAGGCCACCGGCGAAACGCGGCACCTGGTCCTGGAGATGGGCGCCCGCGGCATCGGCCACATCGCCTACCTGACCGGCCTGACCCCGCCGCGCATCGGCCTCGTGCTCAACGTCGGCACCGCGCACATCGGCGAGTTCGGCGGCCGCGAGCAGATCGCCCAGGCCAAGGGCGAACTGGTCGAGGCCCTGCCCGCCGGGTCCGAGGGCGGAGTCGCCGTCCTCAACGCCGACGACCCGCTGGTCCGCGCCATGAGCGCGCGCACGAAGGCCCGTACGGTCCTGTTCGGCGAAGCCGCCGACGCCGACGTCCGGGCCGCGGAAGTGCGCCTGACACCGCAGGGACAGCCCTCCTTCACGCTTCACACACCCACCGGGTGCAGCTCGGTGACCTTGCGGCTGTACGGTGAGCACCACGTGTCGAACGCGCTCGCCGCGGCCGCCGTCGCCCATGTGCTGGGCATGTCCGCAGAGGAGATCGCCCGTGCGCTCTCCGAGGCGGGCACGCTCTCCCGCTGGCGCATGGAGGTCACGGAGCGGGCGGACGGCGTGACGGTCGTCAACGACGCCTACAACGCGAACCCCGAGTCCATGCGGGCCGCACTGCGCGCGCTGGTCGCCATGGGCGGCGCCACCAGGGCGCAGGGGGGACGTACGTGGGCGGTGCTCGGTCCCATGGCCGAGCTCGGAGACGAGTCGCTCGCCGAGCACGACGCGGTCGGACGGCTCGCCGTCCGGCTCAACGTGAGCAAGCTCGTGGCAGTCGGGGGCAGGGAAGCCTCCTGGCTGCAACTGGGCGCATATAACGAGGGTTCGTGGGGTGAGGAGTCGGTGCTCGTGTCCGACGCGCAGGCGGCGGTCGACCTGTTGCGCAGTGAACTGCGCCCGGGAGACGTCGTGCTGGTGAAGGCTTCCAGGTCGGTCGGTCTGGAGCGGGTCGCGCTCGCGCTGCTCGAGGGCGAGGTCACCGGGCGATGAGGCAGATCCTGTTCGCGGGAGTCATCGGGCTCTTCCTGACCCTCATCGGCACCCCGCTGCTCATCAAGCTGCTGGCCCGCAAGGGCTACGGCCAGTTCATCCGCGACGACGGCCCCCGCGGCCACGCCGGGAAGAAGGGCACGCCCACCATGGGCGGCATCTCCTTCATCCTGGCCACGCTGATCGCGTACGCCCTGACGAAGGTCATCACCGGCACCGAGCCCAGCTTCTCCGGGCTCCTCGTCCTCTTCCTGATGGCGGGCATGGGCCTGGTCGGCTACCTCGACGACTACATCAAGATCGTCAAGCGCCGGTCCCTCGGTCTGCGGGCCAAGGCCAAGATGTCCGGCCAGCTGATCGTGGGCATCGCCTTCGCCGTGCTCGCGCTCCAGTTCAAGGACTCGCGCGGGCTGGCCCCGGCCTCCACCAAGCTGTCGTTCGTCACGGACTTCGGCTGGTCCATCGGCCCGGTGCTGTTCGTCATCTGGGCGCTGTTCATGATCCTGGCGATGTCCAACGGCGTGAACCTGACCGACGGTCTGGACGGCCTGGCCACCGGCGCCGCCGTGATGGTCTTCGGCGCCTACACGTTCATCGGCGTCTGGCAGTACCAGGAGTCCTGCGCCAACGCGCAGACCCTGACCAACCCCGCCGCCTGCTTCGAGGTGCGCGACCCGCTGGACCTCGCGGTCGTCGCCTCCGCCCTCATGGGCGCCTGCTTCGGCTTCCTGTGGTGGAACACCTCGCCCGCCAAGATCTTCATGGGCGACACCGGTTCGCTCGCGCTCGGCGGCGCGCTCGCCGGCCTCGCGATCTGCTCCCGCACGGAGTTCCTGATCGCCCTGCTCGGCGGCCTGTTCGTCCTCATCACCATGTCGGTCGTCATCCAGGTCGGCTCCTTCAAGCTGACCGGCAAGCGCGTCTTCCGGATGGCCCCGCTCCAGCACCACTTCGAACTCAAGGGGTGGTCCGAGGTCCTTGTCGTGGTCCGCTTCTGGATCATCCAGGGCATGTGCGTGATCGTCGGTCTCGGTCTCTTCTACGCGGGATGGGCAGCCGAAAAGTGACCTCCTCCGGGCAGTCGCAGTCTGCGCAGCCGGTGCCTGACTGGCACGGCAGGAACATCACCGTCGCCGGCCTCGGGGTGAGCGGCGTCAGCGCCGCCCGCGCCCTGGCCGGCCTCGGTGCCGTCGTGACCGTGGTCGACGGCGGCGACAGCGAGGCGCACCGCGCCCGCGCCGCCGAACTGGCCGAGCAGGGGATCGCCGTGCGCCTCGGCGACGCGGACACCCTGCCCGAGGGCACCGGGCTCGTCGTCACCTCGCCCGGCTGGAAGCCGACCAGCCCCCTCTTCGAGGCCGCGGCGGCCGCCGGGGTGGACGTCGTCGGCGACGTGGAGATCGCCTGGCGGCTGCGCGGCGAGGACGCCCCGCCGTGGCTCGCGATCACCGGCACCAACGGCAAGACGACCACCACGCAGATGCTGGCGTCGATCCTGCGCGCCGCGGGCCTGCGCACCGCCGCCGTCGGCAACATCGGCACGCCGATCGTCGACGTGGTCCTCGGCACCGACCCCGAGTACCGCGACCTCGACGTCCTCGCCGTCGAGCTCTCCAGCTACCAGCTGCACTGGGCGCCCAGCCTGCGGGCCCACTCCGGGGCCGTGCTGAACCTCGCCCCCGACCACCTCGACTGGCACGGCTCCATGGAGGCGTACGCCGCCGACAAGGGCCGGATCTACGAGGGCAACACCGTGGCCTGCGTCTACAACGTCGCCGACAAGGCCACCGAGGACCTGGTCGTCGAGGCGGACGTCGAGGAGGGGTGCCGCGCGATCGGCTTCACCCTCGGCGCGCCCGGCCCCTCGATGCTCGGCGTCGTCGACGGGATCCTCGTCGACCGCGCCTTCGTCGAGAACCGGCAGAAGAACGCCCAGGAGCTCGCCGAGGTCTCGGACGTCAACCCACCCGCCCCGCACAACATCGCCAACGCCCTCGCGGCCGCCGCCCTCGCGCGCGCCTTCGGCGTCCCGCCGCGCGCCGTCCGCGACGGGCTGCGCGACTTCCGGCCCGACGCGCACCGCATCGCGCACGTCGCCGAGGTCGGCGGGGTCACGTACATCGACGACTCCAAGGCCACCAACACCCACGCCGCCGAGGCCTCGCTGGCCGCGTACGAACCGATCGTCTGGATCGCCGGCGGTCTCGCCAAGGGCGCGACCTTCGACGAGCTGGTCGCCCGGTCGGCGAAGCGGCTGCGCGGCGCCGTCCTGATCGGAGCCGACCGAGAGCTGATCCGCGAAGCGCTCGCGCGACACGCCCCGCAGGTCCCGGTGGTCGACCTCGACCGGACCGACACTGGGGCGATGCTTGCGGCGGTCCGGGAAGCGGCGCGGCTCGCGGAGCCCGGCGACACGGTCCTGCTGGCCCCCGCCTGTGCCTCGATGGACATGTTCGCGAACTACAACAAGCGCGGTGACGCGTTCGCCGACGCCGTACGCGAACTGGCCGCGGAGAGCGCCTAGGTCCGGGGCAGGGTCTGTCCGGCCGGCTGCTCGTACGAGTGGAGGGGAACAGACATGCAGCGCGTGGCGGTGGGCGCAGGGCGGCGGCCGTCCGTACCCGGGGCACAGGGCCGCAAGCGGCCGCTCAGACCCCTGCGGCCCTCGCGGTCCTCGCGGCCGCGGCCCTCCGGGCGGGGCCCGATCGACCGGTTCCGGCGTACGTACCGGCAGTTGAAGCGGACCTGGGACCGACCGCTCACCGCGTATTACCTGATTTTCGGCAGCGGTCTGCTCATCACCGTACTCGGCCTGATCATGGTGTACTCCGCATCCATGATCAAGGCGCTCCAGCTCGGGCTGTCCGCCTCGTACTTCTTCCAGAAGCAGTTCCTCGCGGCGCTGCTCGGCACCGGACTGCTGCTGGTCGCCTCCCGGATGCCGGTCAAACTCCACCGGGCGCTGGCCTATCCGGCGCTCGCCGGAACGGTCTTCCTGATGGTGCTGGTCCAGGTCCCCGGGATAGGGGTCTCGATCAACGGCAACCAGAACTGGATCTCCCTCGGCGGGCCGTTCATGCTCCAGCCCAGCGAGTTCGGCAAGCTCGCCATGATCCTGTGGGGCGCCGACCTGCTGGCCCGCAAGGGCGACAAGCAGCTGCTGAGCCAGTGGAAGCACCTGCTGGTCCCGCTGGTCCCGGTGGCCTTCCTGCTGCTCGGGCTCATCATGCTCGGCGGGGACATGGGCACCGCGATCATCCTCACCGCGATCCTCTTCGGGCTGCTGTGGGTCGCGGGCGCACCCACCCGGCTGTTCGCCGTAGTGCTGGCCGCCGCGGGCGTCATCGTCGCCGTACTGATCAAGACCAGCCCGCACCGGATGGAGCGGCTGGCCTGCATCGGCGCCACCGACCTCGGGCCCAAGGGCGACTGCTGGCAGGCCGTGCACGGCATCTTCGCACTGGCGTCGGGCGGCTGGTTCGGTTCGGGACTGGGTGCGAGTGTGGAAAAATGGGGACAACTGCCCGAAGCCCACACCGACTTCATCTTCGCCATCACCGGGGAGGAACTGGGTCTCGCGGGGACGCTGTCGGTCCTCGCCCTGTTCGCGGCTCTAGGCTATGCGGGTATCCGCGTGGCCGGACGCACGGAGGACCCCTTCGTCAGGTATGCCGCGGGAGGCGTGACCACCTGGATCACGGCGCAAGCCGTGATCAACATCGGTGCGGTGCTCGGTCTGCTGCCGATCGCCGGAGTCCCGCTCCCGCTGTTCTCCTACGGAGGGTCGGCCCTGCTGCCGACGATGTTCGCGGTCGGACTGCTCATCGCCTTCGCGCGGGAGGAGCCGGCGGCGCGCGCGGCGCTCGCCATGCGGCAGCCGAGGGTCGGCTGGAAGCGGGCCGGGCTGAGATGGAAGTCGATGAGACGGCGCGTCAAGAAGCGTCCGTCCGGAGAGCGGTGAATTTCGGTGCATGTCGTACTCGCCGGTGGGGGGACCGCCGGCCACATCGAGCCGGCGCTCGCCCTCGCGGACGCCCTGCGCAGGCAGGACCCGAGCGTGGGCATCACGGCCCTCGGCACGGAGCGCGGACTCGAAACCCGCCTCGTGCCCGAACGCGGCTACGAGCTGGGGCTCATCCCCGCCGTGCCGCTGCCGCGCAAGCCCACCCCCGAGCTGATCACCGTCCCCGGACGGCTGCGCGGCACCATCAAGGCCGCCGAGGAGATCCTCCAGCGCACCAAGGCCGACTGCGTGGTCGGCTTCGGCGGTTACGTGGCCCTGCCCGGCTACCTCGCCGCCAAGCGGCTCGGCGTGCCGATCATCGTCCACGAGGCCAACGCCCGCCCCGGACTGGCCAACAAGATCGGTTCCCGGTACGCGGCCGCCGTCGCCGTCTCCACGCCCGACAGCAAGCTGCGCGGCGCCCGCTACATCGGCATCCCGCTGCGCCGCAGCATCGCCACCCTGGACCGGGCCGCCGCCCGGCCCGAGGCGCGCGCGGCCTTCGGCCTCGACCCCAACCTGCCGACCCTGCTGGTCTCCGGCGGTTCGCAGGGCGCCCGGCGCCTCAACGAGGTCGTCCAGCAGATCGCCCCGGCCCTCCAGCGCTCCGGGATCCAGATCCTGCACGCCGTCGGCCCCAAGAACGAACTGCCGCGTGTCGACAACATGCCCGGGATGCCGCCGTACGTCCCGGTACCGTACGTGGACCGGATGGATCTCGCGTACGCCGCCGCCGACATGATGCTGTGCCGCGCCGGGGCGATGACCGTCGCCGAGCTCTCCGCCGTCGGGCTGCCCGCCGCGTACGTCCCGCTGCCGATCGGCAACGGCGAACAGCGGCTCAACGCCCAGCCGGTGGTCAAGGCCGGCGGCGGCCTGCTCGTCGACGACGCGGAACTCAGCCCGGAGTGGATCCAGAGCCAGATCGTCCCGGTGCTCAGCGATCCGCACCGGCTGTACGAGATGTCCCGCGCCGCCGCCGAGTTCGGCCGCCGGGACGCCGACGAGCTGCTGGTCGCCATGGTGTACGAGGCGATCGCCGCACACAGAGCCCGCTGACACCGAGGTCGCGGGAAGCACGGACGCAGGAGGCGACAGGAGTGGCCGGACCGACGACCGCGCAACGCGGTGGAACCAAGGCAGCAGCCAAGCCTCCGAAGTCCCCCAAGCCGAAGAAGGCGAAGCCCCGGAAGCCGCCGAAGGGCGCCGGCCGGCCGCAGGGTTCCCGCTCCCGCCGGGTCCCGCTCTTCGTCGCCGCAATCGCAGCCGCCGCCGTCCTCACGGGCGGCGGCGCCTGGGTGCTCTACGGGTCCGCCTGGCTGCGCGTCGAGAAGGTCGGCATCACGGGAACCGACGTGCTGACCACCGGACAGGTGCGCGAGGCCGCGGCCGTGCCGCTCGGCTCCCCGATGGCGGGCGTGGACACAGGCGAGATCGAGAACCGGCTGCGCGGCGCGCTGCCCCGGATCGATTCCGTCGACGTGGTGCGCGCCTGGCCGCACGGAATCGGACTGAAAGTGACGGAACGGAAACCGGTTCTGGTCATCCGGAAGGGCTCCGGCTTCGTGGAAGTGGACGCTGCGGGTGTGCGATTCGCCACGGTGCCCCGGGCGCCCGCCGGCGTACCCGAACTCCTGCTGGACGCGGATCGGTCACCGAGCCTGCGCCGGTTCGACGGGCAGCGGCTGCTGCACGAGGCCGTGGGCATCGCGGACTCGCTTCCGGAACCGGTCGCCCGGGACACCCGGCTGATGCGGGTGAAGTCGTACGACAGCGTGGTTCTGGAGCTCACCAAGGGCCGTACGGTCGTGTGGGGGAGCGCCGAACAGGGCGAGGCGAAGGGCCGTGCACTGAGCGCTCTGATGAAGGCCGCACCGGGCGCCGCGCACTTCGACGTGAGCGCCCCCAGTGCCCCTGCGGTGTCCGGGAGTTGACGCCGGATCCAACAGGGACGCACCCTGGTTGGCCACCGATACGGGTGATCACATAGGGTGAAAAGAAAAACGGGAGGTTCGGCGTGTTCGTTGAACGCGCGCCACTTGTCGACTTAGTGTCCTGTTCGGAAGAGTCCAAGGAACAGACACACAGTTAACCCTAAACTTCAGGGTTAGGGTTCGGGTCGGCAGTCATGGCTGGTCGGGCCGTCCCCAATTTCGGCATCAGTCGTCGCAACGCAGGCCCGCGAGGCGGCGACACGTAACTCGAGGCGAGAGGCCTTCGACGTGGCAGCACCGCAGAACTACCTCGCAGTCATCAAGGTCATCGGTGTCGGCGGCGGTGGTGTCAATGCCATCAACCGAATGATCGAGGTCGGTCTCAAGGGCGTCGAGTTCATCGCCATCAACACGGACGCACAGGCGCTGTTGATGAGCGACGCCGACGTCAAGCTCGACGTCGGCCGCGAACTGACCCGCGGCCTCGGCGCCGGCGCCAACCCGGCAGTCGGCCGCAAGGCGGCAGAGGACCACCGTGAGGAGATCGAGGAGGTCCTCAAGGGGGCCGACATGGTCTTCGTCACCGCCGGCGAGGGCGGTGGCACCGGAACCGGTGGCGCGCCCGTCGTCGCCAACATCGCGCGTTCGCTCGGCGCCCTGACGATCGGTGTGGTCACCCGGCCGTTCACCTTCGAGGGCCGTCGCCGCGCGAACCAGGCGGAGGACGGCATCGCCGAGCTCCGCGAAGAGGTCGACACCCTCATCGTCATCCCCAACGACCGGCTGCTGTCGATCTCGGACCGCCAGGTCTCCGTGCTCGACGCGTTCAAGTCGGCCGACCAGGTGCTGCTCTCGGGTGTCCAGGGCATCACCGACCTCATCACCACCCCGGGTCTGATCAACCTCGACTTCGCCGACGTCAAGTCCGTGATGTCCGAGGCCGGATCGGCGCTCATGGGCATCGGCTCGGCCCGCGGCGACGACCGCGCGGTGGCCGCGGCCGAGATGGCGATCTCCTCGCCGCTGCTCGAGGCGTCCATCGACGGCGCCCGCGGTGTCCTCCTCTCCATCTCCGGCGGCTCGGACCTCGGTCTCTTCGAGATCAACGAGGCCGCGCAGCTGGTCAGCGAGGCGGCCCACCCCGAGGCGAACATCATCTTCGGCGCCGTCATCGACGACGCCCTGGGCGACGAGGTGCGGGTCACCGTCATCGCGGCCGGCTTCGACGGGGGACAGCCGCCGGCCCGCCGGGACAACGTGATCGGCGCCGCGTCCACCAAGCGCGAGGAGCCCCCGGCCCCGGTCCGCGCCGTCGAGCCCCCGCGCCCGGCCTTCGGCGGACTCGGCTCGGTCACTGCGCGCGAGGAGCCCCCGGCCCCGGTCGAGCCGGCCCCGGTCAGCGAGGCCCCGGCCCCGGCGGCCCCGGCGCCGCAGGTCCCGACGGCCCGGCCGTACCAGGACAGCCCCGCCGAAGAGCTGGATGTCCCGGACTTCTTGAAGTGATAGGCGAGCAGCACACTGTGAGCGGCGCGCACTTCGCCTTCACCGACCGGTGGGGCGGGGTGAGCGCCGTTCCGTACGAGGAGCTCAACCTCGGCGGCGCGGTCGGGGACGACCCGGCCGCCGTCCTGGCCAACCGGACGCGTGCGGCGCAGGCCCTGGGCATCGATCCGGGCCGGGTGGTCTGGATGAACCAGGTGCACGGCCGGGACGTCGCCGTGGTCGACGGACCGTGGGGGGACGCCGAACCCGCCGTGGTCGACGCGGTGGTGACCGCCCGCCGCGGCCTCGCCCTCGCCGTCCTCACCGCGGACTGCACCCCCGTACTGCTGGCCGACCCGGTCGCAGGGGTCGTCGGCGCCGCGCACGCCGGACGCCCCGGGCTGGTGGCGGGCGTGGTTCCGGCGGCGGTCGAGGCGATGACCGCGCTCGGCGCGGACCCGGCGCGCATCGTCGCCCGTACCGGGCCCGCGGTGTGCGGCCGCTGTTACGAGGTCCCCGCCGAGATGCGGGACGCCGTGGCCGACGCGGTTCCGCAGGCCCGGTCCGAGACCAGCTGGGGAACCCCCGCGGTCGACGTGGTCGCCGGGGTGCACGCGCAGCTGGCCGCGCTGGGGGTGACGGACCTGGAGAAGTCCCCGGTCTGCACCCTCGAATCCCGCGACCACTTCTCGTACCGCCGTGACCGGGTGACCGGGCGGCTTGCCGGATATGTCTGGTTGGAAGCAAGATGACGGACCGTAAGTCGGAACTCGCCGCGAACCTGGCGCTGGTGCAGGAACGTATCTCGTCCGCCTGCGCGGCAGCGGGACGCAAGCGGGAGGAGGTGACGCTCATCGTCGTCACCAAGACCTACCCCGCGAGCGACGTACGGCTGCTGGCGGAGCTGGGCGTCCGTCATGTGGCGGAAAACAAGGACCAGGACGCCGCCCCCAAGGCTGCAGCCTGCGCGGATCTGCCGCTGACCTGGCACTTCGTCGGCCAGTTGCAGACGAACAAGGTCCGTTCCGTGGCCGGATATGCGCATGTTGTGCAGTCCGTCGACCGCCCGAAGCTCGTTTCGGCCCTCTCGGCCGCGGCGGAGAAGGCGGGGCGCGAGCTCGGCTGCCTCCTGCAGGTGGCACTCGACGCCGAGTCGGGCACCCGGGGTGCGCGGGGCGGGGCGGCCCCCGACCAGATCGACGAACTGGCGGGGCTCGTGACGGATGCTCCGGGACTGCGCCTCGACGGACTCATGACCGTCGCTCCGCTCTCGGGCCCGTACGCGGGACGCGAACAGGCGGCTTTCGGGCGGCTGGTGGAATTGTCATCCCGCCTGCGCTCCGCTCATCCGACTGCCACGATGGTCTCGGCGGGGATGAGCGGTGACCTCGAACAGGCCGTGGCGGCCGGGGCGACACATGTGCGCGTCGGTACTGCGGTACTCGGAGACCGACCCCGGCTCGGGTAACGTCGCCAAGCAAGTCGGACCACAGCAGAAAATATGGTCAATCCCACTGATCGGCGGGCAGACCACGTGGATCGCGGACACTTGGCACCTTTGGTGACACGGTGACATGGGCGGTAGGGCGATCCACCACAGAGCGGAGGACTCAGAGCATGGCCGGCGCGATGCGCAAGATGGCGGTCTACCTCGGCCTCGTGGAGGACGATGGGTACGACGGCCCGGGGTTCGACCCCGACGACGAATTCGAGCCCGAGCCCGAACCGGAACGGGACCGCCGGCGGCATCAGCCTCCGCATCAGCCCGCACAACAGGACGAACCGGTACGAGCCGTACAGCCGCCGGCGCAGCGCGAACCTGTCTCGCTGCCGGTAGAAAACGGACGTCCGGCGCGAATTGCCCCCGTGGCATCCATCACACCTGAACGACCGAGTCTGGAGAAGAACGCCCCCGTGATCATGCCCAAGGTCGTGTCCGAGCGGGAGCCGTACCGCATCACGACACTGCACCCCCGGACCTACAACGAGGCCCGTACCATCGGGGAACACTTCCGTGAGGGCACTCCGGTGATCATGAATCTCACGGAGATGGACGACACCGATGCGAAGCGACTTGTCGACTTTGCGGCCGGTCTCGTCTTCGGTCTGCATGGCAGCATTGAACGCGTGACTCAGAAGGTGTTCCTGCTGTCTCCTGCTAACGTCGATGTCACGGCGGAGGACAAGGCCCGTATTGCAGAGGGCGGGTTCTTCAACCAGAGCTAGACAGGTTTCCGGCCAGAGCCGGAAGGGACACCGGGAACGAACCGCCCGGCCGACCCCGGCCGGGCAGCGAAAGCAAGGGGAGAGGGAAGCGCGGGATGGGCGTCGCACTGCAGGTGGTCTACATCGCGCTGATGTGCTTCCTCATCGTGCTGATCTTCCGACTGGTGATGGACTACGTCTTCCAGTTCGCACGTTCATGGGAACCCGGCAAGGCGATGGTGGTCGTTCTGGAGGCCACCTACACTGTCACCGATCCACCGCTCAAGCTTCTGCGGCGGTTCATCCCGCCGTTGCGTCTCGGGGGCGTGGCACTCGACCTGTCCTTCTTCGTTCTGATGATCATCGTCTACATCCTGATCTCCATCGTGAGCGGCTTCGCGAGATGACCCAGATGAGGATGACCGCGGACGATACGGTCTTGCCGACTGCCGACGACTACGTAGAGGTGAAGAAGAGATGCCGCTGACCCCTGAGGATGTGCGGAACAAGCAGTTCACGACCGTCCGCCTCCGAGAAGGCTATGACGAGGACGAGGTCGATGCCTTCCTCGACGAGGTCGAAGGCGAACTGACCCGCCTGCTGCGCGAGAACGAGGACCTCCGCGCGAAGCTGGCCGCTGCCACGCGTGCCGCCGCGCAGAACCAGCAGCAGCAGGGCATGCGCAAGCCGGAGCCGCAGGACCAGCGCGGCCCGGGAGCACCCGTACCCGCTGCCATATCCGGCCCGCCGGTCCAGCAGCAGCCCCCGCAGATGGGCCCGCCCCAGCTGCCGGGTGGCGCACCCCAGCTTCCGCCCGGCCCCGGTGGACACGGTCCGCAGGGTCCCGGTCCGATGGGCGGCCCGATGGGCGGTCCCATGCAGCACCCGATGGGCGGCAACCCGTCCATGGGCGGCCAGAACCCGATGGGCGGCCCCATGGGCCAGCCGATGCCGCAGCAGATGCAGCAGCAGCAGCCCATGCAGCAGCAGATGCAGCACCAGCCCCCGCAGCTGCCGCAGGGCCAGGGCCCCGGTGGCGACAGCGCCGCCCGCGTCCTGTCGCTCGCGCAGCAGACCGCGGACCAGGCGATCGCGGAGGCCCGTTCCGAGGCCAACAAGATCGTCGGCGAGGCGCGTTCGCGCGCCGAGGGCCTGGAGCGGGACGCCCGTGCCAAGGCCGACGCCCTGGAGCGGGACGCGCAGGAGAAGCACCGCGTCGCCATGGGCTCCCTGGAGTCCGCCCGCGCCACGCTGGAGCGCAAGGTCGAGGACCTGCGCGGCTTCGAGCGCGAGTACCGCACGCGTCTGAAGTCGTACCTGGAGAGCCAGCTGCGTCAGCTGGAGACCCAGGCCGACGACTCGCTGGCCCCGCCGCGGACCCCGGCGACCGCCTCGCTGCCGCCGTCCCCGGCGCCGTCGATGGCTCCGGCCGGTTCGATGGGCGGGCACTCCATGGGCGCGCCGTCGCCGATGAGCCCCCCGTCCCCGATGGGCGGAGCCCCGTCCTACGGCGGCCAGCAGCAGATGTCGCCGGCGATGACCCAGCCGATGGCTCCGGTCCGCCCGGCCGCTCCGCAGCCGATGCAGCAGGCGCCGTCCCCGATGCGCGGCTTCCTGATCGACGAGGACGACAACTGACGGCCCGCGCGCTGAGCGCATAGCCGTCGTCGGCAGGCGAAAGGGCCGGGCCCGGATTCCGTAGAGGAATCCGGGCCCGGCCCTTTTTGCGTACCCGGGCCTTTTGTACCGGGGAAAACGGCTGTGGCCCGGCCACCCCGGAGCGGGGCGGCCGGGCCACAGGGTCCGAGCGGTGCTGCTTACGCCTTGCGGAGGCGGAACGTCAGGCCCAGGGGCTCGTCCGTGAACGGCTCGCCGTAGGTCCCGTCGGCCTCGCCCGGCGCGAAGTCGGTCGCGAGGACCTCGTCCGCGATCAGCGCCGCGTGGTCGGTCAGGGCCGTGACGACCTCCTGGTCCGCGGAGGACCAGCGCAGGGCGATGCGGTCCGCGACGTCCAGGCCGGAGTTCTTGCGGGCCTCCTGGATCAGGCGGATCGCGTCACGCGCCAGGCCCGCGAGCCGGAGCTCGGGGGTGATCTCCAGATCCAGGGCGACCGTGGCGCCCGAGTCCGACGCGACGGACCAGCCCTCGCGCGGGGTCTCCGTGATGATGACCTCCTCCGGGGAGAGGGCCACCGTCTCGCCGCCCACCTCGACCGTGGCCGTGCCGGCCCGCAGGGCCTGGGACAGGGCCGCGGCGTCCGCGGCGGCGACCGCCTTCGCGACGTCCTGGACGCCCTTGCCGAAGCGCTTGCCGAGGGCCCGGAAGTTCGCCTTCGCGGTGGTGTCCACCAGCGAGCCGCCCACCTCGGAGAGGGAGGCCAGCGAGGAGACGTTCAGCTCCTCCGTGATCTGGGCCTGGAGCTCGGCGGACAGGGCGTCGAAGCCCACCGCGCCGACGAGCGCGCGCGACAGCGGCTGGCGGGTCTTGACGCCGGACTCCGCGCGCGTGGCACGGCCCAGCTCGACCAGGCGCCGGACCAGGACCATCTGCTGCGACAGCACCGGGTCCACGGCCGCGGTGTCCGCGACCGGCCAGGTCGACAGGTGCACCGACTCCGGGGCGTCCGGGGTGACCGGGACGATCATGTCCTGCCAGACCCGCTCCGTGATGAAGGGGGTCAGCGGGGCCATCAGGCGCGTGACCGTCTCGACGACCTCGTGCAGGGTCCGCAGCGCGGCCTTGTCGCCCTGCCAGAACCGGCGGCGCGAGCGCCGCACGTACCAGTTCGAGAGGTCGTCGACGAAGGCGGACAGCAGCTTGCCGGCCCGCTGGGTGTCGTACGCCTCCATCGCCTCGGTGACGTCCGAGGTCAGCGTGTGCAGCTCGGAGAGCAGCCAGCGGTCCAGGACGGTCCGCCCGGCCGGCGCCGGGTCGGCCGCGGAGGGGGCCCAGTTCGACGTACGGGCGTACAGGGCCTGGAAGGCCACGGTGTTCCAGTACGTGAGGAGGGTCTTGCGGACGACCTCCTGGATGGTGCCGTGGCCGACGCGCCGCGCCGCCCACGGGGAACCGCCGGCCGCCATGAACCAGCGGACCGCGTCGGCGCCGTGCTGGTCCATGAGCGGGATGGGCTGGAGGATGTTGCCCAGGTGCTTGGACATCTTGCGGCCGTCCTCGGCGAGGATGTGGCCGAGGCAGACGACGTTCTCGTACGCGGACTTGTCGAAGACCAGCGTGCCGACGGCCATCAGCGTGTAGAACCAGCCGCGGGTCTGGTCGATCGCCTCCGAGATGAACTGCGCCGGGTAGCGCTTCTCGAAGATCTCCTTGTTCTTGTACGGGTAGCCCCACTGCGCGAACGGCATCGAGCCCGAGTCGTACCAGGCGTCGATGACCTCCGGCACGCGGACGGATTCGAGCGAGCAGCCCTCGTGCGTGCACGTGAACGTCACGTCGTCGATGTACGGGCGGTGCGGGTCGAGGCCCGAGTGGTCGGTGCCGCTCAGCTCGGACAGCTCGGCGCGCGAGCCGACGCAGGTGAGGTGGTTCTCCTCACAGCGCCAGATCGGCAGCGGGGTGCCCCAGTAGCGGTTCCGGGACAGCGCCCAGTCGATGTTGTTGTTGAGCCAGTCGCCGAAGCGGCCCTGCTTGACCGAGTCCGGGAACCAGTTCGTCTTCTCGTTCTCCCGCAGCATCGCGTCCTTGACCGCGGTGGTGCGGATGTACCAGGACGGCTGTGCGTAGTAGAGCAGCGCGGTGTGGCAGCGCCAGCAGTGCGGGTAGCTGTGCTCGTACGGGATGTGCTTGAAGAGCAGGCCGCGGGCGGCGAGGTCGGCGGTCAGCTTCTCGTCGGCCTTCTTGAAGAAGACGCCGCCGACCAGCGGGACGTCCTCCTCGAAGGTGCCGTCCGGGCGGACCGGGTTCACGACCGGCAGGCCGTACGCGCGGCAGACCGCCAGGTCGTCGGCACCGAACGCCGGGGACTGGTGGACCAGACCCGTGCCGTCCTCCGTGGTGACGTACTCGGCGTTGACGACGTAGTGCGCGGGGGCGTCGAAGGGGACCAGCTCGAAGGGGCGCCGGTAGGTCCAGCGCTCCATCTCCTTGCCGGTGAAGGCCTGGCCGGTGGCCTCCCAGCCCTCGCCGAGCGCCTTCTCCAGCAGGGGCGCCGCCACGACGATCTTCTCGTTGCCATCGGTGGCGACGACGTAGGAGACGTCGGGGTGGGCGGCGACCGCGGTGTTGGACACCAGGGTCCACGGGGTGGTCGTCCAGACCAGCAGCGCGGCCTCGCCCGCGAGCGGGCCGGAGGTCAGCGGGAAGCGGACGTAGACGGACGGGTCGACGACGGTCTCGTAGCCCTGTGCCAGCTCGTGGTCCGAGAGGCCGGTGCCGCAGCGGGGGCACCAGGGGGCGACCCGGTGGTCCTGGACCAGCAGGCCCTTGTTGAAGATCTCCTTCAGCGACCACCAGACGGACTCGACGTACTCCGGGTCCATGGTCCGGTAGGCGTCGTCCAGGTCGACCCAGTAGCCCATGCGGGTGGTGAGCTCGGTGAACGCGTCGGTGTGGCGGGTCACGGACTCGCGGCACTTGGCGTTGAACTCGGCGATGCCGTACGCCTCGATGTCCTGCTTGCCGTTGAAGCCGAGCTCCTTCTCGACGGCGAGCTCGACGGGCAGGCCGTGGCAGTCCCAGCCGGCCTTGCGGGCGACGTGGTAGCCGCGCATGGTGCGGAAGCGGGGGAAGACGTCCTTGAAGACGCGGGCCTCGATGTGGTGCGCGCCGGGCATGCCGTTGGCGGTGGGCGGGCCTTCGTAGAAGACCCACTCGGGGCGGCCCTCGGACTGCTCCAGGGTCTTCGCGAAGGTCTTGCTCTCGCGCCAGAAGTCGAGGACGGCGTGCTCAAGGGCAGGCAGGTCGACCTGGGCGGGTACCGGGCGGTACTGCGGCGGTGTGGTCATGAGGCTGAACTCTTCCTCCGGCGGGCTGTCGTCTCCGTCCGGAGGGACGAGGGCCTTCGGCTCCCGCGGTACCACCCTCCTTGGCCGCCGGGGCGTGCGTACGCACCGGTGGCCCCCTCATTAGGGGTGCGAAGCCGGTTCTACTCGCCGTACGGGCTGCGTACGGGCTTTCTTCCGGCGGCTCCGGGGTGATCGTTCACATCGCGCTCGCCCCCGGGCTCTCACCGTCCCCGGGTCGCTCCTGGCTGCGTCCGACGCTACTCGTCCCCATCCATGCCTCTCGCTGGGCCCAGTGTACGGGCCGGGGGGCGGCTCGGCAGACCGGTTTCCGGGGCGCGCCGCGGGGGCGCGCAGCGGGCGGCACGGATGCCCCGAATGGCCCGACGCACCCCGCCGGGATCCGGTGGGGCGCCCGGGGCGGATTACGGCGCGGCGAGCTGGGCACAAGGGATGCAGGCTCGCGTCGTGCGGCGCCGGGGCCGGTCCGGGAGGCGGCGAGCCCCGTTGCCGCGGTGTCGGAGTCGATTTATCGTCCCAGCACGATTCGCGAGCAAGATCACAATGCGTGAAGGGGCCGCGGCCATGGTGGCGAAGAAGACCGCCGCGAAGAAGACGGCGTCCACGGATTCCGCCGGTACGGCCGCCAAGGACGTGTCCGGGAAGAAGAGCACGGCCGCCTCGCGGAAGGCGGCCCCGGCGAAGAAGGCCACCGCGAAGACCGCCGCGAAGACGGCTGTGAAGGACGCCGCGAAGGACGCCGTGAAGGCGGTCGTGAAGAAGACCGCCACCAGGAAGACCGCCGCCGGGAAGGCGGCGGGCAAGACGGTCGCCGGGAAGGCCACAGGCACCGGAAAGGCGGCCCCGGCCAAGAAGGCCGCGGCCGAGGAGGCGGCTCAGGCCGCCGAGCGGAAGCAGACGGGAGCCCACGTGGTCGCCAAGAAGAGCACCGGCACGGGCAGCGGCACGGCGAGGACCTCGGCATCCAGGAAGACGGCCACCGCGGCCACCAGCGGGCTGCCCCGGGTGCGGACCGGCTCCGGCCCGGTGGAGCCCGGCGAACTCGCCGTACGCCCGGGTGAGGACCCCTGGACCGCGGACGAGGTGGCCGACGCGCGCGCCGGGCTGGAGAGCGAGGTGCTGCGGCTGCGGGCCGAGCTGCACGCCTCCGAGGAAGCCCTCACCGGGCTGATGCGCGACTCCGGCGACGGCGCCGGGGACGACCAGGCCGACACCGGCGCGAAGAACATCACACGCGAGCACGAGCTGTCCCTCGCCTCGAACGCCCGGGAGATGCTGGAGCAGTCCGAGCGGGCCCTGGAGCGGCTGGCGGCCGGGACCTACGGCCTGTGCGAGAGCTGCGGCAAGGCCATCGGCAAGGCCCGCATGCAGGCGTTTCCGCGCGCCACGCTGTGCGTCGAGTGCAAGCAGAGGCAGGAGCGTCGGCACTAGACCCGGCGCACTGGGCGTGACGTACCCTCGTTGTGGTCGAGCACCTAGGTTGAGGGAATCCACGTGGCAGAGGCGGAGCGCATCATCGGTACGCCAGATGTTGGGGAAGCCGAGCCGGAGGCCGTGCAGCCCAAGGGCCGGCGGCGGATCGCGGCGCTGCTCGTCGTGGCCGTCGTGGCCTACCTGCTCGACCTCGGCAGCAAGATGATCGTGGTCGCGAAGCTGGAGCACCAGGCGCCGATCGAGATCATCGGCGACCTGCTCAAGTTCGAGGCGGTCCGCAACCCGGGCGCGGCCTTCGGCTTCGGCGAGGCCTTCACGATCATCTTCACGTGCATCGCGGCCACGGTCATCGTCGTGATCGTCCGCCTCGCGCGCAAGCTCTACAGCCTGCCCTGGGCCATCGCGCTCGGCCTGCTGCTGGGCGGCGCGCTGGGCAACCTGACCGACCGGATCTTCCGTTCCCCCGGGGTCTTCCGGGGTGCGGTGGTCGACTTCATCTCGCCCGCGCACTTCGCCGTCTTCAACCTCGCCGACTCGGCGATCGTGTGCGGCGGCATCCTGATCGTGCTGCTGTCGTTCAAGGGCCTGGACCCCGACGGCACGGTCCACAAGGACTGACAAGGCATACTCGACGGGTGAGTACGATTCCCGAGATCCGAACCCTGCCCGTCCCCGATGGCCTCGAAGGCGAGCGCGTGGACGCCGCGATCGCCCGCATGTTCGGGTTCTCCCGCACCAAGGCGGCCGAGCTCGCCGCCTCCGGCAAGGTGTCGGTCGACGGCAGCGTCGTCGGGAAGTCCGAGCGCGTGCACGGCGGCGCCTGGCTCGAGGTCGAGATGCCCGCCCCGCCGCGGCCCGTCGAGGTGGTCGCCGAGCCCGTCGAGGGCATGGAGATCGTCCACGACGACGACGACATCGTCGTGATCATGAAGCCGGTCGGCGTCGCCGCCCACCCCAGCCCCGGCTGGACCGGCACCACCGTCATCGGCGGCCTCGCCGCCGCCGGGTACCGCATTTCCACCTCCGGCGCCGCCGAGCGCCAGGGCATCGTGCACCGGCTCGACGTCGGCACCTCCGGCCTGATGGCCGTCGCCAAGTCGGAGCGCGCGTACACCTCGCTCAAGCAGCAGTTCCGCGAGCGGGTCGTCGACAAGCGCTATCACGCGCTGGTCCAGGGCCACCCGGACCCGATGAGCGGCACCATCGACGCGCCGATCGGCCGCCACCCCAGCGCCGACTACAAGTGGGCCGTGACCCAGGAGGGCAAGCCCTCGGTCACCCACTACGACCTCATCGAGGCGTTCCGCGCGGCCTCCCTGCTGGACATCAAGCTGGAGACCGGCCGCACCCACCAGATCCGCGTGCACATGTCCGCCCACCGCCACCCGTGCGTCGGCGACCTGACGTACGGCGCCGACCCGACCATCGCCAAGCGGCTCGGCCTGACCCGGCAGTGGCTCCACGCCGTGCGGCTCGGCTTCGAGCACCCGGCGGACGGCACGTGGGTCGAGTACGCGAGCACGTACCCGCAGGACCTGCAGCACGCCCTCGACGTCATCCGCGCCGAGAGCGAGTGACCCCGTGAGCGCGTACGAGGTGCGGGTCGTGGAGTCCGCGGCCGACCGCGAGGCCTGCTTCGCGGTCCGTACCGACGTCTTCGTGATCGAGCAGTCGGTACCCGAGGAGATCGAGTACGACGCGCACGACGCGGACGCGCTGCACGTCCTCGCGGTCGCGGCCGACGGCACCCCGCTGGGCACCGGCCGGCTGCTGACCGGCATCGAGGCCCCGGGGACCGGCTCCCTCGGCCGGCTCGCCGTCACCAAGGCCGCCCGCGGCCTCGGCGTGGGGGCGGCACTGGTCCGCGCGATCGAGGCGGAGGCCGCCCGGCGCGGGCTCACCGCCGTCGACCTGCACGCACAGACCCACGCCATGGGCTTCTACGAGCGGCTGGGCTACGAGGCCTACGGCCCGGAGTTCGAGGACGCGGGGATCCCGCACCGCTCGATGCGCCGGCCCCTGCCGGCCGCGAAGGCCTGACCTCCCGGTCCGGCCGGCCCCGGCCCCCGCCCCGGGGAAACGCCCCGTCCGGTGCCGGGGGCGCGGAGCCGCGACGTGACAGGGTGTGCGGGTGGATCAGCTCGCCCTCCTGTTCGTCCTGCTGCTCGGGGCCGTGGTCACGGTCCCGCTCGGGGACCGGCTGGGGCTGCCCGCGCCGGTGCTGATGACCCTCGCGGGCGTCGTCCTCGCGCTGGTTCCGGTGGTGCCGAACGTCGACATCCCACCCGAGTACATCCTCCCGCTCGTGCTGCCGCCGCTGCTGTACGCGTCCGTGCAGCGCACCTCCTGGCGGCAGTTCGCCGCCAACGTCCGGCCGATCCTCCTGCTGGCCGTGGCACTGGTCTTCGTCACCACGGCGGCCGTCGCCGGCGTGGCGCACGCGATCGTTCCCGGGCTGCCCCTCGCGGCCGCCCTCGCCCTCGGCGCCCTCGTGGCCCCGCCCGACCCCGTGGCGGGGGCCGCGGTCGCCGGGGCCCTCGGCCTGCCGCGCCGGCTCGTGTCGATCCTGGAGGGGGAGGGGCTCTTCAACGACGTCACGGCCATCGTGCTGTACCACGTGGCCGTCGCGGCGGTGGTCAGCGGCAGCTTCTCCTGGCCCGAGGCACTGGGCGAGTTCGCACTCTCCGCGGTCGTCGCGGTCGCCGTCGGCCTCGCGCTCGGCTGGACCGCCCGGCGGCTGATGGACCGGCTCGGCGATGCCACCCTGCAGATCGGGCTCACGCTGCTCGTGCCGTTCGTGGCGTACGTACTGGCCGAGGAGCTGGAGGGCTCGGGCGTGCTGGCCGTGCTCATGACCGCCCTGTACCTCGCGGAGTTCGCCAACGACGCCGACGACGTGCTGGGACGGCTCGCCGGGCACACCTTCTGGGAGGTCGTGGACACGCTCGTGACCGGGGTGGCCTTCGGCCTCATCGGACTGGAGCTGCACCACGTGTTCGGCACCGCGACCGGGCGGGCGGGCGAGGCGGTCGGCTGGGCCGCCGCCGTGCTCGGCGTCGTGGTCGCCGTACGCCTGCTGTGGCTGCTGCCGGCCGCGTGGCTCGCGAAGAAGCTGCACGACCGGCGGGACTACGACGAGGAGATCCCGCTCAGCTGGCGCGAGAGCGTGGTGATGTGGTGGTCGGGGATGCGGGGCGTGGCCTCGGTCGCGCTGGCCCTCGCGCTGCCCTTCACCACCGACGACAAGACGCCCTTCCCGCAGCGCGACGTGATCGTCTTCATCGCCTTCGCCGTGGTCATGGGCACGCTCGTGGTGCAGGGGCTCACCCTGCCGCGGGTGGTGCGCGTCCTCGGCGTACGCGCCGACACGGACGCCGAGCGCGCCTTCGAGCGGGACCTCGCGATCCGCGCGGCGAAGGCCGCCAAGCGGCGCCTGAAGGAGATCCAGGAGGTGGAGGACCTCTCCGAGGACCTGCTGGAGCAGCTCCAGAAGCGGGCGTACGACGTCGGCGCCCGGATCAGCCCCGAGATGGTCGACGAGGAGCGGCGCGAGGCCTACCTCCAGCGCACCGAGCGGCTCCGGGTGGTGCAGCGCATCCAGCGCGAGATGATGTCGGCCGCCCGGCACGAGGTCCTCGCGGCCCGCAGCGAACCGGGCGCCGACCCGGAGATCGTCGACCGGGTCCTGCGCCACCTCGACGTCAGGAGCCTGCGCCCGTAGCGGGGTCCGGCCCGGCCCGGCCGGGGCGGGGCGGGGCTTCGCCGGTGGTGACACGGGGGAGGGCGTACGGGTGCTCCTCGCACAGCCAGGCGATCAGCCGCTCGCGGACCTCGCAGCGCAGGATCCAGATGTCGTCGGCGTCCTTGGCGCTGACCACGGCCCGCACCTGGATCGTGGTCGGTGTGGTGTCGGTCACCAGCAGCCCGCTCTTGCGGCCGTCCCAGACCGGCGACTGGCGCAGGACGGCTTCCAGCCGCTCGCGCAGCAGCGCCACCGGGGCGGTGTGGTCGAGGTGCAGGAAGACGCTGCCGGTCATCTCCGCGCCGCCCCGCGACCAGTTCTCGTAGGGCTTCCCGGTGAAGTACGACACAGGCATGGTGATCCGGCGCTCGTCCCAGGTCCGCACCACCAGGAAGGTCAGCGTGATCTCCTCGACGGTGCCCCACTCGCCGTCGACCACCACCACGTCGCCGATCCGTACGGTGTCCCCGAAGGCGATCTGGAGTCCGGCGAAGAGGTTGCCCAGGGTGGACTGGGCGGCGATGCCCGCGACGATGCCGAGGATGCCGGCCGACGCCAGCATCGAGGTGCCCACCGCCCGCATCGCGGGGAAGGTCAGCAGCATCGCCGCGACCGCGACCACCGCGACGACGGCCGTCACCACCCGCTGGATCAGGGTGACCTGGGTGCGGACCCGCCGGACGCGGGCGTTCTCCGCACCGGCCGCGGCGGCGTAGCGCGTGTACGCGGAGTCGACGACGGCCGCCGCGATCCGCACCAGCAACCAGGCGGCGGCCCCGATCAGGACGAGGGTGAGGGTGCGTTCGACACCGGTCTCGTGGTCCTCCAGCACCTTGGCGCGGTGGTGGAAGGCGAGCAGCAGCGCGGTGCACAGCACCAGTTGGAACGGGACGCGGCACCGGCGCAGCAGCCCCCACAGCGGGGTCTCGGCGTGCCGGGCGTCCGCGCGGCGCAGCAGCAGGTCCACCAGCCACCCGGCGATCAGGGTGAGGACGACCGAGCCGCCGATCACGATCAAGGGGCGCAGCACGCTTTCCACAGGACCGACCTCCTTGCCGTCGACCGTAGCGGACCCGCGCGGGTGCAGGCTGGCACGATAGGGGCATGAACATCATGCTTTTCCACTCGACGTACGGGCTGCGGCCCGCGGTGCACGCGGCGGCCGAGCGGCTGCGTGCGGCGGGGCACGAGGTGCACACGCCCGACCTCTTCGGGGGGCGCACCTTCGAGACCGTCGAGGAGGGCATGGCCTTCCGGGACGAGCTGGGCAAGGACGAGCTGCTCAGGCGGGCCGTGCTCGCGGCCGCGCCGTACTCGGACCGCGGTGTGGTCTACGCGGGCTTCTCCTTCGGCGGTTCGGTCGCGCAGCACCTGGCCTTCGCGGACGCCAAGGCGCGGGGGCTGCTGCTCCTGCACGGCACGGCGGACATCGCGGACGACGCCGTCCTCGACGAGCTGCCGGTGCAGCTGCACATCGCGGACCCGGACCCGTTCGAGCCGCACGACTGGTTGACGGCGTGGTACCTGCGGATGCAGCGGGCGGGCGCGGACGTCGAGGTGCACAGCTACCCGGGCGCGGGGCACCTGTTCACCGACCCGGACCTGCCGGACTACGACGCCGAGGCGGCCGAGCAGACCTGGAAGACGGCCCTCGGCTTCCTCGGCACGCTCTGACGGTCGCGTTCGCGGTCGCGGTTACGCGTCACGGCCGTCGGCAGGTGGCTGCCGAGGGGGACGAGGGCCGGCACTGGTACGTGCGGTCGGCGGGGCTGTGGCTGAGCCAGCGGCCGATGCAGGCGTTCGCCGTGGTCCGGCCGTGCGCCGCGCAGAAGGAGAGCGCGGCGTACCCGTCGGTGAACGGCCCGGGTACGTACACCACCCAGTAACCGCGGCGCAGGGAGGCGTAGTCCGCGCTGCGCAGCAACTCCGCCTGCGGGACCGTGGCGCGGACGGCGGCGAGCCGCCGGTCCCGGGCGGCGGTTCCGGTGCTCTCGGGCTCGGAGTACAGCTGGGCGATCCAGCGGTCGGCGAGGCCGCCCCCACCGGGTGCGGTGGCCGGGGCCGGACTGTGGGCGGCCGCCGACGTCGGTGCTGCCGTGGGTGCTTGCGCCGGCGGTGTGCTCTGCGGGGTACTGGGCGGGTCGGCCGAGGGCGTGCGGGCCGTGGTCGGGCCGGCGGGAGTGCCCGGGGCGGCCGTCTTCGTCGCCTGCGCCGCAGAGGCGGTGGTGTGGGCCGTGTTCCTCGCGTCGTCGCCCGCTCCTGCGCCGCCGAGGTCGAACAGCGAGTACCCCCCGACCCCCAGCAGTGCGAGGGCGACGACGGCGGCCGCGGCGGCGAGCGGGGTGCGCAGTCCGCGCAGTCCGCGCTGCTGCTGCGGCTCCGGGTACGGGAGTCCGGCGCCCCGGGTGGGCAGCGAGTCCCACGGCTCGGTCGGCGTCGGCACGGGAGCCGGCGCCGGGAGCGGGGCGGCGGCCGGCGGGCCGGGCCTGGGTGCCGGGGCCGGCGGTACCGCGGGACGGGGCCCGTGCCGTGAGCCGCCCCTCGGAGCGGACGGACCGGGCGGAACGGCGGGCGGGCCGGGGGGCAGGCCCGGGAGCGGACCCGGCGCCGCCGCCCGGCCTGCTGCCGGGGCTCCGCCGGGCAGCGCGGCGGCGAGCAGTGCGTCGAGCTGCTCCGCGTCGGGCCGGTCCGCCGGATCGCGGACCAGGACGGCGCCGAGCGCGGCCGTCAGGGGACCCGCCCGGCGCGGTGGCGGTACGGGCTCGTCCAGGACGGCGGCGAGGGTGGCCAGGGTCGTCGCGCGGCGCATCGGGCTGACGCCCTCGACGCACACGTACAGCATCATGCCGAGCGACCAGAGGTCGGAGGCGGGCAGGTCGGCGCCCCGGATCCGCTCCGGGGCCAGGTACTCGGGGGTGCCGATGACCTCGCCGGTGAGCGTGAGCGAGGACTGGTCCTGGAGGGCGGCGATGCCGAAGTCGGTCAGTACCGCCGAACCGTCCGCCCGCAGCAGGACGTTGGCGGGCTTCACGTCGCGGTGGTGGATCGCGGCGGCGTGCGCGGCCCGGAGCCCCGAGAGGATCTCGCGGCCGATCCGCGCGGTCTCGGCGGGCGGGAGCGGGCCGCGTTCGAGGCGTTGTTGCAGACTCTCGCCGGGCAGCAGCTCCATCACCAGCCAGGGGTGGGGGTCGCCCTCGACGATGTGGTGGATGGTCACGACGTGCGGGTGGCTGATCCGGGCCAGCGAGCGGGCCTCGCGCAGGACCCGCTCGTGCAGCCGCCGGGCGGCCTCGTCGGAGGCGCGGGCGGAGGTCTGCGCGGCGGGCGGCCGCACTTCCTTCAGGGCCACTTCACGTTGCAGGGCACGGTCCAGCGCTCGCCAGACCGTGCCCATGCCTCCGCTGCCGAGCCGCTCAAGCAGCTCGAACCGTCCGTCGATCACGTCCCCCGGCGCGCTCATGGCGCCAGGTTAGGGCAGCTGCGGGTCAGACCGCGCGGTAAGCGGTCCAGCTGCTCTGCATCCGGCTCACCTGGCCGGCCGTGAACTGGTACATGCAGGAGTCGTACGTGTAGTCCATGAAGTTGCGGATCGGGTCGGCACCCGGCTTGCTGGCGCAGGTGTCGCGGCCGACCGGGCACTCGTACGCGGCGCTCTTCTCGGCCGGGGTGTCGGAGACGTAGTCGCCGTTGCCGTTACAGCCGCCCTGGAAGGTGTGGTAGAGGCCCATCCAGTGGCCGACCTCGTGGGTGCCGGTGTCGCCCTCGTTGTAGTTGGCGGAGGAGCCGCCCGGCAGCGAGGCGTCGAGCAGGACCACGCCGTCCATCTTGGGGCTGGAGGTGTAGGAGCTCGGGAAGGTGGCCCAGCCCAGCAGCCCGCCGGACAGGTTGGCGGTGTAGACGTTCAGCGCGTTCGCGCCACCCTTGCGGAGGGTGGTCTTCATGTTCTTTTCGGCCGTGGAGCCGGAGGCCAGGTTGTACCAGGAGGCGTTGTCCGTGTAATCGGTCGCGGCCAGCGAGAACTGGAAGTTGGCGTTCACATTGCCGGTGCCCACGCCTCCGAAGGAGGAGTTCAGAACGGCCATCTGGTTGCTGATGTCGGTCGCCGTCAGCTTGCCGGCCGTGCCGGAGTGGATGACGTGGAAGTAGACCGGAATGGTCGTGACCGCCTCGGCGGCCCGCAGGCTGCGGGGCGACTGCGCCTTCTTGGCGAGCTTGGCCTTCAGGTCGGCGTCCATGGCCTTGGCCTGGGCGTCCGTGAGGGCGTTGGGCTCCTTGGCGTGGCTGTCCTTGGGACGCGCGACGCGGGCGTTGGCGGCGGCCGAGGCGTCCTCGGCGCAGAGCTCGGCACCGGTCTTGGGCGCGGCGGCGACCGTGACGGGGGCAGAGAGCGGGGCGAACGCCAGGGTTCCGGCCAGGACGGCAGTGCCGAGGGCGCGGCGGCGGAGCGTGGGGGATATGCGGGCAAAAGCGCGCACGTGAACTCCTCGCGAAGTATGGGGGGTTACGGAGATGGGTTGTCTCCGTTGGCCGGGAGTTTACGTGTGCACGACAGGCCTGAGTCAAGAACTTTCGGCCAACAAACGATCAGGCCGCCCGGATCACATCCGGGCGGCCTGATCGCCGTAAGAATTTGACTGAGTGTCAGAAATGTCAGCGGACGGGCTGGTTTACCCGCTCCATCTTCTGCGTGCCGTTGAGGGTCCGGTACGAGCGGGACCAGGAGGAGGTGGCGTCGGCCCTGCGCTTGTCGGACAGGACGTAGTAGTCCATCTGCGAGCGCTCGGCCGTGACGTCGAGGACGCCGTAGCCGTGCGAGTCCATCTCGACCCACTTGACGTGCCGGTTCGTCGCCCGGACCGCCGTCTCCGCGGCGAGCGAGAGGGTGCGCGGGGCCACGTGCAGGATGTCGTCGATGTTGTCGGACGAGACCGAGGTGACGACGAACTCCGTGGCGGCGGACCGGGAGAGCGGGTACGTGGCCGCCGTCACCGGGACCTCGTTGGCGAAGGACATGTGGATGTCGCCGGTGAGGAAGACCGTGTTCTTGATGTTCCGCTGGGTCAAGTGGCCCAGGAGCTCCTTGCGGTCGTCCGTGTAGCCGTCCCACTGGTCGACGTTGACCGCCAGGCCCTCCTTGGGCAGGCCCAGCAGCTCGGCCAGCGGGCCCAGCAGGTGCGCCGGTACGGAGCCGAAGGCCATCGGCGAGATCATCACCGAGGTGCCGACCAGCTTCCACGTGGCGTCCGAGCCGGCCAGCCCGGCCTTCAGCCAGTCCAGCTGGGCGCGGCCCGTGAGGGTGCGCTCCGGGTCGTCCACCTTGCCGCTGCCGGTCTTGGCCTGCTGCGAGCGGAAGGAGCGCAGGTCCAGCAGGTGCAGGTCGGCGAGGCTGCCGAAGCGCAGGCGGCGGTAGACCGTGCCCTCGGTGGAGGCGCGGACCGGCATCCACTCGAAGTACGCCTGGCGGGCGGCGGCGGCGCGGGCCGCCCAGTCGCCCTCGGCGCCGGGGGTGTGGTTCTCGGCGCCGCCGGACCAGGCGTCGTTGGCGATCTCGTGGTCGTCCCAGATCGCGATGACCGGGTGGGCGGCGTGCAGCGCCTGGAGGTCGGCGTCGGTCTTGTACGTGGCGTGGCGGAGCCGGTAGTCGGCGAGGGTGACGATCTCGTGCCGGGGCTCGTGCGGCCGTACGACGTACTTGTCCTCCGGGTAACCGCCCGACTGGTACTCGTAGATGTAGTCGCCGAGGTGCAGGACCGCGTCGAGGTCGGTGCGCGCCGCGAGGTGGCGGTACGCCGCGAAGTGGCCCGACTCCCAGTTGGCGCAGGAGACCACGCCGAAGCGGACTCCCGGGGCCGAGGCGTCGTGGGCCGGGGTGGTGCGGGTGCGGCCCGCGCCGGAGACCGTACCGCCCGCGCTGAAGCGGAACCAGTACGCGGTCGCGGGGCGCAGCCCGCGCACGTCGGCCTTGACCGTGTGGTCGGAGGCGGCCGTGGCGAGGGTGGTGCCGCGGGCGACGACCTGCGAGAACGCCTTGTCCTCGGCCACCTCCCACGCCACCTCGGTGTCGGGTCCCACGCCGGAGCCGGGTATGGCCCCCGGGACCGGGGTGACGCGGGTCCAGAGCAGGACCCCGTCGGGCAGCGGGTCGCCGGAGGCGACGCCGTGGAGGAAGGCGGGAGCGCCTGCCTCGGCCGCACGGGCGGTCGCCGTCCCCACGGCGGCCTGTGCGGCGAAAGGAGCGAACGCGGCGGTGGCGGCGGCGGCCTTGACGACCGTGCGGCGACGCGGCGCTGCGGAAGAGGAGTGAAGACTGGTCACGGATGATCATATTACTGACCGGTATTGGCGTGGTGACAGCCCCTGGACGCACAAAGGGCGGGCGAACTGTGAAAGTTCGCCCGCCCGTTGCCCCGTCTTGACCCGGTGTCAGCCCTTCAGGGCCTTGTCGATCGCCGCGGCGAACGACTGCGGCGTCTGCGGGAGGTCGATCTGCTTGCCGTCCATCTTCAGGGTCGGGGTGCCCTTCACGCCGCTCTTGTCGAACGACTTCGACATCTCGACGGCCCAGCGGTCGTACGTTCCGTCCGTCACGGCCTTCTTGAAGGCGGCGTTGCCCTTCAGGGCGGGCACCGAGTCCGCGAGCTTGAGCAGGTAGTCGTCCTTGGCGAACTTGTCGTCGTTCTCCGCGGGGTGGTTCGAGGCCGAGTACAGCGCCGACTTGTACGCGAGGAAGGCCTCGGGGCTGACGTCGAGCGCCGCGCCCAGCGCGCTCAGCGCGTTCTTCGACCCCGTGCCCGGGGCGACGTTGTCGATGAAGGTCGCGCCGATGAACTTCACCTTGTACTTGCCCGCGTCGACGTCCTGCTTGATCTGCTCGCCGGCGGTCTGCTCGAAGGTCGCGCAGACCGGGCAGCGCGCGTCCTCGTACAGCTCCAGGGTCTTCTTGGCGTCCTTCTTGCCGATGACCACGGTCGTGCCCTTGTCGCCCGAGGCGTTCTTCGGGACGACGAGCTCCTTGGTGGGCGCGGCGTCCCACGCGGAGGGCTTGTTCGCCTGCATGACGCCGTACCCGATGCCGCCCGCCAGGGCGAGGACGCCGACGACCGCGCCCGCGACCGTGATCTGGCGGCGGGTCTTGTCCTTCTTGGCCTGGCGCTCGCGCTCCGCGCGCAGCCGCTCGCGGGCCGCGTCCTTGTTCGCCTTGCTGTTGCGGTTGCTCATGGTGGATCTCCGTCGGTGTTGGAAGCGTGGGTGCCCGTACGGGCAGGGATCGGCCCGGAACGGGGGAGTGCCGTCGTCAGATGCCGGAAGGCACCGCTACGGGGGGTCCACGCAGACCCACGGAGTGCACGGGGAAGCGGGTGCGGGCCACGGCACCCGCGCGGCCGGCCGGCAGCGGGCGCCGGGCGGGCCGGGTCCGCGCGGCGGCCGAGGCCACCGCGAGGAGCAGCGGACGGAACGCGAAGGCGCCGACCGAGGTCAGCAGCCGGCCCACGGCGCGCTCGCCGCGGCGCAGCCAGAAGGCGGCCAGCAGGCCCACGGCGACGTGCCCGCCCAGCAGCAGCCAGGGCGTGAGCGGGTCGGGCGAGGCCAGCAGCACCGCCGGGTCGCCGACCGGGCCGGCCACGCCCGCGAGCGGAGCGCCGGCCGGTCCGCCGCCGCAGAGCACGTCGATGCCGACGGCCCGCAGCGGCCCGGACACCGGCCCGCCGGCCGGGCCGTAGCAGACGTGCTGGCCGGCGGTGAAGACGGTGTCCGCGGCCAGTTCCAGCGGTACGAGCAGCCCGGCGATCCGCCAGAAGCCGCGCTCGCGCCCGGCCAGTGCGTACGCGACCGAGAACACGGCGGCGCCCAGCGCGCCGATCAGGGTGACCGGCAGCGGCACGCCCGAGCTCAGCACGTGCGACGCGGCCGAGAGCACCACGACGACGGCGCTGAACAGCGCCGCCCGCAGTGCTCTGAGCCGTATCCCTGAGAAGTCCATCGCCCGGAAGTGTCGCACGATTGCCTGTGAAGTCGGACCTCTGCCCTCCCGCGGTCCCTTACCTGGTCAGACGGCCGTTGCGGAACAGGTCCACGAAGATCTGGTGGTCGGCGCGGGCCCGGGCGCCGTACGCGTGGGCGAAGTCGGCGAGCAGCTCGGGGAAGCCCTCCTCGTCCGCCGCGATGGCCGCGTCGATGGCACGCTCCGTCGAGAACGGCACCAGCGACTGCCCGCTCTCGTCGGCGTCTGCCGCGGCGTGCATCGTCGCCGTCGCCCGGCCCAGGTCGGCCACGACGGCCCTTATCTCCTCGACGTCGTCGATGTCCGACCAGTCCAGGTCCACGGCGTACGGCGAGACCTCCGCCACCAGCTGCCCGGTGCCGTCCAGCTCCGTCCAGCCCAGCCACGGGTCGGCGTGCGCCTGGAGCGCCCGCTGCGAGATCACCGTGCGGTGCCCCTCGTGGTGGAAGTAGTCGCGGACCGCCCGGTCGGTCACGTGCCGGGACACCGCCGGGGTCTGCGCCTGCTTCAGGTAGATCACGACGTCGTTCTCCAGGGCGTCGCTGTGCCCCTCCAGCAGGATGTTGTACGAGGGCAGCCCGGCCGAGCCGATGCCCACGCCCCGCCGTCCCACCACGTCCTTGACCCGGTACGAGTCCGGCCGCACCAGGCTCTCCTCCGGAAGCGTTTCCAGGTAGCCGTCGAACGCCGCGAGGACCTTGTAGCGGGTGGCCGCGTCCAGCTCGACCGCGCCGCCGCCCGCCGAGAACCGGCGCTCGTAGTCCCGTATCTCCGTCATCGAGTCGAGCAGCCCGAAGCGGGTACGGGCGCGGGCCGCGCGCAGGGCGCCCAGCAGCGGGCCGTCCGAGGTCTCCAGGGTGAAGGAGGGCACTTCCTCGTACTTCGCGCCGGCCGCCAGCCGGTGGATCCGCTCGCGGTAGGCGGCGGCGTACGTCCGCACCATGTCGGTGATCTGCCCGTCGCTGAGCGCCTTGGAATAGCCGATCAGCGCGACCGAGGCGGCGAAGCGCTTGAGGTCCCAGGTGAAGGGGCCGACGTAGGCCTCGTCGAAGTCGTTCACGTTGAAGACGAGCCGGCCGTGGGAGTCCATGTACGTGCCGAAGTTCTCCGCGTGGAGATCGCCGTGGATCCACACCCGCCCGGTCCGCTCGTCCAGGAACGGCCCGCCGTGCCGCTCCCGCTCCAGGTCGGCGTAGAACAGGCACGCCGTGCCGCGGTAGAAGGCGAAGGCGGACGCGGCCATCTTCCGGAACTTCACCTGGAAGGCCGCGGGGTCGGCGGCGAGGAGCTCGCCGAACGCCGTGTCGAAGACGTCGAGGATCTGCTCGGCGCGCTGCTCGGTCGTCGTCTCGGGGACCGCCATGGCAGGTGCCTCCTGGTGCGGGGTGGGACGGATCGTCGGTCAGGTGTTCTCGGTCACTGCAACGCCCGACCGTACCCGCGAGTGCCCGGGTTGTGTCACCCGCCCGACGTAGACTTCAACGCTGCCCCCCCATCCTGTCGGCGATTGTTTTCCGGAGGTCCAGCGCCGTGGCCAAGCAGCCGTTCACGCACCTGCACGTTCACACCCAGTACTCGCTGCTGGACGGTGCTGCGCGGCTCAAGGACATGTTCAGCGCCTGCAACGAGATGGGCATGACGCACATCGCCATGTCCGACCACGGCAACCTGCACGGCGCCTTCGACTTCTTCCACTCCGCGAAGAAGGCCGGCATCACGCCGATCATCGGCATCGAGGCGTACGTCGCCCCCGAGTCCCGGCGCAACAAGCGCAGGATCCAGTGGGGACAGCCGCACCAGAAGCGGGACGACGTCTCCGGCTCCGGCGGTTACACCCACAAGACGATCTGGGCGGCGAACGCCACGGGGCTGCACAACCTCTTCCGGCTGTCCTCCGACGCCTACGCCGAGGGCTGGCTGACCAAGTGGCCCCGCATGGACAAGGAGACCATCTCCAAGTGGTCCGAGGGCCTGATCGCCTCCACCGGCTGCCCCTCCGGCGAGGTGCAGACCCGGCTGCGCCTCGGACAGTTCGACGAGGCCCTCCAGGCGGCCTCGGACTACCAGGACATCTTCGGCAAGGGGCGCTACTTCCTGGAGCTGATGGACCACGGCATCGAGATCGAGCGCCGGGTCCGCGACGGCCTCCTGGAGATCGGCAAGAAGCTCGGCATCCCCCCGCTGGTCACGAACGACTCGCACTACACCTACGCGAGCGAGGCCGGGGCGCACGACGCCCTGCTGTGCATCCAGACCGGCAAGAACCTCTCCGACCCGGACCGCTTCCGGTTCGACGGCTCCGGCTACTACCTGAAGTCGACCGACGAGATGTACGCGATCGACTCCTCGGACGCCTGGCAGGAGGGCTGCGCCAACACCTGGAAGGTCGCCGAGCAGGTCGACATGGCGGGCATGTTCGAGGAAAAGAACCTCATGCCCAAGTTCGACATCCCCGAGGGCTACACCGAGGTCACGTGGTTCCGCGAGGAGACCATGCGCGGCATGCACCGCCGCTTCCCGGGGGGCATCCCCGAGGACCGCATGAAGCAGGTCGAGTACGAGATGGACACCATCATCTCGATGGGCTTCCCGGGCTACTTCCTCGTCGTCGCCGACTTCATCATGTGGGCGAAGAAGCAGGGCATCGCGGTGGGACCCGGCCGGGGCTCCGCGGCCGGCTCGATCGTCGCGTACGCCATGGGCATCACCGACCTCGACCCGATCCCGCACGGCCTGATCTTCGAGCGGTTCCTCAACCCCGAGCGCATCTCGATGCCCGATGTCGACATCGACTTCGACGAGCGCAGGCGCGTCGAGGTGATCAGGTACGTGACCGAGAAGTACGGCGCCGACAAGGTCGCCATGATCGGCACTTACGGCACCATCAAGGCCAAGAACGCCATCAAGGACTCCGCGCGCGTCCTGGGCTACCCGTACGCCATGGGCGACCGGCTCACCAAGGCCATGCCCGCCGACGTCCTCGGCAAGGGCATCCCGCTCTCCGGCATCCTCGACCCGCAGCACCCGCGCTACGGCGAGGCCGGCGAGATCCGCGGGATGTACGAGAACGAACCCGACGTGAAGAAGGTCATCGACACCGCCCGCGGCGTCGAGGGCCTGGTCCGCCAGATGGGCGTGCACGCCGCCGGCGTGATCATGTCCAGCGAGACGATCACCGACCACGTGCCCGTCTGGGTCCGGCACACCGACGGCGTCACCATCACCCAGTGGGACTACCCGAGCTGCGAGTCGCTCGGCCTGCTGAAGATGGACTTCCTCGGCCTGCGCAACCTCACGATCATGGACGACGCCGTCAAGATGGTGAAGGCCAACAAGGGGATCGACATCGATCTCCTGGCCCTCCCGCTCGACGACCCCAAGACCTTCGAGCTCCTCGGCCGCGGTGACACCCTCGGCGTGTTCCAGTTCGACGGCGGGCCGATGCGTTCGCTGCTGCGGCTGATGAAGCCCGACAACTTCGAAGACATCTCCGCCGTGTCGGCCCTCTACCGGCCGGGCCCGATGGGCATGAACTCCCACACGAACTACGCCCTGCGCAAGAACAAGCAGCAGGAGATCACCCCGATCCACCCGGAGCTGGAGGAGCCGCTGCGGGAGGTCCTGGACGTCACCTACGGCCTGATCGTCTACCAGGAGCAGGTCCAGAAGGCCGCCCAGATCATCGCCGGCTACTCGCTCGGCGAGGCCGACATCCTCCGCCGCGTGATGGGCAAGAAGAAGCCCGAGGAGCTCGCGAAGAACTTCGTGATCTTCGAGGCCGGCGCGAAGGAGAAGGGCTTCAGCGACCAGGCGATCAAGGCGCTGTGGGACGTCCTGGTCCCCTTCGCGGGCTACGCCTTCAACAAGGCCCACTCCGCCGCCTACGGCCTGGTCTCCTACTGGACCGCCTACCTGAAGGCGAACTACCCGGCCGAGTACATGGCCGGCCTCCTCACCTCGGTCAAGGACGACAAGGACAAGTCCGCGATCTACCTGAACGAGTGCCGGCGCATGGGCATCAAGGTGCTCCCGCCGAACGTGAACGAATCCGAGTCGAACTTCGCCGCCCAGGGCGACGACGTGATCCTCTTCGGCCTCACGGCAGTCCGCAACGTCGGCCAGAACGTCGTGGACTCGATCATCAAATGCCGCAAGGCCAAGGGGAAGTACAGCTCCTTCCCCGACTTCCTCGACAAGGTCGAGGCCGTCGTCTGCAACAAGCGCACCGTCGAGTCGCTGATCAAGGCCGGCGCCTTCGACGAGATGGGCCACACCCGCAAGGGCCTGGTCGCCCACCACGAGCCCATGATCGACAACGTGGTCGCGGTCAAGCGCAAGGAGGCCGAGGGACAGTTCGACCTGTTCGGCGGCATGGGCGACGAGGAGAGCAGCGAACCGGGCTTCGGGCTCGACGTGGAGTTCTCGGACGTCGAGTGGGAGAAGTCGTACCTGCTCGCCCAGGAGCGCGAGATGCTCGGCCTCTACGTCTCCGACCACCCGCTGTTCGGCCTGGAGCACGTGCTGTCCGACAAGACGGACGCCGGCATCTCCCAGCTCACCGGCGGCGAGCACGGCGACGGGGCGGTCGTCACCATCGGCGGCATCATCTCCGGCCTCCAGCGCAAGATGACCAAGCAGGGCAATGCCTGGGCCATCGCCACGGTCGAGGACCTGGCCGGCTCGATCGAGTGCATGTTCTTCCCCGCCACCTACCAGCTCGTCTCCACCCAGCTGGTCGAGGACACCGTCGTCTTCGTCAAGGGCCGCCTCGACAAGCGGGAGGACGTCCCCCGGCTGGTCGCGATGGAGATGATGGTCCCCGACCTGTCCTCCGCGGGCACCAACGCCCCGGTGGTCCTCACCATCCCGACGGTCAAGGTCACCCCGCCCATGGTCAGCCGACTGGGTGAGATCCTGCGCCACCACAAGGGCAACACCGAGGTCCGGATCAAGCTGCAGGGGCCGCGCACCACCACCGTGCTCCGGCTCGACCGGCACCGGGTCCAGCCCGACCCGGCCCTCTTCGGCGACCTGAAGGTCCTGCTCGGCCCGTCCTGCCTGGCTGGCTGACGGCGAGCCGCGTACGCGCGAAGGGCGCGCCCGGAAGACCGGGCGCGCCCTTCGTCGTACCTGCCGAGCAGGCGAAGGCGTCAGTTGTGGCCGAACTTCTTCTGCTTGCCCTTGCGCGCCATGTCCATCGGACTGGGTGCCGACGACGCGGAGTCGGACGACGTATCCGCCGAACTCCTCGCCGGATCCTGCTGCGACGATCGGTCCTGCTGCTTGGCCGGCTGCTGGCGGTTCTTGTTCTTGGCCATGGTGAAGCCTCCTGTGAGGGTCTAGGGGCCAGGGCCGCCTTCACACTCACATATCACCCTATACCGCGCATTTTGGATCATTACTGCGCGTAATCGGTGGAACGCCTGCGGAACTTTGCGATCCGCCACGCCGGTGATCGAGTTCCGGCCGTCAACGCCCTTACGGTCGGGCAGACTCGGGGAAAACCGAACCATCCCCCGGTCTTCGGAGGGGGACCCCCAGGGAAGTGGGTGGAACGCGTGGACCGCTGCGTCGTCCTGGTGGACGCCGGCTATCTGCTGGGCGCCGCCGCGAGTCTCCTCGCCGGGGAGCCCTCGCGCTCCCGCATCACCGTCGACCATGCCGCCCTCATCCAGGGCCTGCGCGAGCGCGCCGAGGCGGACACCGAACGCCCTCTGCTGCGCATCTACTGGTTCGACGGGGCACCCGACCGGGTGCCCCAGCCCGAGCACCGCAGGCTGCGCGTCATGCCCCGGGTCACCGTCCGGCTGGGCGCCCTGACCCGCAGCGACGGCCGCTGGGCCCAGAAGGGCGTCGACGCCGCCATGCACGCCGAGCTCACCGAGCTGGCCAGGAACCGCGCCTGCTCCGACGTGGTCCTGGTGACCGGCGACGGCGACCTGCTGCCCGGCCTGATGTCGGCCAAGGAACACGGCGTGGCCGTCCACCTGTGGGCCGTCCAGGCCGCCGACGGCGACTACAACCAGTCCGAGGACCTGGTCGCCGAGGCCGACGAACGGCGCGTCCTCGACCGGGCCTGGATCACCCGGGCCGTCCGCGCCAAGGACCTCGCCGGCATCTGCGCCCCGCCCCCGGCGCCCCGCCCCGAGATCGCCGCGATCCTCTCCGCCCCGCTCCCCGAGGCCGCCCTCGCCGAGGCCGCCCGCAACGGCACCGCCCCCGCCCCGGCCGCCGGGAACGACACCCCGGCCGCCACCCCCGCCTCCGCGGCCAAGGGCATCCCCACCCCCAAGGACCTCGCCGGGCTGCGCGCGCACGCGCCCGTCCCCGGCCCGCAGACCGCCCCGCCCGCCGGCACCGCCACCCTGCGCTGGTCCTCCGACCGGGGCTGGATCGAGCGCGGCGGCCCGCTCGGCGAACCGGCCGAGACCGCCTCCCTGCCCACCCTCGCCCAGCTGACCAGCGCCGAGCAGCGCTGGGCGGACCGCGAGGAGGACATCACCACCGTCGGCGGCGACCCCTTCGAAGTCGGCCAGGTCTTCGCCCGCCGCTGGATGGAACGCCTCCCCGAGACCGTCCACCTCCAGAAGCTCGCCACGCTCTACCCGCGCATCCCGCACCGCATCGACGGGGAGCTGCTGCGCTACGCGGCCCGTTTCGGCCTGCTCGCCCACAAGGACGACCAGATCGACGAGCACGACCGCTATGCCATCCGGGCCGGGTTCTGGCGCGAGATCGACGTCAGGGCCGCCGCCGAACACGTCCCCGGCACCCCGGCCTCTCCGGTCCCCGACTAGCGGGGAACCTGCCGTTGTGGGGGCGGGGCGTGGCCCCGGGAGCGTCGGCCGCCGCCGAACCCCGTAGGCTGCTCCCTCGTGAGCACGGGCACAGCACAGGCGGGACAAGCCGCGGAACACGGCGATCGGCCCCCCAGGGCGGGGGCTGCCGAGCCGCCCGCCGTGGTCTGCGCGGTCCGTGATCTCGTCAAGACGTACCCGCCGCTGCGGGGCGGGCGCGGCACCCCGGCCCTGCCCGAGGTCCGGGCCACCGACGGCATCTCCCTGGAGATCCGCCGCGGCGAGATCTTCGGGCTCCTCGGCCCCAACGGCGCCGGCAAGTCCACCCTGGTGCGCCAGCTGACCGGCCTGATGCGCCCCGACTCCGGTTCCGTGGAGCTGCTCGGGCACGACCTGGTACGCCACCCCGAGCGGGCCGCCCGGCTGCTGGCCTACCTCGGGCAGGAGTCCACCGCCCTCGACGAGCTCACCGTGGCGCTGGCGGCGGAGACCACCGGGCGGCTGCGAGGCCTGGACGCCCGCACCGCACGCGCCGAGCGCGACGCCGTCCTGGCCGAACTGGGCCTGGAGCCCATCGCCGGCCGTCCGCTGAAGAAGCTGTCCGGCGGCCAGCGGCGGCTGGCGTGCTTCGCCGCCGCGCTGGTCGGCGAGCGGCCCGTCCTGGTCCTCGACGAGCCGACCACCGGCATGGACCCGGTGGCCCGGCGCGCCGTCTGGAGCGCCGTGGACCGGGGGGGCGCCGAGAGGGGTGGCACGGGCGGGGTTCTTCCCCCCAAAGCCACCCAGGGCGAAACCGCCCCCGACCGCGTCTCCCCTTTCTACCACGGGCAGGTCACTCAC
>NZ_JBVJWO010000014.1:178871-229427 GCF_055602345.1 Streptomyces sp. NPDC037401
GAAAACCCACAAAAAAACGGGACCTGTTAGCCCCAGTCGACCGGCCCCCCCCCCGCCCCCCCCCCCCCCCCCACCCCCCCCCCCACGGTCGTGCTCGTCACCCACAACGTCATCGAGGCCGAGACCGTCCTCGACCGCGTCGCCGTCGTCGACCGCGGCCGGGTCATCGCCTGCGACACGCCCGCCGGCCTGCGGGCCCGGGTCGCCGACGAGGTCCGGCTGGAGCTGGTCTGGCGCGACCGCCCGCCGCTGCACGTCCCCGAGGTCGCCGCGCTGCACGACGGCGCGGCCGAGGCCGGGCGCCGCTGGGTGCTGCGGATGCGGCCGGAGGAGGCACGGGCCGCGGTCGCCGCGGTCACCGGAGGGCCGGCCTTCGCCGCCCTCGACGACTTCACGCTGGCGACCCCGAGCCTGGAGGACGTCTACCTGGCCCTCGGCGGCCGTACGAAGGGCCTGGTGAAGACGTGAGCACCGCAGCTCCCTCCGCTGCCGCCGACGCCCCGGCGGAGCTCGCACCGCGGGCACGCCTGCTGCCGGCGCTGGCCGCGGTCTACCGGGCCCAGCTGTCCCGGGCCCGCGTGGCCCGGATCCCGCTGCTGTTCGTCGCGACCTTCCAGTCCGTCGGGATCATGATCCTGATGCGCGGGGTCGTCGACGGGGGCAGCGAGGCACGGGCGGTGGTCGCGGGCTCCTCGGTGCTCGTCGTCGCCTTCGTGGCACTGAACCTGCTCGCCCAGTACTTCGGCCAGCTGCGCGCCTCGGGCGGCCTGGACCACTACGCCACCCTGCCGGTGCCGCCCGCCGCGGTCGTGCTGGGCGCGGCGGGCGCGTACGCGTCCTTCACCGTGCCGGGCACGCTGGTCACGGCGGTGTTCGGCTGCGTGCTGTTCGGGTTGCCGATGGGCGGGCTGTGGGTGCTGGCCGCAGTCGTACCGCTGGCGGGCGCGGCGCTCGCCGGACTCGGCGCCGCCCTCGGCCTGCTGGCGCCGCGCCAGGAGCTCGCCACGCTCGCCGGCCAGCTGGGCATGTCGGCGGCGCTGCTGCTGGGCGTGCTGCCCCCGGAGCGGATGCCGTCGGTGATCGTCTGGGCGCGGGACCTGCTTCCGTCCACGTACGGCGTGGAGGCCTTCGCCCGCACCTTCGAGCCGCACCCCGACTGGCCGGTGGTCCTGGCCGACCTCGCGGTCTGCGGTGCCGTGGGCGTGCTCTCCCTGGCCCTCGCGACGTGGGCCTACCGCCGGGCGGCGGTCCGCTGACGCCCGTACGGGTGCCACCTGGCACGATGTGAGGGTGACCGAAGCCTTCGCCGCGCCTCCGCCTCCGCCCCACCCGTCCGCGCCCGTGCCGCACCCGGACGGCACGGACCACCCGCCGACGCCGTCCGTCGCCGAGGACCTGCGGGACGGCGCGGTGGTCACACTGGCCGTCGCCGTCTCCGGCGTACTGCTCGCCGTGCTGTGGGCCTGGCTCGCGCCGCGGGTGCAGTACGTCTCGAACGGCGAGGCCGTCTTCCTGCGGGACACCGAGAACGAGGGCCGGATCGGCGCCGACGGCGTCTTCTTCCTGGTGTCGCTCGGGCTCGGCGTGCTCAGCGGCGTGCTGGTCTTCCTGGCGCGGCGCAACGGCGCCGTGGCCGTGGTGCTGGGCCTGTCGGTCGGGGCGGTGCTGGCCTCGCTGCTGGGCTGGCGGCTGGGCATCTGGCTCGGCCCCTCCCGCGACGTCGTCGCCGCGGCGAAGGAGGCGGGCAAGGGCGTGCCGTTCGACGCGCCGCTGCAGCTGCTCGCGCACGGGGCGCTGCTCGTGTGGCCGATGGCGGCCGTGGCCGCGCACCTGCTGATGGTGGGGATGTTCGGGCCGCGGGAGCCGGAGGTGAAGCCGGACTGGATGACGGTCTACCCGCCGCCGTACGCGCACCCGGCTCCCGCCGACGCCGCCCCGCCGGGCGCCGCCCCGTCCGCGCCGCAGTACCCGGCACCGCAGTACCCGGCACCGCAGGACCCGCCCCGCTGAACCGCAGGACCCGCTCCGCTGAACCGCGGGAAGCAACCCCGTCGGCGGTTCCAAGGGAGTGTCGTCAAAGTGGCGTCGTCCGCCCGGAGGCCCCGGGGGCACCTCCCAGCGGTAGCTGGGGGAGGGGCTTCGACGACACGACCTAGAGCCGCGCGACCGGGGCGACGGTGGCGGAGGTGAGGGCCGTCAGGGCCGAGGGGGCCAGTTCGACCTCCAGGCCGCGGCGGCCCGCCGAGACGCAGATCGTGGCGTGCGCGGAGGCCGACGCGTCCAGCACCGTCGGCAGCGCCCGCCGCTGGCCCAGCGGCGAGATGCCGCCGCGGACGTAGCCGGAGGACCGCTCCGCGGCGGCCGGGTCGGCCATCACGCCCTTCTTCCCGCCCACCGCGGCCGCCAGCGCCTTCAGGTCCAGTGAGCCCGCCACCGGGACCACCGCCACCGTCAGGGCCCCGTCGACCTCGGCGATCAGCGTCTTGAAGACCCGGTCGGGGGAGACGCCCAGGGCCGCGGCCGCCTCCTCGCCGTACGACGCGGCCGCCGGATCGTGCTCGTACGCGTGGACCGTGAACGGCAGGCCCGCCGCCGCCAGCGCCACCGTCGCCGGGGTGGCCCCGGACCCGCCCGCAGCGGACTGCTTCGCCGACTGCTTCGCCTTCTTCGCCATGCGGGCCCCCTCAGTTCGGGCTCGTCGGAGACCGCGTCAGATCCACCGCGGGCAGCGACGGCAGGTGCCGGATGACCGCCGTCTCGGTGCGCAGCAGCTTCAGCTCCTCCGCCAGCCGCGTCGCCGTGTCCGGCGCCTGCAGCAGCCGCTGCTTCGCCGGGATGTCCAGCACGGCCGCCGCCGCCACCAGGTACGACACCACCGACGGCTCGTCCGGCAGGTCCGCGCCCGTCGCCAGCGACCGCTCCCGGGCGCCCGCCAGCCGCTTCTGGTACGCCCGGAACGCCCGCAGCACGCCCTGCGCCAGCGCCCCGGCGCCGTCGCCCGCGTCCTCCGGCAGCTCCTCCAGCTCCGCCACCAGGTACGGCCCGCTCGCGTCCACCGACAGCAGCTTCACCCGCGTCGTACCCGTCGCCAGCACCTCGAAGCTGCCGTCCTCGCGCTCCCGGACCGTGGCCGCGTCGGCGATGCAGCCCACCCGGTGGAAGGCCTGGATCGGGTCGGCGCCGAAGCCCGCCGCCGGGCCGCGCTCGGGGAGCGCCGTCTGGTCCGGCAGGCCCGGCGCCGTCGGTGCGACCTCCCGGCCGTCGCGGATCGCGACGACGGCGAACCGGCGCGGCTCCTCGTCCCCGGTCTTGAGGAGGTCGCGCATCATGGCGCGATAGCGCTCCTCGAAGACGTTCAGAGGCAGCACGAGCCCCGGGAACAGCACGGAGTTCAGCGGGAAGAGGGGCAGGCGAACGGTGGTCACGTCGGCCAGGGTAATGGCCGGGACGCCACGCCCGTCACCCCCGGCCGCCACCGGCCCCGGCCCGTCGGCGCCGCCCCCTGCCCCGCCCTCAGCCGCGCCTCAGCAGGCGGGAGGCACCCGCCGCCACCGTCGTCGCCAGGACCCAGCCCAGCAGCACCAGCGCCGCTGCCGCCCACTGCCAGCCGCCCTGCAGCCGCCAGTACCCGTCCTGCCCGAGATTGATCACCGGCAGCAGCACGTCGAGGGCGTACAGCGCCGGATTCCACACGGGGTGTTCGTCCGGTTTGATGGCGGCCGGATCATGGCTCGAAAAAGCGAGGGCGCCCGCCGCCCACAGGACCGCCATCCACAGCGCGGCACGCCCCGGCCGGTAGCCGTAGGCCACCGTCCAGTCCTGCAGGTACCCCCACAGCTTCGCCGCCAGCGGCAGCGTCTCCCGGCGTCTGCGCTGCTTGGCCAGCAGCACCTCCCGGGCCTCCGCGTCCTCCCCGCTGCCGCGCAGCACCGCGGCCAGCCGCTCGTACGGCTCGGGCGAGTACTCGGGCGTCGCCGCCTCCACCCACTCCAGCCGGCGGGCCGGCGGGAACAGGCCCCGCGGGACCAGGAACTCGTAGCTGAAGCCGTCCATCGACACCTGCCCCGGTCCGGGCCAGCTCGTCACCTGGTCGACCAGCTTGACGACCTTCGCCCCCGACAGCACCACCCGCCCCTGCTCCGGCCGCTCGCCGACGAACCGCAGCTCCGGCGTCTGGATCCGCCGCATGGACACCTCCTGGTCCCCGGCCAGCACGAACCGCGCGCCGTAGAAGTCCACCGCGTCCCCGAACCGCCCGTCGTCCAGCCGCAGCCCGCCCCGGCACTCGAACCGCTGCACCCGGCCGCCCCGCACCGGGGTGTTCCCCAGCCCGTACGGGGGAGTGGACCCGGGATCGCCGCCCGGGTCCAGCACCACCGAGGTGAGGTAGAGGGTCCGCTCGACGGTCAGCTGCGGCGCGTTCAGCGCCCGCTTGCCGTACGGATTGCGCAGCCGCGCCCCGCGCAGGCTCATCGACACCCCGACCTTCGCCCCGCGCAGGCTCACCTCGCCGTACGTCTCCAGCAGCTCGGCCTGGAAGTCCTGGGCCACCGACAGGCCGTCCGCCGCGATCGCCCGGCCCTTGCTGTCCCGCTGCACCACCGCCTGGCTGATGAGCAGGTCGGTGCCGATCTGCGCGTCGGTCAGCCGGATCCCGCGGGCGACCCGGCAGCGCGGCAGGTGCAGGTCGCCCTCGGTGTGCAGCCGCGCCGCCTCCAGCCGCGGAATGGAGCAGCGCACCATCCGCAGGGTCGTGAAGCGGGTCTCGGACAGTTGCACTTCGCTGTCGAAACGACATGCGTTCAGCTCGACGTACGGCGTGACCGTGCCGCCCGACAGCTCCAGCCGCCCGGTGATCCGCGCCCCGCGCAGCTTCAGCGACGCGACCCGGCCCGGCACCGCCGGCGGGCCGCTGAGCAGCAGCAGGGCGATCACCTCGGCCCGTACGCTGCGCTCGGGGCCCCAGGCCCGGTCGGCCATCGGATCGTCGCGGTCGAGGGCGTGCGCGCTCAGGTCGCAGACGGTGCCGGTGCGGAAGGACCGCCACATCCGCAGCTCGGGTGTGCGGAGATCCGCCGGCGCGCCATGGAGCTCATCGGGCTGTACCTCGCGTACCTCGTCCACGGGAGGCCCCCCTTCCCCTTCGGTCGTCCTTGCGAACGCTAGTGGTCGGCACTGACGTCCGGGGCGCGTATCAGCCAGTGATACAGGCGACCGGTGGTGGGAGACGGTCTGAGAGAATCGGGATGTGATCTCTCGTATCGACCTGCGCGGCAACGCCCTCCCCGAGGGTGGCGCCCTGCGCGATCTGCTGCCCCGTGCCGAATTCGACGTGGAAGCCGCCCTCGAGAAGGTGCGGCCCATCTGCGAGGACGTGCATCATCGCGGCACCGCGGCGCTGATCGAGTACGCGGAGAAGTTCGACGGGGTCACCCTGGAGCAGGTCAGGGTGCCGGCGGAGGCCCTCGCGGCCGCCCTGGAGCAGCTCGACCCGGCCGTCCGCGCCGCCCTGGAGGAGTCCATCCGGCGCGCCCGGATCGTGCACGCGAGCCAGCGCCGCACGGACCACACCACCCAGGTGGTCCCCGGTGGCACCGTCACCGAGAAGTGGGTCCCGGTCGAGCGCGTGGGCCTCTACGCGCCCGGCGGCCGCTCGGTGTACCCGTCCTCCGTCGTGATGAACGTCGTCCCCGCGCAGGAGGCGGGCGTCGAGTCGATCGCGCTCGCGTCCCCGCCGCAGAAGGAGTTCGGCGGCCTGCCGCACCCGACCATCCTGGCGGCGTGCGCGCTGCTCGGCGTGGACGAGGTGTACGCCGCCGGCGGCGCCCAGGCCGTCGCGATGTTCGCGTACGGCACGGACGAGTGCGCCCCCGCGAACATGGTCACCGGCCCCGGCAACATCTGGGTCGCCGCCGCCAAGCGCTACTTCACCGGCAAGATCGGCATCGACACCGAGGCCGGCCCCACCGAGATCGCGATCCTCGCCGACTCGACCGCCGACCCCGTGCACGTCGCCGCCGACCTGATCAGCCAGGCCGAGCACGACCCGATGGCCGCCGCCGTCCTGGTCACCGACTCCGAGGACCTCGCGGCCGCCGTCGAGAAGGAGCTGGAGCCGCAGGTCGCGGCCTCCAAGCACGTCGAGGACCGGATCAGGCCGGCGCTCGCGGGCAAGCAGTCCGCGATCGTGCTGGTCGACAGCCTGGACGACGGCCTCAAGATCGTCGACGCGTACGGTGCCGAGCACCTGGAGATCCAGACCGCCGACGCCGCCGCCCGGGCCGCCCGGGTCCGCAACGCCGGCGCGATCTTCGTCGGCCCGTGGGCCCCGGTCTCCCTCGGCGACTACTGCGCCGGCTCCAACCACGTGCTGCCCACCGGCGGCTGCGCCTGCCACTCGTCGGGCCTGTCCGTGCAGTCCTTCCTGCGCGGCATCCACATCGTCGACTACACGCGCGACGCCCTCGCCGAGGTCACCCACCACGTCGTGACCCTGGCCGAGGCCGAGGACCTGCCCGCGCACGGCGCCGCCCTCAAGGCGCGCTTCGGATGGAAGGTTCCGCAGTCGTGAGCGGAGACACGAGCGCTGACACGAGCGGCGGCAGCACCGGCACCCCCGGTCGCACCGGTATTGACGACCTGCCCGTCCGGGACGAGCTCCGCGGCAAGACCCCGTACGGCGCCCCGCAGCTGGACGTGCCCGTCCAACTGAACACGAACGAGAACCCGTACCCGCTGCCCGAGCCCCTCGTGCAGCGCATCGCCGAGCGGGTGGCCGAGGCCGCGCGGAGCCTGAACCGCTACCCCGACCGCGACGCCGTCGAGCTGCGCACCGAGCTCGCGCGCTACCTGACCCGCACCGGCGGCCACCGGGTCGGGATGGAGAACGTCTGGGCGGCCAACGGCTCCAACGAAGTCCTCCAGCAGCTGCTGCAGACCTTCGGCGGGCCCGGCCGCACGGCCATCGGCTTCGAGCCCTCGTACTCGATGCACGCGCTCATCGCGCGCGGCACCGGCACCGGCTGGATCTCCGGCCCGCGCCGCGACGACTTCACCATCGACGTGACCGCGGCCGTCCGGGCGATCTCCGAGCACGCCCCCGACGTCGTCTTCATCACCTCGCCCAACAACCCCACGGGCACGGCGGTCGACGGCGCGACGGTCCTCGCCCTGTACGACGCCGCCCAGGCGGCCAGGGCCGCGACGCACGGGGCCCTCGTGGTCGTCGACGAGGCGTACGTCGAGTTCAGCCACCGGGAATCGCTGCTGCACCTCGTCGAGGGCCGCCCGAACCTCGTGGTCTCCCGGACCATGTCCAAGGCCTTCGGCGCCGCCGGCCTGCGCCTGGGCTACCTGGCCGCACACCCGGCCGTCGTGGACGCCGTCCAGCTGGTGCGCCTGCCGTACCACCTGTCGGCCGTCACCCAGGCCACCGCGCTGGCCGCACTGGAGCACACCGACACCCTCCTGGGCTACGTGGAGCAGCTCAAGGCCGAGCGGGACCGGCTGGTCGCCGAACTGCGCGCGATCGGCTACGAGGTCACCGAGTCCGACGCGAACTTCGTGCAGTTCGGGAAGTTCGAGGACGCCCACACCGCCTGGCGGAAGATCCTCGACCAGGGTGTCCTGGTCAGGGACAACGGAGTACCCGGCCGCCTGCGGGTCACCGCGGGCACGCCGGCGGAGAACGACGCGTTCCTGGAAGCGGTTCGCGCACTGAAGAAGGAGCAGCAGGCATGAGCCGCATCGGACGGGTGGAGCGCACCACCAAGGAGACCTCGGTCCTCGTCGAGATAGACCTCGACGGCACCGGCAAGGTCGACGTCTCGACAGGGGTCGGCTTCTACGACCACATGCTCGACCAGCTCGGCCGCCACGGCCTCTTCGACCTCACGGTCAAGACGGACGGCGACCTGCACATCGACTCGCACCACACCATCGAGGACACCGCCCTCGCGCTCGGCGCCGCCTTCAAGCAGGCCCTCGGCGACAAGGTCGGCATCTACCGCTTCGGCAACTGCACCGTGCCGCTGGACGAGTCCCTCGCCCAGGTCACCGTCGACCTGTCGGGCCGCCCGTACCTCGTGCACACCGAGCCCGAGAACATGGCCCCGATGATCGGGTCGTACGACACCACGATGACCCGGCACATCCTGGAGTCGTTCGTCGCACAGGCCCAGATCGCGCTGCACGTGCACGTGCCGTACGGCCGCAACGCCCACCACATCGTCGAATGCCAGTTCAAGGCGCTCGCCCGCGCGCTGCGCTACGCCTCCGAGCGCGACCCGCGCGCCGAAGGAATCCTTCCCTCCACGAAGGGCGCCCTCTAGCCGTGACCGGTCTCTCCACCATCCTGATCGTCGTCGGCCTCTTCCTGGCCGGCGGCGTGTACTCCTTCAAGAAGCAGAAGATGCCCCGCGGCGTCGTGATTCTGCTCGCCATCGGCTCCGCGATGTGTCTGGCAGCCGGAGTCCTGCGGATCCAAGGAATCTGGGCATGAGCGCAGCGAGCCCCACGAAGAAGGTCGTGGTCTTCGACTACGGCTTCGGCAACGTCCGCTCCGCCGAGCGCGCCCTCGCGCGCGTCGGCGCGGACGTCGAGATCACACGCGACTACGACAAGGCCATGGACGCCGACGGACTCCTCGTCCCCGGCGTGGGCGCCTTCTCCGCCTGCATGAAGGGCCTCAAGGACGCCCGCGGCGACTGGATCATCGGGCGCCGGCTCTCCGGCGGCCGCCCGGTCATGGGCATCTGCGTCGGCATGCAGATCCTCTTCGAGCGCGGCATCGAGCACGGCGTCGAGAGCGAGGGCCTGGACGAGTGGCCCGGCACCGTCGAGCCGCTCAAGGCCCCGATCGTCCCGCACATGGGCTGGAACACCGTCGACGCCCCGGCCGACAGCCAGGCCTTCGCCGGCCTGGACGCCGACGCCCGCTTCTACTTCGTGCACTCCTACGCCGTGCGCGAGTGGAGCCTCGAGGTCACCAACCCGGCGATCCGCGCGCCCAAGGTCACCTGGGCCACGCACGGGGAGCCGTTCGTCGCGGCCGTGGAGAACGCCGCCCTGTGGGCGACGCAGTTCCACCCCGAGAAGTCCGGCGACGCCGGTGCCCAGCTCCTCACCAACTGGATCGAGACCCTCTGATGCCCGACCGCAAGCTGGAACTCCTTCCCGCCGTCGACGTGCGCGACGGCCAGGCCGTACGCCTCGTCCACGGCGAGTCGGGCTCGGAGACCTCGTACGGCTCCCCGCTCCAGGCCGCGCTCGCCTGGCAGGCCTCGGGCGCCGAGTGGCTGCACCTCGTCGACCTCGACGCGGCCTTCGGCACCGGTGACAACCGCGACCTCGTCGCCGAGATCACCCGCGCCATGGACATCAAGGTCGAGCTCTCCGGCGGCATCCGCGACGACGCCTCGCTCGCCAAGGCCCTCGCCACCGGCTGCACCCGCGTCAACCTCGGCACCGCCGCCCTGGAGACCCCCGAGTGGGTCGCCAAGGTCATCGCCGAGCACGGCGACAAGATCGCCGTCGGCCTCGACGTCCGCGGCACCACCCTCAAGGGCCGCGGCTGGACCAGCGAGGGCGGCGACCTGTACGAGACCCTGGCCCGCCTCGACTCCGAGGGCTGCGCGCGGTACGTCGTCACCGACATCGGCAAGGACGGCACGCTCACCGGCCCCAACCTGGAGCTGCTGAAGAACGTCTGCGCCGCGACCGACAAGCCGGTCGTCGCCTCCGGCGGCGTCTCCTCCCTCGACGACCTGCGCGCGCTGTCCGGGCTCGTCCCCCTCGGCGTCGAGGGCGCGATCGTGGGCAAGGCGCTGTACGCCAAGGCCTTCACGCTGGAAGAGGCGCTGGAGGCTGTGTCGGCATGAGCGACGAAGCACGCGACGTACGCCGCATCTCGTCCGGAGGTGCCTGGGAGGACGTCATCGGCTACTCCCGCGCGGTGCAGCTGCCGAACGGCCTCGTACTGGTCTCCGGCTGCACCTCGGCCGACGGCGGCGGCCCGTACGACCAGACCACCGCGGCCTTCGGCGTCGCCTTCAAGGCGCTGGAGCAGGCCGGACTCGGCCCCGAGCACGTGGTCCGCACCCGGATGTACCTCACGCACGCCCGGGACGTGGACGAGGTGGGCCGCGCCCACAAGGAGCTGTTCGACGCGGTCCGCCCCGCCGCATCCATGATCATCGTCTCCGGCTTCGTCGACCCCTCGATGGTCGTCGAGGTGGAGGTCGAAGCCTTCCGAGGAGAGTCCGCATGACGCTGGCCGTACGGGTGATCCCCTGCCTGGACGTGGACAACGGCCGGGTCGTCAAGGGCGTCAACTTCCAGAACCTGCGCGACGCGGGCGACCCGGTCGAGATGGCCAAGCTGTACGACGCCGAGGGCGCCGACGAGCTGACCTTCCTCGACATCACCGCCTCCAGCGGCAACCGCGAGACGACCTACGACGTCGTGCGCCGGACCGCCGAGCAGGTCTTCATCCCGCTCACCGTCGGCGGCGGCGTGCGCACCGCCGACGACGTGGACAAGCTCCTGCGGGCCGGCGCCGACAAGGTGGGCGTCAACACCGCGGCGATCGCCCGCCCGGAGCTCATCCAGGAGATCGCGGAGCGCTTCGGACGCCAGGTCCTGGTCCTGTCGGTCGACGCGCGCCGCACCGAGTCCGGCTCCTTCGAGGTCACGACCCACGGCGGCCGCCGCGGCACCGGCCTCGACGCGGTCGAGTGGGCGCACCGGGCCGCCGAGCTCGGCGCCGGCGAGATCCTGCTGAACTCGATGGACGCCGATGGCACCAAGGACGGCTACGACACCGAGATGATCGCGGCCGTGCGCAAGCACGTCACCGTCCCCGTGATCGCCTCCGGCGGGGCCGGGAAGCTGTCCGACTTCCCGCCGGCCATCGCGGCGGGCGCGGACGCGGTCCTCGCGGCCTCGGTCTTCCACTTCGGGGACCTGCGCATCGGCCAGGTCAAGGACGCCCTGCGCGAGGCGGGCCACCCGGTCCGCTGACCCGGACCTGCCGGGCGGTCCGGGGGGACACCCCCGGACCGCCCGCAGGCCGGGGCCCGCAGACCAGGCCGGCGGATCGAGCCCGCAGATCAGACCCGCAGGCCGGGCGCGCGGCTCAGATGCCGAGCTTGGCCGTCGTCAGCTGAGCGACGGCCTCCTTGGCGCCCTCCAGCTCCACGGCCGCGTAGTCCTGGCGGCCGAAGCAGAACAGCGTCAGCTCGCCCGGCTCGCCGGTCACCGTCACCACCGGGGTGCCCTTGTGGCCCACCGTCGTCTGGCCGTTCGGGCGGCGCAGCACCAGGCCCACCGGGGAGCGGCGGCCCGTCAGCCGGGCCAGCTTCTCCAGCCGGGACCACAGGGAGTCCGAGAAGACCGGGTCCAGCTCCCGCGGGCTCCAGTCCGGCTGCGCCCGGCGCACGTCCTCGGAGTGGACGTAGAACTCCACGGCGTTCGCCGCCTCGTCCAGCTGCTTGAGCGAGTACACCGACATCTTCGGCGGGCCGGTCCTGATCAGCTGGATCAGCTCCTCGTACGGCTTGGCGCAGTACTCGTCCATCGCCTTGTCCAGCCGGCTCTTCAGCGCACCCAGGAGCAGCCCGCCGGCCGCGTCCGGCCTGCGTTCCCGTACCACCACGTGCGCGGCCAGCTCACGGGTCCTCCAGCCCTCGCACAAGGTCGGCGCGTCGGGCCCTGCCTGCTCCAACAAGTCGGCCAGGAGCAGTCGTTCACGCTTCGCATGGGTAGACATGCCGGCCACCCTACGGCGCGAAACCGCGCCGTGCCCGCCCACCTGGCGGACAGTTCGACCGGAGCCGCACCCGGGCGCGGCACAATGGCACCCATGAGCACGCCCGACACTCCCAGCAGCCTCGACCCGGCGATCGCCGCCCGCCTCAAGCGCTCCGCGGACGGCCTGGTTCCCGCCATCGCCCAGCAGTACGACACCGGTGAGGTGCTCATGCTCGGGTGGATGGACGACGAGGCGCTGCACCGCACCCTGACCACCGGCCGCTGCACGTACTGGTCGCGCAGCCGCAGCGAGTACTGGGTCAAGGGCGACACCTCGGGCCACTTCCAGCACGTGAAGTCGGTGGCACTGGACTGCGACGCGGACACCCTCCTGGTCAAGGTCGACCAGGTCGGCGCCGCCTGTCACACCGGTGCCCGCACCTGCTTCGACGCCGACCAGCTCCCGCTCTCGACTAAGTAAGGTCCCACGCCATGGATCTCGAGACGTTCCGCAAGCTTGCGGTCGACCGCCGGGTCATCCCCGTCAGCCGCAGGCTGCTGGCCGACGGCGACACCCCCGTAGGCCTCTACCGCAAGCTCGCCGCCGAGCGCACGGGCACGTTCCTCCTGGAGTCCGCCGAGAACGGCCGTTCATGGTCGCGCTACTCCTTCGTAGGCGTCCGCAGCGCCGCCACCCTGACCGCCCGCGACGGACAGGCGCACTGGATCGGCACCCCGCCCGTCGGAGTCCCGGCCGACGGCGACCCGCTGGACGCGCTGCGGCAGACCGTGGAGACCCTGCACACCCCGCGCGACCTGGCCGGTTTCATCGACGGGGCCATGCCCCCCTTCACCGGCGGCATGGTCGGCTACCTCGGGTACGACATCGTCCGCCGCCTGGAGCGCATCGGCGACCACGGGCACGACGACCTGAAGCTGCCCGAGCTGACCATGCTCCTCACCTCGGACCTGGCCGTGCTCGACCACTGGGACGGCACGGTCCTGCTGATCGCGAACGCCATCAACCACAACGACCTCGACTCGGGCGTGGACGAGGCGTACGCCGACGCCGTGGCCCGGCTCGACGCGATGGAGGCGGACCTCGCCCGGCCGGCGCCGTACGCCCCGGTCCCGCTGCCGGCCTCCGAACTGCCCCGGTTCAGCGCGCTGTGGGGCGGCGAGTCGTACCAGAAGGCCGTCGACGACATCAAGGAGCGCATCCGTGCGGGCGAGGCCTTCCAGGTCGTGCCCTCGCAGCGGTTCGAGACCCCCTGCGACGCCTCCGCGCTGGACGTCTACCGGGTGCTGCGGGCCACCAACCCGTCCCCGTACATGTACCTCTTCCGCTTCGACGGGTTCGACGTCGTCGGCTCCAGCCCCGAGGCGCTGGTCAAGGTCGAGGACGGCCGGGCCATGGTCCACCCCATCGCCGGCACCCGGCACCGCGGGGCCACCCCGCAGGAGGACCACGACCTCGCCGAGGAGCTCCTCGCCGACCCCAAGGAGCGCGCCGAGCACCTGATGCTCGTCGACCTGGGCCGCAACGACCTCGGCCGGGTCTGCGAGCCCGGCTCCGTCGAGGTCGTCGACTTCATGTCGATCGAGCGGTACTCCCACGTCATGCACATCGTCTCGACCGTCACCGGCCGGGTCGCGGAGGGCCGTACCGCCTTCGACGTGCTCACCGCCTGCTTCCCCGCCGGCACCCTCTCCGGAGCCCCCAAGCCCCGGGCCATGCAGATCATCGAGGAGCTGGAGCCCTCGCACCGCGGCCTGTACGGCGGCTGCGTCGGCTACCTGGACTTCGCCGGGGACTCCGACACGGCCATCGCCATCAGGACCGCGCTGCTGCGCGACGGCACGGCGTACGTCCAGGCCGGCGCGGGCGTCGTCGCCGACTCCGACCCGGTCGCCGAGGACACGGAGTGCCGCAACAAGGCCGCCGCCGTGCTGCGCGCGGTGGGCGCGGCGCAGCGCCTCCACCGGCAGCGGGCCGGGAGCTGAAACCGGAGCCTGGAGCCGGGGCCGTCCGGGCGGTAAGGGATAGTGGGGTACGTGAGTGCCGTACCCCAGCCCCGTTCCGATGCCGAGCCCGGACCCGACTCCGCGGCGGGCGCCGGTGACGCCGCTGCCGCTGCCGCCGTGCGCAGCAGCCGCCGCAGTGTCGCCGTCGCCCTGCTGACCGGCGCGCTCGGCGCCACCGTCGTCCTGCTGGCCTCGGGCCGCACCTGGGCCCGCGGGACCGCCGAGGTCGGTGGCGGAACGCTTCCGCTGTCCGCCGACGGCACCGCGGTCACCGGGGTCCCCGCGGCCCTGGCGATCGTGGGCCTGGCCGCCCTCGTCGCCGTGTTCGCGGTACGGGGCGCGGGCCGGCTCCTGGTCGCGGCGCTGCTCGCGCTCAGCGGCGCGGGCGCGGTCCTGGCCGCCGTCCTCGGCGCCTCGGACAGCGCCGCCCTGGACGACGAGGCGGCCCGTACCGCCGCGGACACCGCGGCGACCGTGGCGGGCCTGACGCACACGGCCTGGCCGTACGTCACCGCGGCCGGCGGGCTGCTGATCCTGGTCGCCGGACTGCTCGCCCTGCGCTTCGGCCGGACCTGGCCGGCGATGGGCGGGCGGTACGAGCGCGAGGGCGCCCAGCGGGCCCCCAGGGCGGCCGCACCGGTGGACCCGGACCGTCCCGAGGACCTGTGGAAGGCCCTCGACCGGGGCGAGGACCCCACGGGCTGACCCCGGCCGAAACCAGGGCACCGGGTGCGGGACAATGAACCCCGAGCGTCGACACAGCACGTTCGAGAGAGCAACGAGGAGCAACTCATGGCGGGCACTAGCCACGGACACACCCCGGCCGCCTGGACCGGTGTCATCATCGCCTTCATCGGTTTCTGCGTCTCCGGCGCCTTCATGGTCTTGGCCAACCCGCTGGGCTTCTGGGCCGGCCTGGTCGTGGTCGCGCTCGGCGGTGTGGTGGGCCTCGCGATGCGGGCCGCGGGCTACGGCGCGAAGAAGCCGGCCCGTCCCCTCACGGAGGCCGGCGCCAAGGCGTGACGCCCCCCGGCAGCGGGACTTCCGGAAAGGCGCAGCCCCCTGGGGCTGCGCCTTTCCGCGTGACCGGCGAGAATCACCGGGTGGACGCCTCTCCTGCCCCCGCCGCGCCGGTGCCCCCGGTCCCCCCGGTATCCGCCCCGCCCGCGCCTGCCGCCCCGGCACCCGGCGCGCCCGCAGCCGCCCTGCCCGTGCCCGCGCCCGCCGTGCCCGCGCCCGCAGCCGCGTCCCGGGTCAGGCGGCTGGCGGCGCCCCTGCTCACCCTCACGGGGGTTGTTGCGGCGTTCACGTACGTCGGTACGGTCGACCCGAACGATCCGGGCCACTACCCCGTCTGCCCGCTGCTGCGGCTGACCGGGATCCTGTGCCCCGGCTGCGGCGGACTGCGCAGCGCGCACGCGTTCGCGCACGGCGACCTGGCGGCCGCCCTCGGGGCGAATGCGCTGGCCGTCGCCGGCTACTTCCTCTTCGCCGCCTTCATGGTCCTGTGGCTGGTTCGCGCCTGGCAGGGCCGGGCCAAGCCGGAGCTCGTCCTCAAACCCGCCTGGTGGTGGGCGGTGGGCTCGCTCGCCCTGGTCTTCACTGTTGTCCGAAACCTGCCGTTCGGGGGTGCTCTGGCCCCCTGACCGGGCCCTGAGCGCGTCTGAACGCGGTATTCCGAATGTCCAGGTGCTGGGACGCCGTCAACCAGGTGCGGAGCGCAAGCCCTCCTGCGGATACCATTTGATTGCTGACCTTGCAGTTGTTCACCGACCGCAAAGTCGGCCGACCATCGTCACCGACCCGGAAGGGGGCCGCTCGCGTGAGTGTGCTCGACGAGATCATCGAAGGGGTCCGCGCCGACCTCGCTGAGCGGCAGGCGCGCGTCAGCCTCGAGGAGCTCAAGGAGCGTGCCGCCAAGGCGCCCCAGGCGAAGGACGGCGTCGCGGCCCTGCGCGGCGACGGCGTCAAGGTGATCTGCGAGGTCAAGCGCTCCAGCCCCTCCAAGGGCGCGCTGGCCGCGATCGCCGATCCTGCCGGGCTCGCCGCGGACTATGCGGCCGGCGGCGCTGCCGTGATCTCCGTCCTCACCGAACAGCGCCGCTTCGGCGGCTCGCTGGCCGACCTGGAGGCCGTACGCGCCAGGGTCGACGTCCCGATCCTCCGCAAGGACTTCATCGTCACGGCGTACCAGCTGTGGGAGGCCCGCGCCTACGGCGCCGACCTCGCACTGCTCATCGTCGCGGCCCTGGAGCAGGAGGCCCTCGTCTCCCTCATCGAGCGTGCCGAGTCCATCGGCCTGACCCCGCTGGTCGAGGTCCACGACGAGGAAGAGGTCGAGCGGGCCGTCGCGGCAGGCGCCAAGATCATCGGCGTCAACGCGCGCAACCTCAAGGACCTCAAGGTCGACCGCTCGACGTTCGAGCGCGTCGCCCCGGAGATCCCCGCCGGGATCGTGAAGGTCGCCGAGTCCGGAATCCGCGGGCCGCACGATCTGATCGCCTACGCGAACGAGGGCGCGGACGCCGTGCTCGTCGGCGAGTCCCTGGTCACCGGCCGCGACCCGAAGGCGGCCGTGGCCGACCTGGTTGCCGCGGGCGCCCACCCTGCACTGCGACACGGCCGGAGCTGACCCGGTCATGACCTCCCGCCCCCGCCCCGCCGCCCACACCCGGCCGAGCCTGCGCTCGGCCTCGGTGCAGGCGGCGCACCACGCGCCCCTGGCGCGCGGCTGCCGCCCCCGCGGCTGCCGTGCCCCGGCGCGCCGGGTGCACGGGCGCCGGGTGCGGTACGTCATCGGCTCGGAGCCCGGCCAGGTGGACGGCATGCGATGGCGCACCGGCGCTGCGCTGTAGCGAGGAACGGCTCCGGGCGCCCGCAGGGCCCCGCCGCCGCGAGCTGACACCTCCGCCCTTCCGCCGTCCGGCCCCGTGCCGGACCTGCTGCCGCCAGGTGCGTCCGACGCGCCCCCCTGCGGTCCGGCCGTGCCGGTCCCCGGGCGGGGCGGGCGTCCGCGCACGCCGGTGGCTCCGGCGGCCGGGCGCGGGGAGCGTCCCGCGGATGTCCGTACCCCCTCGCGGCTCGGTCGCGGCCCGCACCCCACGGTGCGCTCCGCGCGGGCACACGGCGCATACGGTGAACCCACCCGTAGCTTCCGAGAGGTACCGGTATGTCCAGCGAGTTCTTCATTCCAGACCCGGCGGGCCAGGTCCCGAACGCCGAGGGTTACTTCGGCGACTTCGGCGGCAAGTTCATCCCGGAGGCGCTGGTCGCCGCCGTGGACGAGGTCGCCGTCGAGTACGAGAAGGCCAAGGGCGACCCCGCCTTCGCCGCCGAGCTCAACGACCTCATGGTCAACTACACCGGCCGGCCCAGCGCCCTGACCGAGGTGCCGCGGTTCGCCGAGCACGCGGGCGGCGCGCGCATCTTCCTCAAGCGCGAGGACCTCAACCACACCGGCTCGCACAAGATCAACAATGTGCTGGGCCAGGCACTGCTGACCAAGCGCATGGGCAAGACCCGGGTCATCGCCGAGACCGGCGCGGGCCAGCACGGCGTGGCCACCGCCACGGCCTGCGCCCTGTTCGGCCTCGAGTGCACCATCTACATGGGCGAGATCGACACCCAGCGGCAGGCGCTCAACGTCGCCCGGATGCGCATGCTGGGCGCCGAGGTGATCGCGGTGACGTCGGGTTCGCGCACCCTCAAGGACGCCATCAACGAGGCCTTCCGCGACTGGGTGGCCAACGTCGACCGCACCCACTACCTCTTCGGCACGGTCGCGGGTCCCCACCCCTTCCCGGCGATGGTCCGCGACTTCCACCGGGTCATCGGCGTCGAGGCCCGCCGGCAGATCCTGGAGCGCGCCGGCCGGCTGCCCGACGCCGTCGCCGCCTGCGTCGGCGGCGGCTCGAACGCCATCGGCCTCTTCCACGCCTTCGTGCCGGACGCGGACGTGCGCCTGGTCGGCTTCGAACCCGCCGGGCACGGCGTCGAGACCGGCGAGCACGCGGCCACGCTGACCGCGGGCGAGCCGGGCATCCTGCACGGCTCCCGCTCGTACGTCCTCCAGGACGAGGAGGGCCAGATCACCGAGCCCTACTCGATCTCGGCCGGTCTGGACTACCCGGGCATCGGCCCGGAGCACGCCTACCTGAAGGACAGCGGCCGCGGCGAGTACCGCGCGGTCACCGACGACGCCGCCATGCAGGCGCTGCGGCTGCTCTCGCGCACCGAGGGCATCATCCCGGCCATCGAGTCGGCGCACGCCCTCGCGGGCGCCCTCGACCTGGGCAAGGAGCTGGGCAAGGACGGCCTGCTGGTCGTCAACCTGTCCGGCCGCGGCGACAAGGACATGGACACGGCAGCCCGCTACTTCGGGCTGTACGACTCGGCCGAGGGGGACGCGAAGTGAGCACGGCCAACGGCACGACCGGCAACATCCAGCTGCTGAGCGACACCCTCGCCAAGGCCAAGGCAGAGGACCGCGCGGCCCTCGTCGCCTACCTGCCCGCGGGCTTCCCGACGGTCGACGGCGGCATCGAGGCCGTCAAGGCCGTCATCGCGGGCGGCGCGGACGTGGTCGAGGTCGGCCTGCCGCACAGCGACCCGGTCCTGGACGGCCCGGTCATCCAGACCGCCGACGACATCGCGCTGCGCGGCGGCGTGAAGATCGCCGACGTGATGCGGACGGTCCGCGAGGCCCACGAGGCGACCGGCGCACCGGTCCTCGTCATGACGTACTGGAACCCCATCGACCGCTACGGCGTCGAGCGCTTCACCGCCGAGCTGGCGGCGGCCGGCGGCGCGGGCTGCATCCTGCCCGACCTGCCGGTCCAGGAGTCCGCCCTGTGGCGCGAGCACGCCGCGAAGCACGGTCTGGCGACCGTCTTCGTGGTGGCGCCGAGCAGCAAGGACGAGCGGCTGGCCACCATCACGGAGGCCGGCAGCGGCTTCGTGTACGCGGCCTCCCTCATGGGCGTCACCGGCACCCGCGAGTCGGTCGGCGCGGAGGCGCAGGACCTGGTCCGCCGCACCCGGGCCACGGCCGGTGCGAGCCGGGGGCTCCCGGTCTGCGTGGGCCTGGGAGTGTCCAACGCCGCGCAGGCCAAGGAGGTCGCGGCCTTCGCGGACGGCGTGATCGTCGGTTCGGCCTTCGTCAAGCGGCTGCTGGACGCGCCGGACCTCGCGACGGGCCTGGATTCCGTGCGGGAACTGGCCGCCGAGCTCCGGGAAGGCGTACGCCGGAGCTGAGCGGAGCGTGACGGGCTGCGGGAGGTTCTGTAGTCCGATCGAGTGGAACCGGGACCGGGGAGGCACGCGAGTGCCTCCCCGGTTCGTTTGCGGGACGTGAGCGAGAAGAACCCTGAAGCGAAGCGGTCGGCCCGGGAAAAGCTCCTTGTGGAGCGGGAGCGGCAGAAGGCCAAGGACAAGCGTCGGCGGACCCTGGTCGTGGCGGGCGCGGTGGTCGGCGTGCTCGGCCTGGCCGCGGTCGTCGGCCTGATCGCGGCGAACGCCGGCAAGGACGGCGGCAAGTCCACGGCCGGCCCGGTCGTCGCCCCCTCCGGCGCCATCGGCAAGGACGCGCTGGCCATCCAGACCGGCAAGGACGGCGCGAAGTCCACGCTGACGGTGTGGGAGGACTTCCGCTGCCCCGCCTGCAAGGCCTTCGAGGACTCCTACCGCACCACCATCCACGAACTGGAGGCCAAGGGGCAGCTCAAGGTCCAGTACCACCTGGTGACGCTGATCGACGGGAACATGGGCGGCACCGGTTCGCTGAAGTCGGCGAACGCCGCCGCCTGCGCGCAGGACGCGGGCAAGTTCTCCGCGTACCACGACGTGCTCTTCATGAACCAGCCGCCGGAGCCGGACGACGCCTTCGCGAAGGACGCGAAGCTGATCGAGCTGGCGGGCAAGGTGCCCGGGCTCGACACCCCGGCGTTCCGCTCGTGCCTGGAGGACGGCACGCACAACGCCTGGGTGGGCAAGTCCTACGAAGCCTTCCGCGCCGGGAACTTCCGCGGTACCCCCACGGTGCTGCTCGACGGCAAGGACATCTTCGCCGACCAGGCCAACCCGCTGACCCCGGCCAAGCTGAAGGAGAAGGTGGAAGCCGCCGCGAAGGGCTGACCCGCGCCGGTCCCGGTGCCGGTCGCGTGTGGATTTGGTTTCAGCTTGCCGGGCGGCTTGCCTTCGGTACCGCCCGGCAGGGTAGCGTCGGTCCTGCCATGGAACTTGCTTACATTCCCAGCCCGTCGACCGGTGTGATCCATCTCGGACCGGTCCCGCTGCGCGGCTATGCCTTCTGCATCATCATCGGCGTCTTCGTCGCCGTCTGGCTCGGCAACCGCCGCTGGATCGCCCGCGGCGGCAGGCCGGGCACGGTGGCCGACATCGCGGTGTGGGCCGTCCCCTTCGGCCTCGTCGGCGGTCGCCTCTACCACGTCATCACCGACTACCAGCTGTACTTCGGCGAGGGTGAGAACTGGGTCGACGCCTTCAAGATCTGGGAGGGCGGCCTCGGCATCTGGGGCGCCATCGCGCTCGGCGCGGTCGGCGCCTGGATCGGCTGCCGCCGCCGGGGCATCCCGCTGCCGGCCTGGGCCGACGCGCTGGCCCCCGGCATCGCGCTCGCCCAGGCGATCGGCCGCTGGGGCAACTGGTTCAACCAGGAGCTGTACGGCCGCAAGACGGACGTGCCGTGGGCGCTGGAGATCAGCGAGGGCCCGAACCGGATCGCCGGCACGTACCACCCGACCTTCCTGTACGAGTCGCTGTGGTGCATCGGCGTCGCGCTGCTGGTGATCTGGGCCGACCGCCGCTTCAAGCTGGGCCACGGCCGCGCGTTCGCCCTGTACGTCGCCGCTTACTGCGTGGGCCGCGGCTGGATCGAGTACATGCGCGTCGACGAGGCGCACCACGTGCTGGGCCTCCGGCTGAACGTGTGGACCTCGATCGTCGTCTTCGTGCTGGCCGTGGTCTACCTGGTCGTGTCGGCCCGCCTGCGGCCGGGGCGTGAGCTGGTCGTGGAGCCCGGGGCGGCCGGGGCCGCCGAAGGCAAGGACGCCGCGAAGCCCGCCGATGCCGACTCGGACGCCGATGCCGACTCGGACTCCGATGGCGATGCCGTGGAGGCCGGGGGCGCCGACGAGGAAGCCGCCGGTGCCGACAAGGCTCCCGCCGCCGGTGCGGACGAGGACGCGGAGCCCGGCGAGGACGCCGAGGCGGACCCCGCCGGCGAAGGCGACGCCGCCGCGGTGAAGGACACCCCGCCCGCCGAGGCCAAGAAGCTCTGAGCCCGGCGCGCTGAAAGGCCGGTCACCCTTCGAGGTGGCCGGCCTTCTCGCATCCCATGAGTTGTCCCGTCCCTCTTCTTCGGCACGGACGCCGCCCGCTCCTACAGCGCGGTCGGCTGGGGCAACACCGCGCTGACCGCCGCGCTCGTCGTGTACTGGGCCTTCGCCGCCGGGATCGCCCTGCTCAGGTCGCCCTCCCCGGCGCCGTCCCGGTGGCCGCTCGGCGGGTGAGGGCCAGGGTGCGGGCGGCCGCGGCGACGACCGCCGGGTCGACGAAGCGGCCGTCCGCCAGGGCCAGGGCGCCCGGAGCGCAGACCGCGGCCGAGACCACCTCCTCCGCCGCCCCGACCTCCTCCGGGGTCGGGAGGTAGGCCCGCTCGATGACCGGGAGCTGCCGCGGGTGGATGGCCGCCCGGCCCAGGAATCCCAGCCCGCGCCCCCGGGCACAGGAGAGCGCGAGCCCGTCGAGGTCGCGTACGTCGGGGAAGACGGACTGCGCCGGGGGCGGCAGGGCCGCCGCGCGGGCCGCCACGACCACCCGGGAACGGCACCAGTCCAGCCCTTCTTCCGAGGAGACGCCCAGATCCGCACGGAGGTCCGCCTCGCCCAGCGCCAGCCCGCGCAGGGCGGGGTGCGCCCCGGCGATCAGGTACGCGTTCTCGATGCCGAGCGCCGACTCCAGCAGCGCGTACAGCCCGACGCCGCCGCTTCGGTCGGCGACCGCGCTGATCTGCGCGGGCGAGGTGATCTTGGGGAGCCGGAGCGCGGAGATGCCGCGCAGGCCCGACATCGCCCGCAGGTCCGCGTCCGCCCAGGGCGAGTCCAGTGCGTTCACCCGGACGTGCACCGGGACCGCCGGGCGCGCGGAGAGCAGCTCGGCGGTCGCCGTCCGGGCGTACTCCTTGCGGTCCGGCGCGACCGCGTCCTCCAGGTCGACGATGACGGCGTCCGCACCGGAGGTGACGGCCTTGGCCACCACCTCGGGACGGTCGCCGGGCGCGTAGAGCCAGGTCAGTACAACGTCACCGGTCACAGTGCACCACCGGCGCGCAGGTCCGCGATCTCGGCGGGCGTCAGCCCGAGCCCGGCCAGGACCTCGTCCGTGTCCGCGCCGTGCGCCCGGCCCGCCCACCGGATGCCGCCCGGGGTCTCCGAGAGCCGGAAGAGCACGTTCTGCATCCGGATCGGTCCGAGGTCCGGATCCGCCACTTCGGTGACCGTGTCCAGCGCCTCGAACTGCGGGTCCGCCATCACGTCCCGTACGTCGTACACCGGAGCCACCGCGGCCTGCGCCGCCTCGAAGGCGCCCACCACCTCGTCCGCCTTGTGGCGGGCGATCCAGCCGCCCACCGCCTCGTCCAGCACGTCGGCGTGCCGGGCCCGGCCCGCTCCCGTCGCGAACCACGGCTGCGACACCAGGTCCGGCCGCCCCACCAGCCGCATGACGCGCTCCGCGACGGACTGAGCCGACGTCGAGACCGCCAGCCAGCGCCCGTCGGCCGAGCGGTAGGTGTTGCGGGGGGCGTTGTTCGTCGAGCGGTTGCCGGTCCGCGGCTGGACGTAGCCGAGCTGGTCGTACCAGAGCGGATGCGGGCCCAGCACGGTCAGGATCGGTTCGATGATCGCGAGGTCCACCACCTGCCCCCGGCCGGTCCGCCCGCGTGCGGTCAGCGCCGTCATCACGGCGTACGCCGTCGCCAGCGCCGCGATCGAGTCCGCGAGCCCGAACGGCGGCAGCGTCGGGGGCCCTTCCGGCTCGCCCGTCATCGCCGCGAAGCCGCTCATGGCCTCCGCCAGCGTGCCGAAGCCGGGCCGGTGCGCGTACGGCCCGGACTGGCCGAAGCCGGTGACCCGGGCGAGCACCAGGCGCGGGTTGGCGGCCGACAGCTCCGGCCAGCCCAGGCCCCACTTCTCCAGGGTCCCCGGCCGGAAGTTCTCGATCAGTACGTCCGAGGAGGCCGCCAGCCGCAGCAGCACCTCGCGCCCGCCCCCGGTCGACAGGTCCAGCGTCACGGTCTGCTTGTTGCGGCCGAGCAGCTTCCACCACAGGCCGATGCCGTCCTTGGCCGGGCCGTGCCCCCGGGAGGGGTCGGGGCGGTGCGGATGCTCGATCTTGACCACCTCGGCTCCGAAGTCGCCGAGCATGGTGGCGGCGAGCGGACCGGCGAAGAGCGTGGCGACGTCGAGGACCCGCAGCCCGGCGAGCGGGCCGCCCGCGGGCTCGGCGGCCTTGGTGGCTTCGGCCGATGCGGCTGCCTCGGCGGATGCGGCGGTCACGCGTGCTGCTCCGCCGCGAAGGCGTCGGTCTCGGCACGCAGCGGCATCGACGAGGACGCCCCGGCCCGCTGCACGGACAGCGCGGCGGCGGCCGAGGCCCACGCCAGGGCCTGCGGCACGGGCCGTCCCTCGCCCAGCGCCACCGCCAGCGCCCCGACGAAGGTGTCCCCGGCGGCCGTGGTGTCGACCGCCCGGACCTGCGGCGCGGCCACGGGGTACGGGTCCGCGCCGCGGGCCGCGTACAGGCACCCGGCCGCGCCCAGCGTGATCACCACCTCGGGCACGTCGTGCAGGAGGGCCTCGGCGGCCTGGCGGGGGTCGGTGAGACCGGTGAGTGCGGCGGCCTCGTGCTCGTTGGGCACCAGCAGGTCGGTGGCGGCGAGGAGCCCGGCGGGCAGCGGCTGGGCGGGCGCGGGCGTGAGGATGGTACGGACGCCGTGGGCGCGCGCTGCGCGGGCGCCGGCGACCACGGCGGCCAGCGGGAGTTCGAGCTGGAGGAGCAGCGACCCGGCCGCCGCGATCCTGGCCTCGTCACCGGACTCGAGGGCGGTGACGGTGCCGTTGGCTCCGGGCACCACGACGATCGCGTTGCCGCCCTCGTCGTCCACGGTGATGTGCGCGGTGCCGCTGGCGCCCTCGACGGTGCGCAGCCCGGCGGTGTCGACGCCCGCGTCCGCGAGCACGGAGCGCAGCCGTACGCCGAACCCGTCGGCCCCGACCGCTCCGATCATGGTCACGGCGCCGCCCGAACGGGCCGCCGCGAGGGCCTGGTTGGCGCCCTTGCCACCGGGGACCGTGCGGAACTCCCGGCCGGTGACGGTCTCGCCGAGCCGGGGCGCCTTGGATACGTAGGCCACCAGGTCCATGTTCGTACTGCCGAGCACGGCGATGACGGGGCTGTGCGCGCGGGGGCCGGCGGGCGGGTCGACGGGTTGGCCGACGGGCCGGCCGACGGGCGTGTCAACGGGCGGGTTCACGGGCGGTGAGCCTCCTGTGCGGTCATGGTGGCGAGGGCGTCGAAGCCGATGCCGTCGAAGCCGGGGATCGAGGTGGCGAGCCGGTTGTGCAGCGGGTCCGTCCAGCGGGCCGGGAGCGCGTCCGGCGAGCCCGCCAGGAGCCCGGCGAGGGAACCGGCCGTGGCCCCGTTGGAATCGGTGTCCCAGCCGCCCGAGACCGCCCGGCACACCGAGCGGGTGAAGTCACCGTCGGCGTGGGTGAGGGCGGCGGCGATCAGCGCGGTGTTGGGGATGGCGTGCACCCAGTGGTGGTGCCCGTAACGGGCGTGCAGCACGTCGGCGACGCGGTCGAAGTCCTCGTGCGCCGCTGCTGCGTCGATGCCGCAGCGGACGGCTTCCGCGAGCCGGGAGCGGTACGGCACGACGGCCAGCCCGGTCCGCAGGGCGCAGTGCACGTCGACGCCGCCGCCCGCGGCCGAGGCGAGCGCCGCGGCCGCGAACATCGCCGCGTACACGCCGTTGGAGGTGTGGGTCAGCCGCGCGTCGCGGTACGCCTGCCGCGCGGCCGCGGCCGGGTCGCCGGGGTGGGTCCAGCCGTGGACGTCGGCGCGGATGAGGGCGCCGATCCACTCGCGGAACGGGTTGTGGTGGGTGGCCGTGAGCGGCGGTTCGAGCCCGAGGAGCAGGTTGCGGTACGCGATGCGCTCGGCGGTGAACGTACGGCCGGCCGGGAGCTCGTCCAGCCACACGCGGGCCACGTCGGAGGTCCGGAACCCCCTGCCGTGCCGGCGGAGCAGCAGGAGGCCCAGCAGGGGGTAGTTGAGGTCGTCGTCCTCCGGCGCCCCGTCGATGTTCTCGGCCAGCGAGGTGGCGGCGCTGCGGCGGTTCCAGGGGTGGGCGGCCAGCAGCCGCGGGGGCACGCCGCGCTCCGTGAACCAGTCGTTCAGGGGCCAGTTGCCCGCGGCGCGGGCGAGGGCGCGGATGGCGTGCAGGGGCAGCTTCTCGACGGGCTTGCCCAGCACGCACCCGACGGCCCGGCCCAGCCAGGCGGCTTCGAGCCGGGCCGTCAGGGGGTCCCGGTCCGCCGCCCGCGGTGCCGTCGCCTGTCCTGCGGGCGCCGGTCCCGCGGGCACCGGCGCCGCGGACGGCGGGGACGGCGGGGACGGGGTCTTCGGCAGGCGGCCCCAGTCCGGGCAGGCGGCGCGGATGGCGTCGAGGGAATCCGGCTCGTCCCCGGACAAGGGGGAGGGGAGGGCGGCGAGTTCGGAGAGCAGGTGCCCGGCGAGGGCGCGCAGCTCCGGCGGCGGCGGGGCGGGGGAGGCCCCGGCCCGGTCGGGCGCGGGCCGCCCGCCCGCGGCCAGCCAGAGCCGGCGGTACGGCTCCGCGTCACGGCCGTCCTCCGCCGCCTGCCGCAGCTCGTGCCCGACCAGGTCCTCGGGCTGCGCCCAGGTGAGCCGCAGCGCGGGCTCGGCGTCGCGCGGGGCCGGGCGGGGCGGGGCCTGCGCAGGGGCGTGCCGGGTCATCGGGCGGGGGCCGGGGCGAGTGCGGTGAACGCGGACTCGTGGGCGCGGCGGCGGGCGAGGTCGCGGGCGAAGACCTCCCGGGCGACGGCGGCGAGGGCGGCCGCCGGTGCGTACAGGTCCAGCCGACTGGCCTCCGCGACCTGCTTGGACCAGGCGGCGGGGATGTCCGCGTCGCCGTGCAGGGCGCCCGCGAGCGCGCCCGCCATCGTCGCGATCGAGTCGCAGTCCCGCCCGTAGTTGACGGCGCCGAGCACCGACGGTTCGTACGCGCCCCGCCCGACGAGCAGCATGCCCAGTGCGACGGGCAGTTCCTCGATCGCGTGGAGGCGGGAGGGCCGCCGGGCCGCCAGGGAGGGCCTGCGGTAGTCCGGTCCGACCGTGTCGTAGGGGGCCACCGCGGCCCGCAGCGGGGCCAGCGCGGATTCGAAGTCCGTGTACCGCACGGCGGTTTCGCACACCGCCTCGATGGCCGACCGGGTGCCGTCCTTGGCCAGCGCGAGGGCGGTGTCCACCACCGACACCGGCGTCGCGTCCGGCAGGCAGGCCGCCGCGACCGCCGCCGCGAACACCCCGGCGGCTTCCCGCCCGTACGAGGACTGGTGGGCGCCCGCGACGTCCAGGGCCTCGGCGTACGCGCCCGCCGGATTGCCCGCGTTGACCAGCCCGACCGGCGCCATGTACATCGCGGCACCGCAGTTGACGATGTTGCCCGCGCCCGCCTCGCGCGGGTCGACGTGGCCGTAGTGCAGTCGGGCCACGATCCACTTCTCGGCGAGGAAGATGCGCTGGAGGGGCAGGGCCTCCGCTTCCAGTTCGGGGATCCAGCGGGGCGTGGAGATCAGGTCCGGTACCAGGTGGTCGGCGACGGCGTACGCGTCGAGGTGGTCGCGCACGTTCTCGTACACCCTGACCAGCGCGTGCGTCATCAGGGTGTCGTCGGTGACGTGCCCGTCGCCCTTGTGGTACGGCGCGATGGGCCGGGCGGTGCGCCAGTCGTCGTGGAACGGGCCGACGATCCCGTGCACCCGGCCGCCGTGGCGTTCGGCGATCTGCTCGGGGGTCCAGCCTTCCACCGGCCCGCCCAGCGCGTCACCGACGGCGGCGCCGACGAGGCACCCGGCCGCCCTTTCTTCCAGAGTGAGCGTCATGTCTGAATCATCCCTTGAACGAGGTCAGTTCCGTGCGCGCGAGCAGCCCGGCGAGTTCCACGAGATCGGTGCCGGCGAGCCGGGGGAGCGTGCAGCCGGACAGGACGCGGCAGGCCTCGCGCCAGGGGCCGGGGAGGGAGTCGCCGCCGCCGAGCGCGCCGGTGAGGGCGCCCGCGAGGGCGGGCGCGGAGTCGGCGACGCGGGAGAGGCACGCGGCCGCCGGGACCGCCTCGGAGACCCTGCCGCGGGCGGCGGTGGCGAGCGCGAGGGCGACCGGGACGGTTTCGGCGGCCGCGATTCCGTAGCTGTAGACGTGGTCGACGATCTCGTGCTCCAGGGTGGGGACCAGCGCGAAGGCGCCGTCGCTGCCCGCGCGGGCCAGGTCGACGGCGTGCCGGGCGTTGCGGCCGATCTCGGTGGCCGCGGGGAGCTGTTCGAGGGCGGAGTCCACGGCGGTGGACACGTCGGCCCCGCCGAGGGCCGCCGCCACGGCGGCGGCCATGGCGCGGGCGCCGTGGACCCCGTCGCCGTCCTGGGTGTAGCGGGCGTCGAACTCGGCGAGTTCCGCGGCCGCCCGGGGGTCGCCGGGGTGTACGACGGCCAGGACCACGGCCCGTACGCAGGCGGCGTCGTCGAAGTAGTGCGGGTTGTCGTGGCCGGTCGCGGGCGGGCGCAAACCGGCGGCGAGGTTGCCCAGGCCCGCGCGGACGGAGATCCGGGCGCGCAGCGGGAGCACGGCGGACTCCACCTCGGGCGCGCGCTCGGCGGCGGCCGCGACCTCGCTGGCGAGGGCGTTCCAGGCGAGGTCGATCGCGGCGCGCATCCGGCGGGACCGGGAGAGGTCGCTGAGCAGCGCGCCGGCCGCGGTGAGCACCGACTCGGCGGCGAACGCGGCCCATTCGGCGTCGTCGGACGGGCCGAGGCGGAGCGGCTCGGGGGGCTGGTTGAGGGCGATGGGGACGGGGAGGGTGGTGGTGGCGTTCTGCTCGGCGAACGTGTCGAGTTCGCGGGTGAGGCGGCGGGTCCACTCGGGCATGCGGGAGGCGCGGTGCCGCGCGGCAGGCCACCCGGCGGCGTCGCCGGCCGCAAGCCCGAGCAGCAGCCCCTCGATCCGCCGCGGCCCGCCGCCGTCTGCCCCGTCCCGCCGCCCGGCCGACTCCCGCCGCCCGGCCGCGGCCCCGGCGCGCTCGACGGCCGTCCCGGCGCCCGCGCCGGCACCCGTCCCGGCAGCGGTGTCGGCGAGGAGGCCGGCGCCCGCCACGAAACCCGTGTCCGCCCTGGCGGCGGCGACCGGCAGGAGGCCGATGCCGGCCGGTACGGCGACCCCGGCCCCCCGCTCGGGCCGGGCCGGGGCAGCGGCCCGTACCGCGCCGCCGGCCGGACCTCCGGCGGTGCCGGGGCCCGGCCGCACCCCCGGCGCGATGGATCCGGCGGCGGGGACGAGGGCCCCCCGAGGGGCGGACGCGTCCAGGGCGGCTCCGGCTCCGGCCGCGTCCGGTGTGCCGGGTGCTCCTGCCCCGGCCCGCGCCACGGCTTCGGCCGCGCCCGGTACGACGCCGTCGGCTGCGTCGGCTCCATCGCGGGGGCCGGGGTCCCTCCGCACGGGCCGGGTGCCCGGGGGCGGGAGGGGTGCGGGCTCGCGGGGGGCGGGGGCCGGCCCCGGAGGCGGGGGGGTGTCGGCGGGCGGCGGCTCAACGCGTCCCGGACCGGCGGGAGTCGGGGGCGCCGGGGAGTCGGCGGCGTACGGCGGCGGGTTCATCGAGAGGGCTCGCTTTCCGGGGTGAGGAGGTCTGCGATGTCCAGGACGTGGTAGCCGCGCATCGAGGGGAGGCAGCTGCCGCGGACCGGGCCGATGGCCGAGGACCAGTCCGAGGGGATCGAGGAGACGCCGGAGAGGGCCCCGGCGAGGGCGCCCGCCACGGCCGCCGTGGTGTCCGCGTCGCGGCCCATGTTGACCGCCGTCAGGACGGAGGCGGCGAACTCCCCGCCCGCCGCGGCGAAGGCCCCGAACGCCAGGCCGACCGCCTCGGGGGCCAGGTCCGTCCACGGGTAGCCGCCGATCACGACGGCGGAGCGCACGGCCCGTTCGCCCCGGGGCGCCGCCGTGACGGCGCGCCGCAGGGAGCGGGCGGTCCAGGAGTCCGAGGGGATGACGGACAGGGCGGCCGCCACCACCGACGCGGCACTGCCTCCGGCCATGGCCGCCGCGACGCCCGCGGCGACCGCCTGGCCGCCGTAGATGCCCTCCCCGTCGTGGCTGACGCAGCCGTCGATGGCGACGAGGCGCGCGGCCTCCGCGGGCCGGCCCGCCGCGAACACCCCGAACGGCGCGGCCCGCATCGCGAGCCCGTCGCTCCACGCGTGGCGGTGCTGCGCGGAGATGGGGGCGGCGAGCCCCCTGCGCAGGTTCTCCAGCGTGCCGCGCTCCGAGAAGCCCGCCCCGCGGAACGGGCCCTCGTCGAGGTCCGCGATCCAGTGGTGCCAGGCCCGTTCGACGTGCGAGACGGCCAGGGCCGATCCGTGACGGGCCAGCAGCAGGCCCGAGAAGATCGCGTACTCGGTGTCGTCCGTACCCGCCGGGTCGTCCGAGACGAAGCCCTCGATCCGGCCCCACCGGGCCCGGATCTCCGACGGCTTCATGTTCTCCGCGGGGGCGCCGAGCGCGTCACCCACCGCGAGTCCCAGAAGAGCGCCCCTGGCCCGTTCGAGGAGGACCTGCGGATTGCATGCAATCTGCTCCATGGCGGCGCCTCTCCACTTGGTGGGACTCATCATGAGCCCATGGGGGATTTGTGCCATGACACGGGGTTTGTCGCTCGGCGCGAAACGCCCCGGTCACCCGGTCGCCAGCCCGCAAAAGCCCTGGTAAGTACGGCCTTCCTTGCTGGCGGGGGTTGGAATTCGCGCGTAGTTTCGAGGTGTTCAGGGGGGCCCGGACGACTCACGGCACCCGTATGCCCAAATGGGGAGTAAGGGAACATGTCCATCATCGACATCGAAGCACCGCTGCACGAGGCCCACCGCGACAACCACACGCACCGCGATGTGAACGGCGGATGGCTGCGTCCCGCGGTCTTCGGCGCGATGGACGGCCTCGTCTCCAACCTCGCGCTGATGACCGGTGTCGCGGGCGGTGCGGTCGCTCCGCAGACCATCGTCATCACCGGCCTCGCGGGACTGGCCGCCGGCGCGTTCTCGATGGCGGCGGGCGAGTACACCTCGGTGGCCTCGCAGCGCGAGCTGGTCCTCGCCGAACTCGACGTGGAGCGGCAGCAGTTGCGCAAGCACCCCGTCGACGAGATGGAGGAGCTGGCCGAGCTGTACGTCTCGCGGGGCGTCGAGCCCGCCCTCGCCCGCGACGTGGCCATGCAGCTGTCGCGGGATCCCGAGCAGGCGCTCGAGATCCACGCGCGGGAAGAGCTCGGCATCGACCCGGACGACCTGCCCTCGCCGGTGGTCGCCGCCGTCTCGTCCTTCGGCTCCTTCTCGCTCGGCGCGCTGCTGCCCCTGCTGCCGTACCTGCTGGGCGCGACCGCCCTGTGGCCCGCGGTGCTGCTGGCCCTGCTCGGCCTCTTCGCCTGCGGCGCGGTCGTGGCCCGGGTCACCGCCAGCACGTGGTGGTTCAGCGGGCTGCGCCAGCTCCTCCTGGGCGGCGCCGCCGCGGCGGTGACGTACGGCATCGGATCGCTCATCGGCCACGCCGTCGGCTAGCCGTCTGCCGGAGGCCGTCGCGCGCCGCGGCCGGACGGGCGGGCGGGGCGTGGCGGCGGGATACTCGAACCCGCTCGCCGTTCCGTCGCCCCGCTCCGGGTTTGCGGCGAAACATCCGCAGCCGGGAGCGGTGATGTGACGTACGCCCCGGGCGACCGGGACCTGCCGCTCTAGGCCCGCCGCCGCGAAAGTGAGACACTATGCAGTAGGCAACATAAGTAGTCCATTACCCGGCGGTTTCGATCCTGTGTACGCCGGGCATGACACGGAGGCGCGCGGGCAAGGGTGCCCGCCTCGCCACCGGCACCATCCAGGACCTCATTCCCGCGATCCGTCCGCGCAGGTCCCCCTTTTCTGCCCCGCGCAGTGTCCGCATGGTGAAACGCGATATCCGCTTCTCGGGATCCGGGTCATCATGTAACCTGCACGAAATTTCGCAGAGGGCCAACGTCGTCCCTCGGCTATTGCATATGCCACGACGACGACGGGAGAGCCGATGCGTTCCGCATCCACGCACTCCGCGACCGGCCCCAGCACCACTGCCTGGTCGCCCATGGACGGTCGCCCCGCCCAGCAGGGCATGTACGACCCGCGCAACGAGAAGGACGCCTGCGGCGTCGGATTCGTGGCGAACCTCACCGGCGAGGCCACCCACACGCTCGTTGAGCAGGCACTGACCGTTCTGCGGAACCTCGAGCACCGTGGCGCCACCGGATCCGAGCCCGACTCGGGCGACGGCGCCGGAATCCTGTCGCAGGTCCCCGACGCCTTCCTCCGCGAGGTCGCCGGGTTCGAGCTTCCCGAGGCCGGCGCCTACGCCGTCGGCATCGCCTTCCTGCCCGCCGACGACTCCGCACAGGCCGTCGCGCAGATCGAGGCGATCGCCGCCGAGGAGGGCCTGACGGTCCTCGGCTGGCGCGAGGTCCCGGTCACCCCCGACCTGCTCGGCAACGGCGCCCGCACCACCATGCCGGCCTTCTCCCAGCTCTTCGTGAGCGGGGGCGCCTCCCGGGCCGAAGGCTCCGGGGGCGGTGCGACCGGCCTGGAGCTGGACCGCAAGGCCTTCGTGCTGCGCAAGCGCGCCGAGCGCGAGGCCGGGGTCTACTTCCCCTCGCTCTCCGCCCGCACCATCGTCTACAAGGGCATGCTGACCACCGGCCAGCTGGAGCCCTTCTTCCCGGACCTCTCTGACCGCCGCTTCGCGTCGGCCGTCGCCCTGGTCCACTCGCGGTTCTCGACCAACACCTTCCCGAGCTGGCCGCTGGCCCACCCGTACCGCTTCGTCGCGCACAACGGCGAGATCAACACGGTCAAGGGCAACCGCAACTGGATGCGCGCCCGCGAGTCCCAGCTCGCCTCCGAGGCGTTCGGCTCTGCCGACAATGGACGCAGCGGCGAGGAGAAGCTGGAGCGGATCTTCCCGATCTGTACGCCGGACGCCTCCGACTCGGCGTCCTTCGACGAGGTGCTCGAGCTCCTCCACCTCGGCGGCCGCTCGCTCCCGCACAGCGTGCTGATGATGATCCCGGAGGCGTGGGAGAACCACACCTCCATGGACCCGGCCCGCCGCGCGTTCTACCAGTACCACGCCACGATGATGGAGCCGTGGGACGGCCCCGCGTGCGTCACCTTCACCGACGGCACCCAGGTCGGCGCGGTCCTCGACCGCAACGGCCTGCGCCCCGGCCGCTACTGGGTCACCGACGACGGCCTCGTCGTCCTCGGCTCAGAGGTCGGCGTCCTCGACATCGACCCGGCGAAGGTCGTCCGCAAGGGCCGCCTCCAGCCCGGCAAGATGTTCCTCGTCGACACCGCCCAGAAGCGGATCATCGAGGACGACGAGATCAAGGCCGAGCTGGCCGCCGCCGCGCCGTACGCGGACTGGCTGGAGACCGGCGAGATCGAGCTCGAGGACCTCCCCGAGCGCGAGCACATCGTCCACACCCACGCCTCGGTCACCCGCCGCCAGCAGACGTTCGGCTACACCGAGGAAGAGCTCAAGATCATCCTCGCGCCGATGGCCCGTACCGCCGGCGAGCCGCTCGGCTCCATGGGTACGGACTCCCCGATCGCGGCCCTGTCCGAGCGCCCCCGGCTGCTCTTCGACTACTTCACCCAGCTGTTCGCGCAGGTCACCAACCCGCCGCTGGACGCCATCCGCGAGGAGCTCGTCACCTCGCTGCGCTCCCACATCGGCCCCCAGGCCAACCTGCTGGAGCCGACCGCCGCGTCCTGCCGCAACATCATGCTGCCGTTCCCGGTGATCGACAACGACGAGCTGGCCAAGCTCATCCACATCAACGCCGACGGCGACATGCCGGGCATGACGGCCGCCACGCTCTCCGGCCTGTACCGGGTCTCCGGCGGCGGCGAGGCGCTGGCCGCCCGCATCGAGGCCATCCTCGCCGAGGCCGACGCGGCCATCGAGGGCGGCGCCCGCCTGATCGTCCTCTCCGACCGCCACTCGGACGCCGAGCACGCGCCGATCCCGTCGCTGCTGCTCACCTCCGCCGTGCACCACCACCTCATCCGCACCAAGCAGCGCACCCAGGTGGGCCTGCTGGTCGAGGCCGGTGACGTCCGCGAGGTCCACCACGTGGCGCTGCTCATCGGCTACGGAGCCGCCGCAGTCAACCCGTACCTGGCGATGGAGTCGGTCGAGGACCTGCTGCGCGCCGGTACGTTCCTTTCGGACATCGAGCCCGAGCAGGCCATCAGGAACCTGATCTACGCCCTCGGCAAGGGCGTCCTGAAGGTCATGTCCAAGATGGGCATCTCGACCGTCGCCTCCTACCGCGGCGCCCAGGTCTTCGAGGCCGTCGGCCTCGACGAGGACTTCGTCGCCACGTACTTCAACGGCACCGCCACCAAGATCGGCGGCGCGGGCCTCGACGTCATCGCCAAGGAGGTGGCCGCCCGCCACGCCAAGGCGTACCCGGCCTCCGGCATCGCCCCGGCGCACCGCGCGCTGGAGATCGGCGGCGAGTACCAGTGGCGCCGCGAGGGCGAGCCGCACCTGTTCGACCCGGAGACGGTCTTCCGCCTCCAGCACGCCACCCGCAACCGCCGGTACGACATCTTCAAGAAGTACACGGACCGGGTGAACGAGCAGTCCGAGCGCCTGATGACGCTCCGCGGCCTGTTCGCCCTCAAGGGCGACCGCCCCTCGATCTCCGTGGACGAGGTCGAGCCGGTCTCCGAGATCGTCAAGCGCTTCTCCACCGGCGCCATGTCGTACGGCTCCATCTCCCAGGAGGCGCACGAGACCCTCGCGATCGCCATGAACCGGCTGGGCGCCAAGTCCAACACCGGTGAGGGCGGCGAGGACCCGGAGCGCCTGTACGACCCGGAGCGCCGCTCCAGCATCAAGCAGGTCGCCTCCGGCCGCTTCGGCGTGACCTCCGAGTACCTGGTCAACGCCGACGACATCCAGATCAAGATGGCGCAGGGCGCCAAGCCCGGCGAGGGCGGCCAGCTGCCCGGCCACAAGGTCTACCCGTGGGTCGCCAAGACCCGGCACTCCACCCCGGGCGTCGGCCTGATCTCCCCGCCGCCGCACCACGACATCTACTCCATCGAGGACCTCGCCCAGCTGATCCACGACCTCAAGAACGCCAACCCGGTCGCCCGCATCCACGTGAAGCTGGTCTCCGAAGTCGGCGTCGGCACGGTCGCCGCGGGCGTCTCCAAGGCGCACGCGGACGTGGTCCTGATCTCCGGCCACGACGGCGGTACGGGCGCCTCCCCGCTCACCTCGCTCAAGCACGCGGGCGGCCCCTGGGAGCTCGGCCTCGCCGAGACCCAGCAGACCCTGCTGCTCAACGGCCTGCGCGACCGGATCGTCGTCCAGACCGACGGCCAGCTCAAGACCGGCCGCGACGTGGTCATCGCCGCGCTCCTCGGCGCCGAGGAGTTCGGTTTCGCGACCGCGCCGCTCGTCGTCTCCGGCTGCGTCATGATGCGCGTCTGCCACCTGGACACCTGCCCGGTCGGCATCGCCACCCAGAACCCGGTGCTGCGCGACCGCTTCTCCGGCAAGCCGGAGTTCGTGGTCAACTTCTTCGAGTTCATCGCCGAGGAGGTCCGCGAGCTCCTCGCCGAGCTCGGTTTCCGTACGCTCCAGGAGGCCGTCGGCCACGCCGAGCTGCTGGACACCACGCGGGCCGTGTCGCACTGGAAGGCCCAGGGCCTCGACCTCGCGCCGCTGTTCCACGTGCCCGAGCTGCCCGAGGGCGCGGTGCGCCACGCGCTGATCGCCCAGGACCACGGCCTGGAGAAGGCCCTGGACAACGAGCTGATCGAGCTGGCCGCCGACGCGCTGGGCGCGGCGACCGCCGAGGAGGCCCAGCCGGTCCGCGCCCAGGTCGCCATCCGGAACATCAACCGGACCGTCGGCACCATGCTCGGCCACGAGGTCACGAAGAAGTTCGGCGGCGCGGGCCTGCCCGCCGACACGATCGACCTGACCTTCACCGGTTCGGCCGGCCAGTCCTTCGGCGCCTTCCTGCCGAGCGGCATCACCCTGCGCCTGGAGGGCGACGCCAACGACTACGTCGGCAAGGGCCTCTCCGGCGGCCGCGTGATCGTCCGTCCCGACCGGGGCGCCGACCACCTGGCCGAGTACTCGGTCATCGCGGGCAACACCATCGGCTACGGCGCGACCGGCGGCGAGATGTTCCTGCGCGGCCGCACCGGCGAGCGCTTCTGCGTCCGCAACTCCGGTGCGCTGGTGGTCTCGGAAGGCGTGGGCGACCACGGCTGCGAGTACATGACCGGCGGTACCGCGGTGGTGCTCGGCGAGACCGGGCGCAACTTCGCGGCCGGCATGTCCGGCGGCGTCGCGTACGTCGTCGACCTCAACCGCGACAACGTCAACGTCGGCAACCTGGACGCGATCGAGGGCCTGACCGACACCGACGAGCAGTGGCTGCACGACGTGGTGCGCCGCCACCACGAGGAGACCGGCTCGACCGTCGCCGAGAAGCTCCTCGCCGAGTGGGACACCGCGGTGACCCGCTTCAGCAAGATCATCCCGACCACGTACAAGGCAGTGCTCGCCGCCAAGGACGCCGCTGAGCGGGCCGGACTCTCCGAGTCTGAGACCACCGAGAAGATGATGGAGGCGGCGACCCATGGCTGACCCGAAGGGCTTCCTCACCACCACCCGGCAGACCGCCTGCTCCCGTCCGGTCGAGGAACGGCTCAAGGACTGGAACGAGGTCTACGTCCCCGGCTCCCTGCTGCCGATCATCGGCAAGCAGGCCGGCCGCTGCATGGACTGCGGCATCCCCTTCTGCCACAACGGCTGCCCGCTGGGGAACCTCATCCCCGAGTGGAACGACTACGCCTACCGCGAGGACTGGACGGCGGCGTCGGAGCGGCTGCACGCGACGAACAACTTCCCGGAGTTCACGGGCCGCCTGTGCCCGGCTCCCTGCGAGTCGGCGTGCGTGCTCGGCATCAACCAGCCGGCCGTCACCATCAAGAACGTCGAGGTCTCGATCATCGACAAGGCCTGGGACGCCAACAACGTGGTGCCCCAGCCGCCGGACCGCCTCTCCGGCAAGACCGTCGCGGTCATCGGCTCGGGCCCCGCGGGCCTGGCCGCCGCCCAGCAGCTGACCCGGGCGGGCCACACGGTCGCGGTGTTCGAGCGCGCGGACCGCGTCGGCGGCCTGCTCCGCTACGGCATCCCCGAGTTCAAGATGGAGAAGGTGCACATCAACCGCCGCATCGAGCAGATGCGCGCGGAGGGCACCAAGTTCCGCACGGGCGTGGAGATCGGCCGGGACCTCGACGCGGCGCAGCTGCGCAAGCGGTACGACGCCGTCGTCATCGCGGCCGGTGCCACGGTCTCCCGCGACCTGCCCGTCCCGGGCCGCGAGCTGAACGGCATCCACTTCGCCATGGAGTACCTGCCGCTCGCGAACAAGGTCCAGGAGGGCGACTTCGTGGCGCCCCCCATCACGGCCGAGGGCAAGCACGTGGTCGTCATCGGCGGCGGCGACACCGGCGCGGACTGCGTGGGCACCGCCCACCGCCAGGGCGCGCTGTCCGTCACGCAGCTGGAGATCATGCCCAAGCCGGGCGAGGACCGGCCGGCCTCGCAGCCGTGGCCGACCTTCCCGATGCTGTACAAGGTCACCTCGGCCCACGAGGAGGGCGGCGAGCGGGTCTACTCCGTCTCCACCACCCACTTCGAGGGCGACGAGGACGGCAACGTCCAGGCCCTCCACCTGGTCGAGGTCGAGTTCGCCGACGGCAAGCTGACCCAGAAGCCGGGTACGGAGCGGGTCCTCCCGGCCCAGCTGGTCACCCTGGCCATGGGCTTCACGGGCACCGACCGTTCCAACGGCCTGGTCGAGCAGTTCGGCCTGGAGCTGGACGAGCGGGGCAACGTCGCCCGCGACGCCTCGTACGCGACCAACGTCGACGGCGTCTTCGTCGCCGGCGACGCGGGCCGCGGCCAGTCCCTGATCGTGTGGGCCATCGCGGAAGGCCGGTCGGCCGCCCGCGGCGTGGACCGCTACCTGACGGGCGCCAGCACCCTCCCGTACCCCGTCAAGCCGACGGACCGCTCCCTCACGGTGTGACGTAGCACCACCCCCGGCCAAGGCGGCCGGACCCCTCATACGGTCCGTACAACGGTGTGCGGAACTCCGACACGGCGCCCGCCTCGTCCCCGACCAGGGGAGGCGGGCGCCGTGGCGCGTGCCGGAGCACGCGGTATTGACTCGAATTCAACGAGGGTCCAGGCTCGAAGGTGAGCGCTGGACGCGCCCGCGAGGGTGCTGCGCAGGGGAACCGTGCCCCGGTCCGGGAGGAGGTCAGTCCTCCCGGGCCGGTTCGTCGTCGTCGCCCCGCCGCACGTGGTGCAGCGGCGCGCCCGGGTGCCACACCGTCATGACCAGCTCGTCGCCCTCGACCCGCGTGCGCACCACCTCCGACAGCTCCGACCGGAACAGGTGGAACGGGTGCGTGTCGGCGTTCTCCGGATCCTCCTCCGCGTAGCGGTGCAGCTCGGGCGGATCGGTGATCTCCACCGCCCGCCCCGAGACCCGCACGTCCCCGTCCGGCATGGTCTCGTCCGCACCCGGATTGGTGTGCAGCGCGAAGCGCGGATCGCGCCGCAGGTCCTGCGCCTTGAGGGAGCCCGCCATCATGCCGAGCCACAGCTCGCCCCCGCGGATGGCCACGTTCAGCCCGGTCACCCGCGGAGAGCCGTCCTTGCGCAGGGTGGCCAGGACGTGGTGCGCGTACTGCGCGAACCGCTCCTGCACGGCCTTCGCGAACTCCGGCTCCGCCGCCTCGAACGCTGCCCAGTTGTTCGTCCTCGTCATGCGTCCATCAAAGCGCGGGCAGCACCCGCCGGCGGTGAGGCGCACCTGCCACCGGCCGCGGTCCGGCCGGCCGCAGGACGGGGGCAGCCGGGAACGATGCCCGTTACCCGGGCGGCCGTCCGTCCGGAAGGAGACCACCGGGTGCGTCGCGCCGGGCGGCTTCCAGGGACTCGATGTCGGCGAGCATCCCGTCGGCGAGGTCGCGTTCGGAGGCGTAGTACCGCTCGGCCCAGGCGAGCGTGAGCGCGGGGTACGCCCGTGCCGCCCCCGGCGCGCCTCCGGGTTCCCCGTCCGCCAGGTCCTCGGCGTCGGCGGCGGCGCGCAGCCGCATGGCCTCCGCGAACTCCCGCTGCTGCGCCAGCACTTCGCGCAGCTGTCCCGGCTCCAGCAGATGGCCGAGCCACAGCCGCAGCACCGGGCCGTGCTTGAGCACGAGCGGGTCCAGGGGCGCCTCGCGGGCCCATGTCCGTACGGCGGCCAGTCCTTGCGGGGTGATCCGGTAGACCCGCTTGTCGCGGGTCCCGGTGTCCTGGGCCACCCGGCGGGAGACGGCGTAGCCGGCCTGCTCCAGGTGCTTGAGCTCGCCGTAGACCTGGCTGAAGGACGGGCTCCAGTAGAAGAATCCCAGCGATGCGTCCGACCACTTCTTCAGGTCGTACCCGGACGACTCCCCGCCGAACGACAGCAGTCCCAGCACCGCCCAGCTCGTCGCCGGGAGGGTACGCCCGTCCGTGTCGCCCGCCGTGTCCGCCACGGGCCGCAGTCTACGGCCGGCGGCCTTCCTTCCCCCGGACATGACTGCTAGAAGTATGCCGATCAGTCATGAGCCATGAGTCATGAGTCATGAGCCATGAGCCGTCGGACACGATCCGCGTGCGGGAGGCCCACCGGTGCACACGCTCGCAGGCAAGGTCGTCGTCATCACGGGTGCGGCCCGCGGCCAGGGCGCGGCCGAGGCCCGGCTCTGCGCAGAGGCAGGGGCCCGGGTCGTGGTCACGGACGTACTCGAGGACCAGGGCCGGGCGGTCGCCGCGGAACTGGGCGACCAGGGGCTGTTCCTCGCGCACGACGTCACCCGCGCCGAGGACTGGGCGGCGGTGACCGCCGGCGCCGTCCGCGCGTACGGCCGCATCGACGCCCTCGTCAACAACGCCGCCCTGTGGCGCACCGCGCACGTGGAACAGGAGACCCCGGAGAACTTCGAACTGCTGCTGCGGGTCAACCTGCTGGGCCCCTTCCTCGGGATCCGGGCCGTGGCACCGGTGATGCGGGGGAACGGTGGGGGCTCGATCGTCAACGTCTCCTCCACCGCCGGACTCGTCGGCATCCCCGGCCACGCGGCCTACGGCTCCACCAAGTTCGCCCTGCGCGGGCTGACCCGGTCCTCGGCCCTCGACCTGGCCGGCGACGGGATCCGCGTCAACTCCGTCCACCCGGGCGCGATCGACACCCCGATGGTGGCCGCCGCGGCCGGCCGGGACTGGTCGCACGTGCCGCTGGGGCGGATGGGCCGCCCGGAGGAAGCCGGGGCCCTCGTGCTCTTCCTCTGCTCGGACGCGTCCTCGTACGTCACCGGCACCGAGTTCGCCGTCGACGGCGGGATGACCGCCCGCTGACCGCCGCCGCCCCGCCTTGCACGCGGCACCCGGGTTACGGGACATGCCCCCCGCGGGTATCCAAGGGGTAGCGCAGCACACCCGGGGGGCACGCCATGGACCACGAAGACCTGCCTGGACCACCAGGACATTCCGAACTGCCCGGACCCGTGGGCCCGCCCGGTCCACCGGGGCTGCCGCGACGGCCGGGACTGCCGGGGCGCCAGGGGCAGCCAGGGCGCACGGGACTGCCGGGACTGCCGGTGCTCAGGGAACTGCCCCCGATCCCGTGCCCCTTCCCCTCCCTCGTCCATCCGGCCGCGGACCTGGCCGAGGCCCATGTCCGCTACTACGGGCGGCGGTTCGGTCTGGTCACCAACGAAACCTCCGGCGAGCGCTTCGACCGGGCGGGCTACGGACTCTTCGCGGCCCGCACCTCCCCGACGGCCTGCGACATCGAACTGCTCGCGGAGTGGGCCGCCTGGCTCTTCGTCTTCGACGACGAGTTCGACGAGTCCGGCCGCCCCCACGAGCGGGCGCTGCTCGTCGACGAGGTGCTCGCCGAGGTCAGGGCGATCCTCACCCCCGACCTCGGCCCGCCGCCGGTGCGCCCGTCCAATCCGCTCACCGCAGCCCTCGCCGACATGTGGCCGCGCACGGCCCGCCGGATGTCCCCGGGCTGGCGGGAGCGGTTCACCGGCCACCTGTGCGCGTTCGTGGAGATCTACCGCTCCGAGATCTCCAACCGCCGGTTCGGAGCGCCGCCGCCCTTCGAGGACTACCTGCCCTTCCGCCGCGTGGTGGGCGCCGTCGACGCCTGCTGGGACATGATCGAGGCGGCCCAGGGCGAGAGCCTGCCCGAGCACGTCGTCGCCCACGAGCTGTGCCAGGCCGCGCGGCTCGCGGCCAACGACGTCGCCTGCTGGACCAACGACATCGTCTCCCTCAACAAGGAGCACGCCCGCGGGGACATGAACAACATCGTGGCGGTGCTGCGCCACGCGCACTCCCTCGGCTGGGCCGAGGCCGCGGAGCGCGCCGCCGGCATGGTCGCCGTGCGCACCCAGGACTACCTGGCCGCGCGCCGCGCCCTCGCGGAGTCCCCGGTGTCCACGGCGTACCTGGAACGCTGCCTGGACGCGATGTCCCACTGGATGGCGGGCAGCCGAGCCTGGCACCTGTGGTCGCGCCGCTACCGCGACATCGAGCACGCACCCCCGGCGGAGGACCCGAGCTACTACGACCCGCTGCTGTGAGACCCGCTGCCGGGAAACCCGCTGGCCGCGGCCCGGCCGCCACGGCTACCGTCGGGGCCATGCCCGACCAGCCCGCCCCGACCACGACCCTCTGGCGCCCGACCGGCCCGGTGGAGCTCGGCCTCGTCCGCGCCCTGGACTGGCGGGCCTGGCCGCCGCGCCTGCCCGAGCAGCCGATCTTCTACCCGGTCCTGAACGAGGACTACGCGATCCGGATCGCCCGTGACTGGAACGTCCGGCACGACGGCGCGGGCCACGTGACCCGCTTCGAGGTGGACTCGGCCTTCCTGTCCCGCTACCCGGTCCGGCAGGCGGGCGGCGAGAGCATCCTGGAGCTGTGGGTCCCGGCCGGGGACCTCGACGAGTTCAACGCCCACATCGTGGGCGAGATCGAGCTCGTCCACACCTTCCTGCCGTGACGGGCTTCGCCACGCACCGGGCCCGGGCCCTGGACCCGGCCCGCTCGCCGCGGGAGCGGCACGCCGCCCTGCGGACCTGCGTCACCGTCTTCGCGCCGTACGGCTACCGGGCCACCTACCACCACCTGTGCCTGAGCGCCGGGATCGGGCCCCGGGTCGAGGACGACCCGGGGGCCCTCGGGTGGGCGGCGGAGGAGCTGCACGCCGCCCGCGTGCTGTGGCTCGCCGAGCGGGAGCGGTTCATCGCGGCGCGCCTCCGGGACAAGGCGCTGGGCCGCCGGGCGCCGGCCCGCGGGCCGTTCCCGCCGGTCGGCTTCGCGTACTGCCCCGACCCCGCCTTCCACCCGGCCGGGCCGCTGCCCGAGGTCGTCGCCCGGGTCCTGCGCGCCGCGCCCGGAGGCTGCCCCGCGTGCGGCAGCCCGGAGCCCGGCGCCGTCCACCGCGACGGGTACGCCCGCCACGACCTGTGCGCGGACTGCGGCATCAGCGTCGCGCAGCGCCCGGACCCGGACCGGGCCGCCGCGGCCGCGGAGCGGATGCGCTGGAAGGAGATCTGGCGGGCCAAGTCGGACGCGCCGACGACGCGACCCTAGCCGTCCAGGAGGCCCGCCAGGGTCGCGGACAGGGTGTCGGCGCGGGCGTCGGTGACGCGCTCGGGTTCGGGGCGGCGGAGCAGGCCGAAGACGCCCGGGCCGCGGAACTCCGGCGCCAGGTCGGGCAGGCGCGGGATCACGTGGAAGTGGACGTGCGCGAACCCCTCCGCCTCCGCGAACTGCACGACGTACGTCTTGGTGCAGCCCGTCGTCTCCCGCAGCACGCGCGACAGCCGCACCTGCCAGGCGCCCAGCGCGGCCGCCTCGGCGTCCGTCAGCTCGTGCACGGCCGTCACGTGCCGGCGCGGGAGCAGCACCAGCCACCCGGGGAGCGCCGTGCCGAGCGCGTGGGCCACCCGCCAGTGCGCGTCGGAGGCGATCCGCTCCCGCGGCGGCAGGCCGGGGAACAGGGCTTCCCGGGCGCAGGTGCAGCAGTCGGGCGCCGGTGCGGGGGCAGGTGTCGTCATCGCCTCACCGTACGGCGAGCCGCAGCGTCGTGACGTAGTGTTCCTCCACCTCGCCGCCGGGGAACTCCCTTGTCAGCAGCGCGCGTTCACCGGCGAGGAACTCCTCCGTGCCCTCCTTGCCCTGGACGAGGAACAGCGAGTGCGTGGACAGCTTGGCCAGGTGCGCGTCGAGGGGGATCCGGCGGGACCAGCGCACCCTGCGGTCCGTGAAGACGGGTCCGTCCCCGGGCAGGGAGTGGTCGGACACGTACCACCCGGGGCCGAAGCGGTCGTACAGCCGGGCGTCCTGGCCGGCGATCCACGGGACGGTGACGTCCGGCTCGTTCCAGAAGAGCGCCAGCGCACCGCCCGGGCGCAGCACCCGTACGGCCTCCGGCACCGACCGCTGCGGATCCGTCCAGTGGAAGGACTGCGCGTACGTCACCAGGTCGAGGGAGCCGGAGGCCAGCGGGAGCCGGTTGCCGTCACCGCGCACCACGGGCACGTCCGGGAGGCGGCGCCGGAACTCCGCCGCCATCCCGCCGCCCGGCTCGACGCCGACCACCCGCGCCCCGCGCGCGTGCAGCAGAGCGGTGGCGATCCCCGTCCCCGCCCCGACGTCCGCGGCCCGCGCGCCGCGCAGCGGGCGCCCGGTGAGTTCCTCGACGGCGTCGAACAGGGCGGACGGGTACCCGGGGCGGTGGGTGCCGTACTGTGCGGCGGCCCGGTCGAAGGCGCGCGCACGGGGTGAGGTCGTCATACGGACATCCTGGCGCCCGCACCCGCGCCGGGGGCCCGGAACGCCGTGACGGACCGGGACTTCGGCGGATCGGCGCCCCGCTGTGAACGGCCCCGGGGGAACGGTGCCGCGCGGTGAACGGCCCCGGCGGCCCTCGGTGCAGCGGCCCCCTCGGTGCAGCGGCCCCCTCGGGGCGGTCTCACGCACCCCCGCCGTCCGGCGCGGCCGCGGCCGGGTCCAGTACGGCCGCCCGGCACTGGGCCGGAGTGCCCCAGGCGTCCCGCAGCGGCCGGGCCTTGCGCAGCCACAGGGACAGGTCCAGCTCCTCCGTGTAGCCGACGGCCCCGTGCAGCTGGAGGGCGGTGCGGGCCGCCCGGTACCCGGCCTCGCCCGCCGTGAGCTTCGCCGCGGCCACCTCGTGCGGGGTGAGCGTCAGGGCCGCCGCCCACAGCAGCGGGCGGGCGAACTCCAGGGCGAGCAGGGTGTCCGCCAGCCGGTGCTTGACGGCCTGGAAGCCGCCGATCGCGGTGCCGAACTGGCTGCGCTGCTTCACGTACGCCACCGTGCGGGACAGCAGGGTCTCGCCCACGCCCAGGGCCTGCGCGGCGGTGAGCAGCCGCGCCCAGGCCAGCGCCGCCGCGGCCGCCTCCCGCACGGCCGGGCCCGCGGCGAGGAGTTCACCGCCCGGCGCGGGCCGCCACAGGCGGCGGGCCGGATCGGTGGAGGCGGCCGGCCCGCCGACCGCCGGGCACAGGAACAGCTCCCCGGCCGCGGTCACGGCGAACCGGTGGCGTGCCGCGTCCGCGTCCAGGAGGTACGGTCCGCCGCCCGGCAGGACCAGGGTCGCCAGGGCCTCCCCGGCGGCCAGGCCGGGCAGGAAGCGCTTCGCCAGGGTCTCGTCCCCCAGCCGGGTCAGCAGCACCGCGGCCGCGGCGGTCTCCACCAGCGGCCCCGGCACGGCGTGGCGGCCCAGTTCCGCGAAGGCGATCGCCGCCTCGACCGGCAGCGGGCCCAGGCCGGTGTCGGGGGCGAACCGCTCGGGGACGGCGAGCGCGAACACCCCGGCCTCGGCGAGACGCCCGAACAGGGCCTCGGCCGGGGCGTGTTCGCCCGCAGACCAGGCCCGCACGGCCGCCGGGACCGGCGCGGCGGACAGCAGGGCGCGCAGGGAGCGGGCGAAGTCCGACTGCTCGCCGGTCGGCAGGAAGCGCATCAGCGGCGGCCCTTCGGAAGGCCGAGCAGCCGCTCGGCGATGATGTCGCGCTGGATTTCGTTCGTGCCCGCGTAGATCGGACCGGCCAGCGCGAAGACCCACGGCTCGGCCCACGGGCCGTCCGCCAGCTCGGCGTCCGGGCCCAGCAGGTCGAGCGCCGTCTCGTGCAGCGCGATGTCGTACTCGCTCCAGAACACCTTGTTCAGGCTGGACTCCGCGCCGATCACCTCGCCCGCCGCGAAGCGCGCCGCACTCGCCCAGGTGAACAGCTCGTACGCGCGTGCCCCCACGACCGCGTCCGCCACCCGGTCCCGCAGTGCCGTGTCGGCCGGGTCACCCTGCGCCCGCCACAGCGACACCAGCCGGTCCGCGGCCGCGAGGAAGCGCCCCGGCGACCGCAGCGTCAGCCCCCGCTCGCTGCCCGTCGCCGACATCGCGATCCGCCAGCCCTGGCCCGGCTCGCCGATCACGTCCTCGTCCGGGACGAACACGCCGTCCAGGAACAGTTCCGCGAAGGCCGGTTTGCCGTCCAGCCGCCCGATCGGGCGGACGGTGACCCCCGGGGCCCGCAGGTCGAACATGAGGTACGTCAGGCCCTGGTGGGGCCGGGGCGCCTGCGGATCCGTACGGAAGATCCCGAAGGCGCGGTCCGCGAAGGCCGCCCGCGAGGACCAGGTCTTCTGGCCGGACAGCAGCCACCCGCCGTCCGTCCGCACCGCCCGCGACCTCAGCGAGGCCAGGTCCGAGCCGGACTCGGGCTCGGACCAGGCCTGCGCCCAGATCACCTCGCCGCTCGCCATGGCGGGCAGCACCCGGTCCCGCTGCCCGGGCGACGCGTGGTCGAAGAGGGTCGGCGCGAGCAGGTTGATGCCGTTCTGGGAGACCCGGCCGGGCGCCCCCGCGGCGTAGTACTCCTCCTCGAACACCAGCCAGTGCGCGAGGTCCACGCCCCGGCCGCCGTACCGCTCGGGCCACGAGACCACCGACCAGCCCCCGGCGTGCAGCTCGGCCTCCCAGGCCCGGTGGGCCGCGAAGCCCCGCTCCGTCTCCAGGGAGGGCAGCGGGCGCGCCGGTACGTGCGCCCGCAGCCAGGCGCGGGCCTCGGCCCGGAAGGCCGCCACCTCGGGCGGGTGCGTGAGCTCCATCGGCCGTTCGCCTCCTTCGCAGCTTCCCTAACAAGTGTTTGGTAGGTTAACGTACGGCCAGGAGCAGGGCCAGGGAGGTACGGGAGGCACGGGCATGGGCGCACCGGAACCGGAATACGTACCCGCACACGGACTGCTGCGCGGCCGCACCGCCGTCGTCACCGCCGCCGCAGGCGCCGGCATCGGCGGAGCCACCGCCCGCAGGTTCCTGGAGGAGGGTGCCCGGATCGTCATCGGCGACGCGCACGCCCGCCGCCTGAAGGAGACCGAGGAGGCCCTCGCCGCCGAGTTCGGCGCGGACCGGGTCGCCGCCCTGCCCTGCGACGTCACCGACGAAGCCCAGGTGCAGGCCCTCTTCGCGTTCGCCGCCACCGCCCACGGCCGCCTCGACATCGTGGTCAACAACGCCGGACTCGGCGGCACCGCAGCCCTCGCCGACATGACCGACGGCCAGTGGTCGAAGGTGCTCGACGTGACCCTGAACGGCACGTTCCGCTGCACCCGGGCCGCCCTGCGGTCCTTCCGCGACGCCGCCACCGCCACCGCCACCGCCACCGCCACCGCCACCGGCACGGGTGGGACCGGTGGCGTCATCGTCAACAACGCCTCCGTCGTGGGCTGGCGCGCCCAGGCCGGCCAGGCGCACTACGCGGCCGCCAAGGCCGGGGTGATGGCGCTGACGCGCTGCGCGGCCCTGGAAGCCGCGGAGTTCGGCGTCCGCGTCAACGCCGTCGCCCCCAGCCTGGCCATGCACCCGCACCTGGTGAAGGTCACCAGCCGGGAACTGCTGGACGAGCTCACCGCCCGCGAGGCCTTCGGCCGCCATGCCCAGCCGTGGGAGGTCGCCAACGTCATCGTCTTCCTCGCGAGCGGCTACTCCTCCTACATGACCGGCGAGACCGTGTCCGTCAGCAGCCAGCACGCGTAGGACCACAATGGGCGCGTGCCAACGAACAAGAAGAAGCCACAGGTGACGGCCTCGCCCGAGCGGCGCCGCGAACTCCTCGGCACCGCCGCCGAAGTCTTCGCCGCCCAGGGCTACAACGCCACCACCGTCCGCAAGATCGCCGACGAGGCCGGCATGCTCGCCGGCAGCCTCTACTACCACTTCGATTCCAAGGAATCGATGCTCGACGAGATCCTCTCCACCTTCCTGAACGAGCTGTGGGCCGGCTACGACGCCGTGCTCGAAGCCGGACTCGGCCCCAGGGAGACCATCGAGTCCCTCGTCACCGAGTCCTTCCGGGAGATCGACCGGCACCGCGCCGCCGTCGCGATCTACCAGAAGGAGTCCCGGCACCTGTCCGCCCAGCCACGCTTCCGGTACCTCGCCGACTCCCAGCAGAAGTTCGAGAAGGCCTGGCTCGGGACGCTGGAGCGGGGGGTCGCCGCCCGCGTCTTCCGGTCCGACCTGGACATCCGCCTCACCTACCGCTTCGTGCGCGACACGGTGTGGGTCGCGGCCTCCTGGTACCGGCCCGGCGGACAGCACAGCCCCGAGGAGATCGCCCGCCAGTACCTGTCGATGGTGCTGGACGGCATCGCCGTCCGTACGTAGCCGCGTACGCCGTCCGCGAAGGAGCAGCAGCCATGCCCGAGGCCTACATCGTCGAAGCGGTACGCACCCCCGTCGGCCGGCGCGGCGGGGGACTGGCCGGGGTCCACCCGGCGGACCTCGGCGCGCACGTCCTGACCGCCCTGGTGGCGCGCTCCGGCATCGACCCCTCCGCCGTCGAGGACGTGGTCTTCGGCTGCCTCGACACCGTCGGCCCGCAGGCCGGCGACATCGCCCGCACGGCGTGGCTGGCGGCCGGACTGCCCGAGGAGGTCCCCGGCGTGACCGTCGACCGCCAGTGCGGCTCCTCGCAGCAGGCGGTCCACTTCGCCGCACAGGGCGTCCTGTCCGGCACCCAGGACCTGGTCGTCGCGGGCGGCACCCAGAACATGTCGATGATCCCGATCGCCTTCGCGTCCCGGCAGGCGGCGGAGCCGCTCGGCCTCACCGAAGGCCCCTACCTGGGCTCCGCCGGCTGGCGCGCCCGCTACGGCGACGCACCCGTCAACCAGTTCCACGGCGCCCAGCTCATCGCCGAAAAATGGGGCATCTCCCGGGCCGCCATGGAGGAGTTCGCCCTCCGCTCCCACCGGCGGGCCGTCCGCGCGATCGACGAGGGACGCTTCGCCCGCGAGACCGTGGCCCACGGCGACGTGACCGCCGACGAGGGCCCGCGCCGCGACACCTCACTCGAGAAGATGGCCGCCCTGCGACCGGTCGTCGAGGGCGGCACCATCACGGCCGCCGTCTCCTCGCAGGTCTCCGACGGCGCCGCGGCCGTGCTGATCGCCTCCGAGCGGGCCGTACGCGAACACGGCCTGACCCCGCGGGCCCGCATCCACCACCTGTCCGTACGCGGCGAGGACCCCATCCGGATGCTGTCCGCCCCGATCCCGGCCACGGCGCACGCACTGAAGAAGACCGGCCTGACGATGGACGACATCGACCTGGTCGAGATCAACGAGGCCTTCGCGCCGGTCGTGCTGGCCTGGCTCAAGGAGACCGGCGCCGACCCGGACAAGGTCAACGTCAACGGCGGCGCGATCGCCCTGGGCCACCCGCTCGGCGCAACGGGCGCGAAGCTCATGACCACACTGCTGCACGAGCTGGAACGCACCGGCGGCCGCTACGGCCTCCAGACCATGTGCGAAGGCGGCGGCCAGGCCAACGTCACCGTCATCGAGCGCCTGTGAACGGGCGGGCTCCGCCCGGCGCCGACCCGCCGGACGGAGCCCGCCCGCCCTCCCGGCGGAGCGCCCGGACCAGCGTGTGCTAGCTTAGGAGCGTTGCAGTTGTGGTACCCATGAACTTTATGCGCGCCTGACGGGAATGATCCTCAGGCGCTTTTATTGTTTTTCCGGCACTCCGGATGGGGCCCTTACTCATTCAGGAGATTGTTATGGCCAACGGCACCGTGAAGTGGTTCAACTCGGAAAAGGGCTTCGGCTTCATCGAGCAGGAGGGTGGCGGCCCGGACGTGTTCGCCCACTACTCCAACATCGCCACCCAGGGCTTCCGTGAGCTCCAGGAAGGCCAGAAGGTGACCTTCGACGTCACCCAGGGCCAGAAGGGCCCCCAGGCGGAGAACATCCTCCCCGCCTGATCGCTCATCGCGGAACCGGGGCTCGCACCACTCGGTGCGGGCCCCGGTTTGCGCTGTCTAGTCTGTCCGCCAGCCTCAGGAGGGCGTCTCCGCATGACCAGCTCCAGCTCCGCCCGTGCCCCCCGCCGTTCCGGCCGCAACCGGGGCGCATCCCAGGGGCGCCCCAAGGGCGCCGCAGGACGTCCCCAGGCTGCCGTGGCGCGGCCGCAGGAATTCACCATGCCGGAGACCCTCACCCCCGCCCTGCCCCCCGTCGCGGCCTTCGAGGACCTGGACATGCCGGCCGCGCTCCTCAAGACCCTCGCCGCGCAGGGGGTGACCGAGCCGTTCCCGATCCAGGGCGCCACCCTGCCGAACTCGCTGGCCGGCCGTGACCTCCTCGGCCGCGGCCGCACCGGCTCCGGCAAGACCCTCGCCTTCGGCCTGGCCCTGCTCGCCCGCACCGCCGGCCGCCGCGCCGAGCCCCGCGCGCCGCTCGCCATGGTCCTCGTACCCACCCGCGAGCTGGCGCAGCAGGTGACCGACGCGCTCACCCCGTACGCCACCTCCGTGCACCTGCGCATAGCCACGGTCGTCGGCGGCATGTCGATCAACCGGCAGTCCACCGCGCTGGGCCGCGGCGCCGAGGTGCTCGTCGCCACCCCCGGCCGTCTGAAGGACCTCATCGACCGCGGGGACGTCACCCTCTCGCAGGTCGCCATCACGGTCCTCGACGAGGCCGACCAGATGACCGACATGGGCTTCCTGCCGCAGGTCACCGCCCTGCTCAAGCAGGTCGAGCCCGGCGGTCAGCGGATGCTGTTCTCCGCGACCCTGGACAAGAACGTCGACCGTTTGGTCAAGCAGTTCCTCACCGACCCGGTGACGCACTCCGTCGACCCGTCCGCGGGCGCCGTCGTGACCATGGAGCACCACGTCCTGTACGTCCAGGACGAGACCGACAAGAAGGCCGTGACCACCCGCATCGCCGCCCGCGACGGCCGCGTGATCATGTTCCTGGACACCAAGCGCTCGGTGGACCGCCTGGTCAAGCGCCTGCTGGCGAGCGGCGTACGGGCCTCCGGCCTGCACGGCGGCCGCTCCCAGCCGCAGCGCAACCGCACCCTGGACCAGTTCAAGAACGGCCAGGTCACCGCGCTGATCGCGACCAACGTCGCCGCCCGCGGCATCCACATCGACGACCTCGACCTCGTCGTCAACGTCGACCCGCCGACCGACCACAAGGACTACCTGCACCGCGGCGGCCGCACGGCGCGCGCCGGCGAGTCCGGCAGCGTCGTCACGCTGGTGCTGCCCGAGCAGAAGCGGGAGATGGGCCGTCTGATGTCGGACGCCGGGATCTCCCCGCAGACCGCGCAGATCAGGTCCTCCGACGCCGCGCTGGCCACCCTGACCGGCGCCCGCGAGCCCTCCGGCGTGCCCGTGGTCGTCGAGGTCCCGCAGCCCGCCCCGGCGAAGAAGGCCCCGGCCAAGCCCCGCCGCTCGCGCGGCCCGGCCGGCGGATCCGCGTCCGCACCCGCCGCAGCCGGCGGCCGCACCCGCCGGGCCCGCCCCGCCGGCCAGGGCGGCTCCGCCTCCGGCACGGGAGCCGGTACGGGCGCAGCCCGCACCCCGCGGCCCCGCACCGGCGGCCAGGCCGAAGGCCCCGCGAACGGCACCCGCCGCTCCGCCGGCGCCAAGAGCACCGGCCAGGGAGCCCCCGCCGGCGCCCGGCGCCGCTCGGGCGGCGGCCGCCGCTCCTCGGGACAGGCCGCTTCCTGACCGGTCCCACAGCAGTCCGGCAGGCCCGGGGGGGGGGGGTGTCCCCCCCCCCCCCCCCCCCCCCCCCCCCCCCCCCCCCCCCCCCCCCCCCCCCCCCCCCCCCCCCCCCCCCGGGGCGCTGGAACTCCTGCGCTGGGACGCGACCGGTATCCACGACGGTCTGGACGACCTGGCCGACCTGGTCAACGAGCACACCCGCGGCTAC